>CAYFVR010000095.1:0-16127 GCA_964346545.1 uncultured Desulfobacterales bacterium | reverse complement strand
CGACGCCCGCCCCGACGTCCGATGGAAACGCGCCCGCCGAGCGGCCGGAGACGCCGGCCCCGTTTCGGCGAAAAAAAAACGGGCCGATTCCAAGAAATGGAACCGACCCGATTCTTTTTTGTTTTGGTCGGGGCGAGAGGATTTGAACCTCCGACCCCTTGAACCCCATTCAAGTGCGCTTCCAGACTGCGCCACGCCCCGACACAAGGGCGATCACTACCACCCTCGGACGGCCGTGTCAACCCAATTTCCGGAAAAAAAAGAGGTCCGCCCCATGCTTCTTCCCCGTCGCCTTCGCCCGGGAGACCGCGTGCGGCTGCTCAGTCCGGCGAGTCCCGTTCGGGGGGCCGCGCTGCGGGCGGGGCTCGCCACGCTCCGCGCCCTGGATCTGCGGGTGACGGTGGACGTCCCGTCCGGCGGTTCTTCGGCGGCCTATCTGGCCGGAGGCGACGACGAACGGGCGGCGGCGCTGAACGCGGCCTTTCGGGATCCGGAGACCCGAGCCATCTTTTGCGCCCGGGGCGGCTATGGAACCGCCCGGCTCCTGCCGCTTTTGGACGAGAAGGCGGTGACCCGCGACCCCAAGGCCGTGGTGGGGTTCAGCGACATCACCGGCCTGCTGGCCGGGCTGTACCGACGGTGCGGGCTGGTGGGATTTCACGGACCGGTGGCGACCACTTTTTCCGGCGATCCGGCGGAACGGGATCGGATCGCCGGGTTGCTGTTTTCCGATTCGGTTCCCGCCTTGAGCGCTCCCGGCGCGCGCGCGCTTCAGCCGGGAACGGCCCGGGGGCCGTTGGTGGGGGGGAATCTCAGCGTTTTCTGCGGGCTGCTGGGCACGCCGTTTTTTCCTTCCGCCGACGGAAGCCTGCTGTTTCTGGAAGATGTCGGGGAACCGCTCTACAAAATCGACCGTCTTTTGACCCAGCTTCGGCTGGCGGGCGCGTTCGACCGAATCGCCGGGTTGGCGCTGGGAAGCTGGACGGATTGCGGGCCGGTCGGCGACCTGGAGGCGCTGGTTTTGGAACGGCTGAATCGGCCCGACGTTCCGGTGCTGACCGGTCTTCCCGCCGGCCACGGTTCGGAAAATCATCCTTTTCCGCTGGGCCTGCCGGCGGTGCTCGACGCCGACCGTCGGGAAATCCGTTTTTGTTTTCCGGCCACCCGCCCGGCCGCCGATGTCTGAATCCCAAGGGAACCCCGCCGCCTGGGCGTCCGTGGACCGGCTTCTGCTTCGGGGCGCAACGGAGGGCGTGTTTCCCGGGGCGGTGCTGGCCGCCGGCGATTCCCATGGGATTCGATACCGGAAAGCGGCGGGGGTCGCCGACTGCCGGGACGGGACGCCGGTCGCCCCCGACACGATTTTCGACCTGGCCTCCCTGACCAAGCCGCTGGCGACGACGCTGGCCTTTCTCCGGCTCTGGCGGGCGGGGCGGGTTCGCCCCGAGGACCGGCTGGACCGCTGGTTGCCGTCGGTCGTGCCGTCGGACAAGGCCGCCGTCCGGCTGGAAGAACTCCTGACCCATACGGCCGGTTTCCCGGCGCATCGCCCCTTCTATCGAGCCCTTCGGCGGCTGCCGTTCCCTCAACGAAAACCGGCTCTTCGACGCTGGCTGCTCCGCGTTCCCCTCCAAAGCCGACCCGGGGCGGAAACCCGGTACAGCGACCTCGGCTTCATGACGCTGGCGTGGGTTTTGGAGCAAGTCGCCGGCGAACCGTTGGATCGGTGGGCGGGGGACCATATTTACAAGCCGTTGGGGTTGAACCTGCATTTCCCGCGGATGAATCCGGCTTCTCCCGCTCCGCCGAACCCGCCGGCCCGCTACGCGGCCACCGAGCGATGCGGATGGCGGAAACGGATTCTCCGGGGCGAGGTCCACGACGACAACGCCTTTGCCGTCGGCGGCGTGGACGGCCACGCGGGCCTTTTCGGGACGGCGGAGGATGTGTTTCGGCTGCTCGCCGGCCTCGCCCGCGCCCATGGGGGGCGTCCGTCGGAAGTTTTTGGGTCGGCCGGCCACGTTCGTCGGCTCCTTGCGCCCGCCGGGCCGGGACTTCGCGCTCTGGGATTCGACGTGGCCGATGGGAATCCGCCCGCCTGCGGCCGACGATTTTCCCGAAACACGGTGGGGCACCTCGGGTTCACGGGCACGTCGTTCTGGATGGATCTGGCGGACGACCGAATCGTGGTGTTGTTGAGCAACCGGGTCCATCCCAGCCGTTGGAACATCCGGATTCGGGGGTTCCGCCCGCTTCTTCACGACGCCGTTCGAACCGCGATGGGATAGGTCGAAGGCGAACCGAGCCGCGATTTTCCGTCGACGGGCCGGCCGGTATTTTTCCCCGATCGGCCTTTTTGCGGGACAGGGACGCCCTTCCGGCGGGGTTTTTCCCGTTTTTCCCATGTTCCAAGGATTTGTCCGTCGCCTTGTCGGATTTTCCGCTTGTCATTGGAATCTGTTTCTGATAGCAACTCCGGTTTGTAGTCCATCGATCACCGATCCTTTTCCGATCTTTCACCGGCTACCACGCGTATCCGCTTCCAAGATTCTGATTCCGAGGGGACATGGGTATTTTCTGGAACGCCTTTCTGGGCGCTTTTTCCAACGATCTGGCCATCGATTTGGGAACGGCCAACACCCTGGTGTACGTCAAGGGGAAGGGGATTGTTCTCAGCGAACCGTCCGTGGTGGCGGTTCGCACCGACAATCGCCTGAAAAACCGGGTTTTGGCCGTGGGCCTGGAGGCCAAGAACATGCTCGGCCGTACGCCCGGCAACATCGTGGCCATCCGCCCCATGCGGGACGGGGTGATCGCCGACTTCGAAGTGACCGAGGCCATGATCCGCCACTTCATTCACAAGGTTCACAACCGGCGCACCTTCGTCCGGCCGCGCATCATCATCGCGGTGCCGTCGGGCATCACCCAGGTGGAAAAGCGGGCGGTGCGGGAATCGGCGGAATCGGCCGGCGCCCGGGAGGTGTTCCTGATCGAGGAACCCATGGCGGCGGCCATCGGCGCGGGGCTGCCCATCACCGAGCCCACCTGCAACATGGTCGTGGACATCGGCGGCGGCACCACCGAGGTGGCGGTGATCTCCCTGGCCGGCATCGTCTACAGCCGATCCATCCGGGTGGCCGGCGACAAGATGGATTCCGCCATCCTGCAATACGTCAAGCGGAAATACAATCTCCTGATCGGCGAGCGCACGGCGGAAAACATCAAAACCGAGATCGGCAACGCCTACCCGGATCCCAACGAGCTGGAAACCATGGAAATCAAGGGGCGCGATCTGGTGAGCGGCATTCCCAAAATTCTGACCATCAACACCGAAGAGATTCGGGCCGCCATCGCCGAGCAGGTGGACGCCATCGTGGAAACCATCAAAATCGCCCTGGAGCAGACGCCGCCGGAACTTTCGGCCGATATCGTCGACAAGGGAATCGTGTTGACCGGCGGCGGCGGAATGTTGCGCAACCTGGACAAGCTCCTTCGGGAAGAAACCGGTCTCCCCATCACCGTCACCGACGATCCGTTGTCCACCGTCGCCCTGGGCTCCGGAAAGACCCTGGACAGTCTCGATATCCTGAAACAGGTCATCATTTCCTAGCCCGATGCTCTCGAAACGGGCGGTTTGGATCGGTCTGATCGCGCTGCTGATCCTGATCAACGCCGTCTTCATTTTGCTGTCCCGCCGCGATCCCGAGGCGGTGAAAGGGCCGGGCGGGCTGGCGCTGACGCTGACCGCGCCCCTTCAGGACGCCGTTCACTGGAGCGTGGCCCGCTGCCGCCGCACTTGGCGTCGCTATTTCTCCCTGGTCGCGGCGGGGGAGGAAAACGAACGCCTCCGATCCGAGCTGGCGGAGGTCCGATCCGACGTCCACGGTTGCGCGGAAGTCCGGATGGAAAACGAACGGCTGCGCCGCCTCCTGCGGTTCCGCGGCCGGATGACGCCCACGGCGGTGGCCGCCGAGGTGATCGGTCGGGATCCGTCGCCCTGGTTCAAAAGCCTCACCCTGGACAAGGGCGAGGCCGACGGCCTTCGCCGAGGTCTGCCGGTGGTGGTGGCCGAAGGCGTGGTGGGCGTGGTTTCGGACACGGCGCGCCACTATTCCCGGGTTCTGCTGATTCTGGATCAGAACAGTTCCGTGGACGCGCTGGTGCAGGCGACCCGGGCGCGGGGGGTGGTCAAGGGCAACTCCGGCCCCATGCTGTCCTTCGCGTACGTGCTGCGCCGATACCCCCTGGTCGAATCTCAGGTGCTGGTGACTTCGGGGTTGGACGGCGTTTATCCCAAGGGACTGCGGATCGGCCGGGTGCAAACGGTCGATCCGCACGGGGCCGGCATCTTTCAGGACGTGGACGTGCTTCCCTTCGTGGACTTCGAGACCCTCGAAGAGGTGCTGGTCATCCTGAGACCGCCGCCCCGCACCGAGGTCGAGCCTCCGCCATGATCTTCGGCTTTCACTTGCTCACCTGCCTGACGCTTCTGGTCCTCCAGACCACCCTGCTTTCCCATCTGGTTCCTCCCGGCCCGCTGTATGATCCGCTGATTCCCTTCGTGGTTTTCCTGGCCGGCGGCCGTCCCCTTTCCGAGGGGCTGCCCGCGCTGTTGCTTGCGGGCTTCCTGGCCGACGGGGTTTCCGCCGCCCCCTTCGGCTTGTTCGGAATCACTTATTTGTGGGTGTATCTGGGCGTCTGGTGGGGGGCGCGTTTTTTCGAGCGGAAGCATGAGCTGTTGCCCGCGATGGGCGTCGTGGGCGGCATCTTGATCGAGCATCTGTTCTTTTTGGCCATTTCCTGGGAACTGGGAATCGGGCGGCTGATGTTCCGGGATATCTCCGGCCTGGGCGCGCGCCTGGTGGCCGGGCTGGTCACCGGCCCGCTGGTGGTCGGTCTCCTTGAGGGCCTTCACGGGGCGTGGCTGCGCCGGCTGGCGACGAAACGGGAGGGGCGGTCGTCCCGTTGATGGACGGACGCGGAAGCCGCCGGACGACGCGCTTGTCTTTTTTCACGGTTTTGTTGGAATGATTTCGCCATGTCCAATCCCTATCTCGATCCGATTTTTACCGACTGGTATAAAAGCCGATTGATCGGCGCAATGGCCTTGCTCTTGCTGGCCTTTGGCGTGATCGGGCTCCGCTTGTTCATGCTTCAGGTGGTGGAGGGCGGGGAATACCGCCGCCTTTCGGAGAACAACTGCATTCGGCTTCAGACCATCGACGCGCCCCGAGGGGTCATCTACGACCGAAACGGGGCTTTGCTGGTGGACAATCGACCCGCCTTTCATCTGCAAATCGTGCTGAAGGACGCCCGGCCGGTATCGGAAACCCTGGCCCGGCTTTCCCGTCACACCGGGATTTCCGTTTCCCGGTTCGAGTCGGCCATCGAAGCCCAGCGGGGCGCGCCGGATTATCGTCCGCTGACGCTGATGCGGGACATCGGCCGAGATTTGCTGGCGGTGGTGGAGGCCTATCGCTTCGATCTGCCGGGGATCGGGGTGGAAGTTCAGCCGCTTCGGCATTATCTCGCCGGCGCGGCCCCCCACCTGATCGGATATCTCAGCGAAATTCGGCCCGACGAGCTGGAAAGCGGCCGCTACCCCGGCGCCCGGGGCGGAGATTTTGTCGGCCGGTATGGGGTGGAGCGGACGGCGGAGACCCTGCTGCGGGGGAAGAACGGCGGACGGCAGGTGGAGGTCGACGCCCGGGGACGGGTGGTGCGGATCCTGGACCGGGTGGAGCCCACCCCGGGACGGAATCTCCGGTTGACGCTGGACCTGATCCTTCAGCGACGAGCGGAAGAATTGCTCGCCGGAAAGGCGGGCGCGGTGGCGGCCATCGATCCCGCCAACGGCGAGGTGCTGGCCATGGCCAGCAATCCGGGCTTCGACCCCAACGCGTTTGTCCAGGGCATGAGCCACGAGGAGTGGCGGAGCCTGATTTCCAATCCCGACCGACCCATGGAAAACAAGGTGGTCCAGGCCGAATATCCGCCGGCGTCCACCTACAAGGTGGTCACGGCGATGGCGGCCTTGGAGGCCGGGGTCATCGACGAAAAAACCGAATTTCACTGCCCGGGCCATCTGGTTTTCGGGGACCGGACCTTTCGCTGCTGGAAGCGGGGCGGTCACGGCGACGTGGCCGTCGTGGATGCCCTGGCCGTCTCCTGCGACGTTTTTTTTTATAACGTGGGCCATCGGCTGGGCGTGGATCGGCTGGCCGAATACGCCATGGGATGCGGACTGGGGCGGCCCACCGGCGTCGATCTGGACAACGAGGCCGCCGGCCTGATCCCCACCGCCGCCTGGAAGCGGCGGCGCACCGGGGTGCCCTGGCAGGGAGGCGAAACGCTTTCCATCGCCATCGGCCAAGGGTACAATCTGACCACGCCGTTGCAAATGGCGGTGCTGACCGCGGCCGTGGCCAACGGCGGGGTCCTGTACCGCCCCCAAATCATCCGCCGGGTGGAAACGGTGAACGGGATGGTCGTGGACGTCCCGGAGCCCGAAATTGTTGGAAGTCTTCCGGCCGGCCCCGAAACTCTGGAGATTCTCCGAAAGGGGATGCATCAAGTGGTCAACGGTCCCCGGGGCACGGCCCGCCGAGTGGCCATGTCGGACATTCGGATCAGCGGGAAAACCGGGACGGCCCAGGTCGTCAGCAAGCGGATGGAAGAGATGGATCCGGAAAACATGAACGACCGCCACAAGCCCCACGCCTGGTTCATCGCCATCGGAGAGCGGGGAGAATCTCGGCTGGCGGTGGCCGTCCTGGTGGAACACGGGGAAGGGGGATCCGCAACCGCCGCCCCCATCGCGGCCGAAGTGATCCGGACCCATTTTCTGGGCGTGAATCCCGAAATCGCCGCGCGTCGGACGTCGGTGGAATGACGGGCCATGTTTGATCGACGATTGATCGAAAATCTGGACTGGAGCCTGCTGATCATAACCCTTTTTCTTTGCGGGGTGGGGCTGGTCACCATCTACAGCGCGGTGGCCGGCACGCCGCAGGCCGGCCTCTACCTGAAGCAGTGGGTCTGGCACGGCGCCGGCCTGGGGATCGTTCTGTTGATTTGCCTCTGGGATTACAAGAGATTTGAGCGGTGGGCCTATTCGTTCTACGCGGTTTGCATGGGCCTCCTGGTCGCCGTGCTGTTCGCGGGGAAGCTGGTGGGCGGCTCCCGTCGGTGGCTGGCCCTGGGGCCCTTTACGCTTCAGCCTTCGGAGCTGGCCAAGATCGCGGTGATTCTGGTGCTGGCCCGTTTCTACGCCCGACGGATCAAGCTGGAAGGATTCCATTTGCGGGAACTGGGGATTCCTTTTTTGCTGACCGCGCTGCCCTTTGGCCTCATCGTTCGGCAGCCCGATCTGGGGACCGGGCTGATGCTGTTGCTGATCTCCGGATCGATGACCCTTTTCGTCAAAATCGAACGGCGCAGCCTGGCGATCCTGGCGGCGCTGGGCGCCATGGCCGGAACCGGCGGCTTTTTCCTGCTCAAGGGCTATCAGCGTCGGCGCATCCTGACCTTTCTGGACCCGGATCGGGATCCGTTGGGCGCCGGATATCACATCATTCAGTCCAAAATCGCCATCGGGTCCGGCATGTTTCATGGCAAGGGGCTGTTTCAGGGCACCCAGAACACCCTGGCCTTCCTTCCCGAGCAGCACACCGATTTCATTTTTTCCGTTTTGGCCGAGGAGTGGGGCTTCGTCGGCGCGTTCTCCGTCTGCCTGGCGTTCTTTTTTTTGCTGGCGCGGGGGCTCGGCGTCGCTTTCGCCTGCCGGGACCATTTCGGCACCATTCTTTCGGTGGGGGCGACCGCCATCATTTTTTGGCAGGCGCTGATCAATCTTGGGATGGTGATGGGCCTTTTGCCGGTGGTGGGCATGCCGCTGCCCCTGGTCAGCTACGGCGGCTCCTCCATCCTGACCATCATGATTTGCATCGGTTTTCTGGCCAACGTAAGCATGCGGCGGTTCGTGGCGCGGTAGGCCGTCTCGGCGCCGATCGCGCCGATGGATCGAAAATAAATAGGACGGCCTCGGGGGAGGCCGGTATGGGCGATGGTCCCGCCGGTTCCCCGGGCGTTCGGCGTTTTATTCGCGGATTTCGGGGGAGATCATGAAAAAACGGAAACGCCCCGCGGCGGTCACCACCTTTCTGGGGAGCGACGCCGCGGTGGAGGGAACGCTGTCCTTCCAGGGAACCGTCCGGCTGGACGGCCGGGTGAACGGCCGGATCGAGGGGGCCGGGGGAACGGTGATCGTGGGGGAGCGGGCCGTCATCGACGCCGACATCGACGTGGACGTCGCCGTGGTGATGGGCCGGGTGAACGGCTGCATTCAGGCTCGGGACCGGATCGACGTGCTTGCGCCGGGAACCGTGAACGGCGACATCTACGCGCCCACCATTTCCATCGACTCCGGGGCCACCTTCAACGGCAACTGCGGCACCAAGGCCCCGCGTCCCTCCCCGCCGGCGGAGCGTTTCGTCTCGGGAGGCCCGACGTCGGGGGCGGAGGATGTTTCGGAAAATAATTGACCAATCCGTTCGGGGGGTCCCGGCGGGGAATTCTTTCCGGGAACCGTCCGACGCCCACCTTTCCCGCCCGACGTAAAATCGACCGAAAATCCATCAAATTTTTGTCGAAGCCCCCGGTTTTTCGACCCGGGAGGGATTCCGGACCTCCCGGCGCCCGCCATGGGAAAAAACGGGGGACTTTCTCCCGCCGTCGGGGTAAATTAATAGCCCTAAAAATCCTTTGACAAATTCGGGCTCCGGATGATACAAACGCCCAAATTTGCAAGGGCGTGGTGCATTTTTTGCCGTAAACCACAGGAGTTGAGGGAGTCGAGATGATCAGTGTCGATAGTTCGCTATTCTTTCAGATCGCCAATTTCTTGGTTCTGATCTGGGCGATGAACACCCTGGTGTATCGTCCGATCCGGAATATCCTCCGCCAACGGAACGAGAAGATCGACGGCCTCAAGACCGGTATCGACGCCTCCGCCGCCCGGGTGGAGGAGAAGGATCGGGCCTATGAAGAGGGCATCAAAAATGCCCGCGCCGAAGGCATGAAAAAGCGGGACGCCGTGCTGGAGGCGGCCGAGGCCAAGGAGCGGGAGGTCGTCGCGGAGATCAACCGAAAGGCGCAGGCCGATTTGGCCAAGGTCCGGGAAGACATCGCCAAGGACGTGGAATCGGTGCGGGACACGTTGCTTCGGCGCACGGACGAGTTCGCGCGGGAGATCGGTCAAAAAATTTTGGGGAGGGCTGTGTAATGGAGAAACCAGGAGTCAATGCGCGGCGCTTCCGGACGCCCGCGATCCTGCCGATTCTGGCGGTGGTCCTCATGCTCGGCTTCGCCGGACCCGCCCTTGCGGCGACCGACGGCGGACACGGAGAGGGCGGACACGGGGAAACCAAAGGCTGGGTGGCCACGGACACGTACCGGGTGATGAACTTCGGCGTGTTGGCGGTCGCCCTTTTCTTTTTGCTTCGGAAGCCGGTCGTCAAGGCGCTGAACGTCCGGATCGAGGGCATCAAGGACGAATTGGCCGACCTGGAGAACCGGAAGGCCCAGGCCGAAAAGGAACTGGCCGAGTACGAGCGCAAGCTGGCCACCCTGGACGGGGAAGCCGAAAAAATCATCTCCGAGTACGAACGCCAGGGCGAAGAAGCCCGGAAGCGGATCCTCTCCGAGGCGGAAGACGCCGCCGAAAAGCTCCGGCGGCAGGCCCAGCGCAACATCGCGTTTGAATACAAGCAGGCCAAGGCCCGGTTGCAGGGAGAAGTGCTGGAAGAAGCCCTTGGCAAAGCCGAGGCGCTCATCCGCTCCAGCATGACCGGCGAGGATCAGGATCGACTGGTGGATGAATACCTGGAAAGGGTGGTGGCCTAGTGAAACGAAATCTCGCGGTGGCGCGCCGATATGCCAAGGCGCTTCTGCTGATCGGAAAAGAGGACGGCCAGGCCGAAGCCTACCGGGACGAACTCGCGCGGTTCGCCGACGTCATGGCCCAAAATCCGAACCTGGAAGAGACGGTCCTGAATCCGCTGTACGACGACGCCGGGCGGAAGCGGGTGTTGGAGACCGCCGTCGAAAAAATGGGCCTTTCCCAGACGCTCACCGCTTTCTTGCATCTTCTGTTCGACAAGGGGCGGCTTGAATTTATCCACAGCATCAACGAGTTCTATCAGGGACTGGCCGACGAGCTGAAGGGCGTGGCCCGGGCCAGCCTGGTTTCCGCCGCGGAGCTGAGCGACGACGCCGTGGACAAGGTTCGAGACGCCCTGTCCAGGCGAACCGGCAAGGTGGTCAAGCTGGACGTTCAGACCGACCCCGAACTCATCGGCGGTCTGGTAACCCGGATCGGCGATATGGTGCTGGATGGCAGCATCCGGACCCAGTTACAGAATATGAAAGAAACCTTAAAAAGGGGTGAGAGTGCCTAATGGAACTGAGAGCTGAAGAAATCAGTCAAATCATCAAAGAGCAGATCACGGACTACGACAAAAAAGTCGAGCTGAGCGAAACCGGCGTGGTCTTGTCCGTTGGCGACGGCATCGCCCGCGTGTACGGCCTGGAAAAGGCCATGGCGCTGGAGCTTGTCGAGTTCCCCGGCGGCATTCTCGGCCTCGCGCTCAACCTGGAAGAGGACAACGTGGGCGTCGCCATCATGGGCGAGGACACCGGCATCAAGGAAGGCGACATCGTCAAACGAACCGGCCGCATCGCCGAGGTTCCGGTGGGCGAGGCCGTTCTCGGCCGGGTCGTCACCGCCGTGGGCGAGCCGGTGGACGGCAAGGGGCCCATCGAGGGCGCCGAATCCCGCCGCGTGGAAATGGTCGCCCCCGGCGTCATCGCCCGAAAGAGCGTCCACCAGCCCTGCTACACCGGCCTCAAGGCGGTGGACGCCATGACCCCGGTGGGCAAGGGACAGCGCGAGCTGATCATCGGCGACCGCCAGATCGGAAAGACCGCCGTCGGCATCGACGCCATCATCGCCCAGAAGAACACCGACGTCTACTGCATCTACGTCGCCTGCGGCCAGAAGAAATCCACCGTGGCCCAGGTGGTGGCGACCCTGGAAAAGCACGGCGCCATGGAGTACACCACCGTCATCGCCGCCTGCGCCTCCGACCCCGCCACCCTTCAGTACGTCGCCCCCTACGCCGGCTGCGCCATGGGCGAATACTTCCGCGACAAGGGCATGCACGCCCTCATCGTCTACGACGATCTTTCCAAACAGGCGGCGGCCTACCGGCAGGTTTCCCTGCTGCTGCGGCGGCCTCCGGGACGCGAGGCCTATCCCGGCGACATCTTCTACAACCACTCCCGTTTGCTGGAACGCTCCGCCAAGCTCAACGACGAACTCGGCGCCGGCTCCCTGACCGCCCTGCCCATCATCGAAACCCAGGCCGGCGACGTGTCCGCCTACATTCCCACCAACGTGATCTCCATCACCGACGGGCAGATCTATTTGGAGCCGAACCTGTTCTTCGCCGGCGTTCGGCCCGCCATCAACGTGGGTCTGTCGGTTTCCCGGGTCGGCGGCGCCGCCCAGGTCAAGGCCATGAAGCAGGTGGCCGGCACCCTGCGGCTCGACCTCGCCCAGTACCGCGAGCTGGAGGCGTTCGCCGCCTTCGGCAGCGATCTGGACGCCTCCACCCAGCGTCAGCTCACCCGCGGCGCCCGGCTGGTGGAAATCCTGAAGCAGCCCCAGTATCAGCCGTTGTCCATGGAAAAGCAGGTGACCATTCTGTTCGCCGGCACCCGCGGTTTTCTGGACAAGCTTCCCGTGGACTCTTTGGGCCGCTACGAAGAGGGCCTCTACCCCTTCATCCAGGATCGGTATCCCCAGATCTTCTCCACGCTGTTCGAAAAAGAGGCGATTGACGACGCCCTCGAAGAGCAGATGAAGAAGGCCCTGACCGAGTATGGGAAGGAGTTCGAGGAAACCCTCAAGTAAACAAGTAAAAAGGGCGAATTATGGCGACCTTGAAAGATGTTCAAAATAAAATCTCCGCCGTAAAGAAGACGAAGCAGATCACCAAGGCCATGAACATGGTCGCGGCGTCCAAGCTTCGCGGCGCGCAGGGAGATATGGAGGCCTTCCGCCCCTATGCGGCCAAGTTCGCCGAGGTTCTCGGCAGCCTGGCGCAGAAGGCCGGCGAAGAGGCCAGCCCCCTGCTGGTGCCCCGGGAGACGGTGCGGAACGTCCACATCGTTCTGTGCACCTCCGACCGGGGCCTTTGCGGCGGTTTCAATTCCAACCTTGTCGACGCGGCCAATCAGTTGGTGAAGGAGCGGCCCGAGCTGTCCCTTTCCATGACGGCCTTCGGGAAAAAGGGTCGGGACTGGGCCCGTAAAAACAAGCTGCCCATCGCCGACGAATACCTCGGGGTGATCGGCGGCCGGTTCGACTTCGGCGTGGCGGCCAACGCCGGCCGGAAACTGGTGAAGGACTTCCTGGACGGCGTCTACGACGAGGTCTATCTGGTTTCCTCCGAATTCCAGACCATGTCCCGGCAGGTGCCGGTGGTTCAGCAGATTCTTCCCATTCCGCCCTTGGCGGTTGTTGCGTCCGAGGGCGAGGAAGCCGGCGCGGCGACCGACGACGTCTCCTATCTGGCCGAACATATCTGCGAGCCTTCCGCGGACGAGCTGCTCGGCGACATGCTGCCCCGCAACGTCTACGTCCAGATTTATCGGGGCCTGCTGGAAACCTCGACCAGCGAGCACGCCGCGCGGATGATGGCAATGAGCAACGCCACCAAGGCCTGCAACGACATGATCGAGCGGCTGACGCTGACCTACAACAAGGCCCGGCAGGCGGCCATTACCGGGGAACTCATGGACATCGTCGGCGGCGCCGAAGCGCTGAGGGGCTGATCCGACCAACCCATCCATTTTCAGGAGGTTTTTTTCCAATGGCAGACAATATCGGAAAAATCGTGCAGGTTCTCGGGCCTGTCGTCGACGTGGAGTTCGAGCAGGGCAAGCTTCCGGAAATTCTTACCGCGCTGCTGATCAGCAACCAGGCCATCAGCGAAGAGGAAGACAACCTGGTGGTGGAGGTGGCCCAGCACCTGGGCGACAACGTGGTGCGAACCATCGCCATGGACGTCACCGACGGCCTCGTGCGCGGCGCCCCGGTGAAGGACACCGGCGCCCCCATCCAGATGCCCGTGGGCGAGGCGGCCCTGGGTCGGGTGCTCAACGTGGTGGGCCGTCCGGTGGACGGACTTGGCGAGATTAGCCAGGAAAAGATGATGCCGATCCACCGGCTCGCCCCCGCCTTCACCGAGCAGGACACCACCGTCCGCGTGCTGGAAACCGGCGTCAAGGTGATCGACCTGCTGGTGCCCTTTCCCCGAGGCGGCAAAATGGGGATGTTCGGCGGCGCCGGCGTGGGCAAGACCGTCATCATGATGGAAATGGTCCACAACATCGCCATGCACCACGGCGGCATTTCCGTGTTCGCCGGCGTGGGCGAGCGGACCCGCGAAGGCAACGACCTGTATCACGAAATGAAGGAGTCCGGCGTTCTGCCCAAGGCGGCCCTGGTCTACGGCCAGATGAACGAACCGCCGGGCGCCCGCGCCCGGGTGGCCCTGTCCGCCCTGACCGCGGCGGAGTACTTCCGCGACGTGGAGGGGCAGGACGTGCTGATGTTCATCGACAACATCTTCCGCTTCACCCAGGCCGGTCAGGAAGTGTCGTCGCTGCTGGGCCGCATGCCCAGCGCCGTGGGGTATCAGCCCACCCTGGCCGTCGATCTCGGCGGTCTGCAGGAGCGGATCACCTCCACCGACAAGGGCTCCATTACGGCCGTTCAGTGCGTGTACGTGCCCGCGGACGACTTGACCGACCCCGCGCCGGCCACCACCTTCGCCCACTTGGACGGAACCGTGGTGCTCTCCCGGCAGATCGCGGAGCTGGGCATTTATCCCGCCGTGGATCCGCTGGACTCCACCTCCCGGATCCTGGACCCCAACTACATCGGCGAGGAGCACTACCACACCGCGCGGCAGGTGCAGCAGATCCTTCAGAAGTACAAGGAACTCCAGGACATCATCGCCATTCTCGGCATGGAGGAACTTTCCGACGAGGACAAGGTCACCGTGGCTCGGGCTCGGAAGATGCAGCGATTCCTCTCCCAGCCGTTCCACGTGGCGGAGACCTTCACCGGCAAGGCCGGGAAATACGTCAAGATCGAAGACACGATTCGCGCCTTCAAGGAAATCGTCGAAGGAAAGCATGACGAGATTCCCGAGCAGGCCTTCTACATGGTCGGCGGCATCGAGGAAGTTTTGGAAAAATCCAAGGAGATGTCCGAGGCGGCCTAACCGAGGGGGATTTCATGGCGAAAAGCATCTGGTTGGAAGTGGTTACGCCGGATCGTTCGGTGGTCAGCGAGGAGGCCCAGATTGTCATGGCCCCCGGCGCCGAGGGCGAGTTTGGCGTCCTGTCCGGCCACACCCCCTTTCTCAGCACGCTGAAGGTGGGGGCGGTCAAATACAAAGACACCAGTGGGCGCGAGCGGTGCGTTTTCGTGAGCGGCGGCTTTGCCGAGGCGCTTCCCGAAAAGGTGACCATTTTGGCCGAATCGGCCGAACGGCGTTGCGACATCGATCTTGAGCGGGCCAAGACGGCTCTCAATCGCGCCCAGGAACGGCTGGAGGCGGAGCGCAGCAAGGACGAGCTGGAATACGTCCGCGCCCGCGCGGCCCTGGAGCGGGCGCTGGAGCGTCTCCGGCTGGCCGAAAGCCGGTCCCGGTCCTGATCGGGAACCCAAAAGTTTGCCCAAAAGGTTGATGGAATAGAGAGCGGGCGCGTCCCTTCGGGTGGCGTGCCCGCTTTTTTGGGTGAGGCCGGCGTCGATTGAATCGGCGTCGGCGAAGGAGAGCGAATGACCGATTCACCGGAGGACCGCCCCCCGATGGAAGATCCGGAGGACTGGGTGGATCAATACGGCGACCTGCTCTACCGGTTCGCGCTTTCCCGGGTTGGAGCGACCCATGTGGCCGAGGACCTGGTGCAGGAAACCTTCGTGGCCGCCCTCCACGGCCGAGAAAATTTCCATGGCCGGTCGTCGGTTCGGACATGGCTGATGGCCATTTTGAAGCACAAAATCGTGGATCATTTTCGGCGGGACGGCCGGGAAACGCCGGTGGAGGACGCCGGAATGGTGGCCGACGTTTCCGAGGAGCTGTTCGACCATCGGGGCCACTGGAACGCGAAGCCGCCACGCTGGCATACGGATCCGTCCCGGGCGCACGAACAGAAAGAGTTTTTGGACGTCCTGTACCGCTGTCTTTCCGAAATCCCGTCGCGTCAGGCCGACGCCTTCATGATGCGGGAGGTGGACGGCCGGACCACGGAGGAAATTTGTAAGGAATTGGGGATTTCCTCGTCCAATTGCTGGGTGATGCTCTACCGGGCTCGGATGGGCCTTCGGAAATGTCTCGAAATTCGCTGGGTCGCCGCGGGGACGGCGTAAAGGGGGGGGCATGTCGAAATGGATGCCGAATTGTCGGGAGGTCAGCCGGATGGTTTCCGAATCCTTTGATCGGAACCTGCCTTTCCGCCGCCGCATGACCATGTGGATGCATCTGTTGATGTGCGGCCATTGTTCCCGATTCCGAAAGGAGTTGCTGGCGATTTGTCGGGCGGCGCGGAACGGGGACGGTTCGGAAGCGACGACCGAAGAGCCCTGCTTGCCGGAATCCACCCGCTCGCGGATAAAGCGGGCGTTGCGGAAGTCCGTGGACGAATCGCCGTAGAAATTTCCGCCCGAGTTTTCAGGCGTTCCGCCTCGCCGTAATGTTTTTCCGGTTTAAACGACTCTCTCATGGAAACGGATGAAGGATGGAATCCCTCGGGATTCCATTCGCCGGGGGCGGACTCAATGGCCTCCCGGAACCCCGAAGTTTTAGAGAGGAGGTCGTTTCATGAGAATCAACGGAACGCTTGTGGCGGCGGGCCTGTTCATCGGATTGCTCGCGGCGTTTCCGGCCCGGGGCGCCTGGGTGGAGCGCGAGAAGGACAAGGTGTTCATCGTCGATCAACTCGGGGAAAGGTGGGACGTGACCCAGGCCAAGTCTTTGGGGTTTATTCCG
>CAYFVR010000094.1:11153-16397 GCA_964346545.1 uncultured Desulfobacterales bacterium | reverse complement strand
TTTTTTGGACCGGAAGACTCCGTTTCCACTTCTAAAGCACCAAGGTGCCAAAGCAGAACTAAAACAGCGGATCGGGCCGTTCGCCGCATCGTCGGCGGCGAAGGACGCCCAGGGTTCCGGTTTGCGGCAGGGTTTCAAAAAGGCCGGAGCCTTGGGCGAGGGAGTAAACTCGGAAGGGCCCCTGGCCGCCCTCTTCCGGCCGTTCGAACAGGTCGTGGATCAACAGATAGCCGCCGGGGCGGATGTGACCGGCCCAGGCGACGTAGTCGTCGAAGACGGTTTCCGGCGCGTGGCCCCCGTCGATGAAGACCAGGGAAAGCGGCGTGGCCCAGGCCCGGGCCGCCAAGGCGGAGGAACAGACCAGCGGAACCACCGTCTCCGCGAGTCGGGCCGCCTCCAGCGTTCGGCGAAAGGCCGGGAAGGTGTCCACCCGCCCGGATCGCTCGTCGAACAGCGAGGGATCGAAATATTCCTCCCCCGGCTGCTGCTCCTCCGAACCTCGGTGATGATCCACCGCGAACAACACCCCGCTCCGCTCTCGGCAGGCCGTTCCGAGGTAGAGCGTGGACAAGCCGCAATAGCTGCCGATCTCCAGACACGATCCGAAGGCGGCGGCGTCCAGCGCCACGTCGTACAACCGACGGCCTTCGGCGGGATCGAGGAAGCCGGGGGTGGATTCGAGAAGATTGGGGGGGATGTTCATGCCCGCCTCACGACGCCATATCGTCGTACCCCTGCACCAGCACTTCGCGGGCTTTGGCGCCGTCGGCGGGGCCGACCACGCCTTCCCGTTCCATCATTTCGATGATGCGGGCGGCGCGGTTGTAGCCGATGCGCAGGTGACGCTGCACCATGGAAATGGACGCCTGCCGAGTGCGCGTGACCAGGGCCACGGCGTCGTCGTAGCGCTCGTCCACGTCCATCTCTTCCTCGGTTTCGCTCCCGCCGGAGGGGGCTTCCACCACGGCGTGGTCGTATTCCGGCTTTCCCTGCCGCTTGAGAAAATCGGTGATCCGGGCCAGCTCCTCCTCGGAAATGTAGGACCCGTGAATCCGCCGCAGCCGGGCCGTGCCCGGCGGCAGGAAGAGCATGTCGCCGTTGCCCAGCAGTTTTTCCGCGCCGTTGGTGTCGATGACGGTGCGGGAGTCGGTTTTGGAGGAAACCTGGAACGTGAGCCGGGTGGGAAAATTGGCCTTGATGACGCCGGTGAGCACGTCCACCGAAGGGCGCTGGGTGGCCAGGATCAGATGGATGCCCGCGGCCCGGGCCATCTGGGCCAGCCGCATCAGCGCCACTTCCACGTCCCGGGAGGCCACCATCATCAAATCGGCCAGCTCGTCGATGATGACCACCACGTAGGGCAGCGGCTCCAGCGGCTCGCCTTCCTCCTCGTCGTCTCCGGCCGGCCGCCGCGCTCCGGATTCCGCCTTGTGGTTGAACTGGTTGATGTTGCGGACCCGCAGCTCCGACAGCAGCTCGTAGCGCCGCTCCATCTCCCGCACCGCCCAGTACAGGGCGTTGGTGGCCTTTTTCACGTCGGTCACCACCGGGGTGATCAAATGGGGAATCCCGTCGTAGGCCGACAGCTCGATCCGCTTGGGATCGATCATGATCAGCTTCACGTCTTCGGGATTGGCCTTGTAGAGAAAACTGCAAATCAGGGCGTTGAGGAAGACGCTTTTTCCCGTGCCGGTGGCCCCGGCGATGAGCAGGTGGGGCATCCGGTCGAGCTGGGAAACCACCGGTTTTCCCTCGATGTCCTTGCCCATGCAGATGGACAGCGGCGACTCGGATTGCTGAAATTCATCGCTCCCGCAGACCTCCCGGAACCGAACCGTTTCCCGCACCGCGTTGGGAATCTCGATGCCGATCACCGACCGGCCCGGAATGGGCGCGACGATCCGAATGCTCAGGGCCCGAAGCGCCAGGGCCAGATCGTCGGTCAGATTGACGATCTTGTTGATTTTGACGCCGGAGGCCGGCTTGTATTCGAAGGTGGTGATGACGGGACCGGGGATGACGTCGGTGACTTCGCCCTTGACGCCGAAATCGGCCAGCTTGGCCTCCAGCAGCCGCCCCTGTTCCGACAGATGGCTTTGGTCCACCGAGGGCGGACGGGCCTTGGGGTTTTCCAGAAAGTCGATGGAGGGCAATCCTTCCGCTTCCGAAGCGGAAAGGGGCAACTCGATCTGCCGGTCGTCCTTTTTCCGGATTTTGGGGATTTTCGATTTTTTGGTCGATGGTTGCGGCTTGGGATTGGGCATGGCCAATTCGGCCTCTCCGGAATCCGTCGCCCGGGCTTTGGGAGACGGAAGAGATCGGGGCGGATCGGCCTTCACCGGGATGGCGGAACGCTTCCGCCGGTTTTCCCGGGCCTCGGTCAGCCGGGCCGCGATCCCGGTTCGCAGCCCTCGCCAGCCCCGGCCGAACAGCGTCCCGCTTCGATCCAGCCCCGCCCGGAGCAACGCCGCGCCCCGGCGTCCCGCCGTCTTGCCCAGCCCGGCCAACTTCTTCCCGCCCAGACGGGCCGTATCCACCAGGGAAAGGCCGGTGGCCAGCAAAAAGCCGATCACCATCAGCAAAAACAGCCCCAGCGCCGCGCCAACCGGCCCGGCGTAGCGCAGGGTGGCTTCCCGCACCGCCGCGCCGATCAGCCCGCCGGCCGGCACGTCGGCCCCGAAAACCGGATACCGATTTCGCCACAGCGCCATGAAGGCTCCCGTGGCGATCAACAGCAGGGCCGCGCCCCCGCCCAGGGCCAGCATTTCGTCCCGGCCCCGCCGCCGAAAGGACTGGTAGCTGACCATCAGCAGAAGAAAGGGCGTCCAGAAGCCGCCGGTGCCGAACAGGCCCAGAATAAGGCCGGAAAGGTGGGCGCCCATGAGACCGAATAGATTCTCCGCGGGGCCGCCCGCGTCGGTGAAGATCGACGGATCGGCCGGGTGAAAGGAGAGCAGGCTCACCAGGCTGAACAGCACCAGAAAAAAAAGAAAAATGCCGAGAATTTCGCGTTGGATATCGTTCATGAGGGAGATCGGGCCGAAGCGGCCGGAGGTCAGATTTCCAGAACGAAGGGCAGAATCACCGGCCGGCGGCGGATGGTGAAGTTGAAATATTTTCGCAGGTCGCCCTGAATGCGGGAGCGAACCTTTTCGATCCGCCCCTTGGTTTCGGGGCCGATGTCCTCGATGGCCTCCAGAATGACGCAGATGGCGTCGTCCAACAGGTGGCCGGTTTCATTTTCGAACACGAAGCCGCGGGAGGTGATTTCCGGCCCGTAGACCACCACCCCGGTCTCCTCGTCCAAGGCCAGGGTCACCACCACGAAGCCGTCCTCGGAAAGCGCCCGGCGCTCCCGCAGAATGCTGCGGCCCACGTCGCCCACGCCCTTGCCGTCCACCAGCACGCGCCCCACCGGCACCGAGCCCCAAATCGCGCCCCCCTCCTCCGGATGAAAGGCGATGATCTGGCCGTTTTCCGCCAGCAACACCCGCTCCGGGGGAATGCCCATCTCCCGCGCCAGCCGGGCGTGCAGCACCAGGTGGCGGTATTCGCCGTGCACCGGCACGAAATGGCGGGGCCGGGTCAGCTTGATCATCAGCTTCAGCTCTTCCTGGAAGGCGTGGCCGGAAACGTGGATGTCGGCGATCTTCTCGTAGATCACGTCGGCGCCGCGCCGGTACAGCTCGTTGATGATGTGGCCGATGGCCCGCTCGTTGCCCGGAATGTTCTTGGAGGAAAGGATGACCGTGTCGCCGGGATGAATGCGAATCTGTTTGTGGGCGCCGGCGGCCATGCGGGCCAGGGCGCTCATGGGCTCTCCCTGGCTGCCCGTGGTCACCACCACCACCCGGTCTTCGGGATCCCGCCGGCCCAGGGCGTCCAGCTCCACCTCCATGTCGTCGGGGACTCGCAGATAGCCCATCTCCCGGGCGATGGCGACGTTGGCCACGATGCTGCGTCCGTTGAACAGCACCGGTCGCCCCTCCGCGGCGGCGATGTCCACGATCTGCTGAATGCGGCCGATGCTGCTGGAGAACAGCGCCACAATGATTCGCCCGCGGCTTTTGGCCACGATCCGGCGAAGGTTTTCTCCGATTTCCCGGTCGGGCGCGGTATAGCCCTCCCGCTCCACGTTGGTGGAGTCGGAAAGCAAGGCCAGCACCCCTTCGTCGCCGCAGCGGGAAAAGGCGTTGAGGTCGGTGACGCCCCCGCCTTCGGAACCGCCGATCTTGAAGTCGCCGGTGTGGACGATGATGCCCTGGGGCGTCCGGATGGCCAGGGCCGCCCCGTCCACCACGCTGTGGTTGACGGCGATCATCTCCAGATCGAAAGGACCGGCCCGGAACCGTTCGCCGGGACGGATCTCCCGCAAATCCAACGCCAGTCCCGGGCCCCGCTCTTCCATCCGATGGCGGACGACGCCCAGGGTAAACCGGGTGCCGTATACCGGAACGTCGATCTCCCGCAACAGGTAGGGCAGCGCCCCGATGTGGTCTTCGTGGGCGTGGGTCAACACCACGCCGACCACCCGGTCCCGCCGCTCCCGCAGGTAGTCCATGTTGGGGATGACGCGGTCCACGCCCAACATGTAGTCTTCGGGGAACATCACGCCGGCGTCGATGACCAGAAGGGCGTCGTCGATTTCGGCCACCATCATGTTGAGGCCGATTTCCCCCAGCCCGCCGAGGGGCACTAGTTGAATCATGGATTTTCCGGTTCTCCGCCGTCAGACGGAGATTTCCAGCCGTTCCAGGATGGCGTCCATGGCTTCGATAAACCAGTCGCGCTGTTCCCGCGTGGCGTAGGCGATGCAAGAGCAACGCATTCGGTTTCGAGTTCGGATCAGCAATTCGCAGGAAATCCGGTCTTCCATCAGCTCCACGGCGAAGCAGAGCGGATGGCAGTCGATGTGGCCGGCCTGTTCCGGCCCCAGCAGCTCGGGGTCCAGGGGAACCCAGTAAAGGTCTTCCACGCCGGAATCGCCGAACGCCGCGTCCAGATGGGCTTTCAGCCGCCCGTAGTCTCCGGGCCGCAATTGATCGATAACGTATTGTTTCATAAGCGGTCAACGTACCACGGATCAAAAAAGGGCGCAAGGAAATTGGGTATGCCGAAAAGGGTCCCCAAACCGTCGCGAACCGCTTGCCATCCGCCGGGAAACCGGGATAGAGTGAGCCGTTTAGAAATGAGCGTTTTGAGCCCTTGCTTTTGGGAGATCATAATTCGCGGTCTTCGAGAGCG
>CAYFVR010000094.1:9478-11053 GCA_964346545.1 uncultured Desulfobacterales bacterium | reverse complement strand
CGAATTTTCATCTCTCGAAGACGCAATCCATACCGTCTCCAAGTACACTTCACCTCGGGATGGCGGGAATGATCGATCATTTCGGATTCGCGGCCCCGATTTACGATCGGGTGCTCGGCGCGCCGGACGCGGCGCGGCTTCGGCGGCTGCTGGGAACGGAGGGCCGCCTGCTGGACCTGGGCGGCGGCACGGGACGGGTTTCCGTCCGGCTGGACCCGCCGACGGTGGTCTGCGATCTTTCCCGACGGATGCTGATCCGGGCCCGGCGAAAGGGGCTGGCCGCGACCGCCGGCCGGGCCGAGGCGCTCCCCTTCCCCGACGGCCTGTTCCATCGCGCCCTGGTGGTGGATTCCCTCCACCATTTCGCGGATCGTGCCGCCGCGCTGGCCGAACTGGCCCGGGTGCTCCATCCCGACGGCCGCCTGCTCATCGAGGAGCCGGACCTCCGCCGCCCCCTGGTCCGCCTCGCCGCCCTGGGCGAACGACTCCTGGGCATGGACAGTCAATTCGATCCCCCGCCCACGTTGCTGGACATGCTCTCCGCCGCCGGGTTCACCGCCCGCGTCGCCGAAACCGACCGGTTCCGCGCGTGGATCGTGGCGCAGCCGTCCCCGTCCCGATTCCCCCGGCCGGCCCCTCGCCAATGAGGAGACCCCCCCAATGAAATGTCCCAGTTGCGGTTTCAATCAAAAGGTCAAGGAAGGGCTGATTTGCAACCGGTGCAAGTACCGGTTCGCCCTGAACCCCAAAGAGCCGCCGGGGCTTTCCGACGGCGCCATGGCCGGGGTGGCGCGCCGCCTCTCCGGTTCGGACGGGCTCTGCTTCACCATGGACCAGCTTCGGCTGGGGGTCTGGCGAGTGCTGGCCCAAAAGGCCAAGATACCCGGCTGCCTCGTCCTGTTTTTCGCCATTTTCATCGGGGTCCCGTTGAGCGGCGTCGCGGAAATGCTTGGATTGCCGGTATTTTTGGCATTCATCCTGGGCGCGGTCATTGCCTTCGGGGGAATTCGGATGTTCAACCGGCGTTCGCCCAAGGTTCAACGAAAGACCATGGAGCGGGCGATTCAACGCTATTTGGCGGATCATCCGTTGGACCATCTGGTGGATGGAAGACGGTTGTCGGGCCTGACCCGTTCCGCCGTGGACGAGGAATTGATCCAGTACGCACCCGAGCGGATTTTGATCGTCCAGCACGACGACATCGTGGACATGCTGGTGCTCAACCGGTTTCATTTCGACCACAAAACCCTGGTGGTCGGCGCCCAAAAGTATCCGGAGGCCGCGTTCATGGCCGCCCAGAAATTCCTGTTGGCCCACCCCGATCTGCCGGTGCTGGTGGCCCACGACGCCTCCGAAGACGGGCTTCGGCTCGCGGCCCGGCTGCGGAAGGACGCGGCCTGGAATCTCGCGGAACGCCCTATCACCGATCTGGGGATTCATCCCAAGGACATTCAAAAATTGGCGCGACCGGTCTGGCTGCCGGGGCTGAAGACCGATTCTTCGGAGAGGGGCAACATCCCGGTGGGGGGCGATCCGTTTGAACGGGTCAGGGAGGGCTATCGGCTGCCCCTGGCC
>CAYFVR010000094.1:7669-9378 GCA_964346545.1 uncultured Desulfobacterales bacterium | reverse complement strand
TCGCCCGGCCTGCTGGAAGGAATGGCGGAACGGCTGCGGCATCGCCGCGCCCATGGCTGGGAGCGCGTCGCCCTGTCCGTCCGCGAAGGCCAAGCGGCGGAGCTGGGCCATGGCGTCGCGCCCTGGAACCCGGGGAAACAGCTCGCCGACGCGCCGGAACGGATGGCGATCTTCGGCTACAACGGGGTTCTCTTTCCCGGCGGCGGCGTCCCGGAACCACCCGAATATCCGCCGCGAACGCTCCTCCACGCCTTGGCCGACGCGCCGGAAACCGGTCTGGAACGGCTGGACGGGGCCTTCTGCGCGGCGCTGGTTCTCGGGGACCAACTTCACCTGGCCCGCGACCCGGCCGGGATCAAGGCGATCTACTGGACCCGGACCCGGGAACGCCTGCTGTTCGCCAGCGAAATCAAGGCGCTTTTCGCCGATCCCGACGTGCCCCGGCGAATGCGGCCCGCCGCTCTGCCGGAATATCTCACCTTCAGCTTCGTGCCGGGCGAAGGCACCATGATGGAGGACATTTTCGAACTTCAGCCGGGGACCCGGCTTTTTTGGAACGGGGCGGGCGAGCCGGCGATCCATCGACATTTCGTGCCGGAATCGCTGGAACCGGTGGCCGCGAACGGCCGGCCGCCGGAGGTTTACGCGCGGGAACTCCGGGCGGAGCTGGAAGAAGCGACGGCCCGATGCTGCGCGGCCGGAGACGGGCCGCCGGCGGTCTTCGTCTCCGGCGGGATCGACTCCAGCGCGGTGCTGGCCCTGGCCGCCCGCCGCCATCCCGAAGAGCGGCTCCGGACCTATTCCATCCATTTCGGGCCAAAGTACGAAAACGAAAACAACTTCGTCCGCCTGATCACCGATCGGTACCACACCCGCCACACTTGGCTCGACATCCGCCCCAAACGGTTTTTGAACCGGATGCGGGAGATCATCTGGCGGCTGGACGACCCCATCGGCGATCCCATCACCGTGCCCAATTTCCTGATGGCGGAAACGGCGGCGCGGGAGGGAAACCGGGTCCTCAACGGCGAGGGCGGCGATCCCTGCTTCGGCGGCCCCAAAAACATTCCCATGATGCTGGCCCGCCTCTACCGACCGGAAAACGGAATGTCGGAGCCGGAATATCTGGCCCGGGAATATCTGCGTTCCTACCACAAATGCTTCGCCGATCTGGATTTGCTCCTGGATCGAAATTTCTTTCGGGAAACCGGCGGCGTGGGGGCGCTTTCCCGGCTCATTTCTCCGTTTTTCGAAACCGAACCGCCCCGGCGGTTTTTGAACCGGCTGATGACCATCAACATCCGGCGAAAAGGGGCCAACCTGATCCTGGTGAAGGTGGACAAGATGACCTCGGCCAACGGCCTGCTGGCCCTGCCCCCGCTGTTTCTCCGCAATGTGATCGAGGCGAGCATGAAAACCCCGCCGGGACGGAAGCTGTCGGGAAACGTGGAGAAAAACGTGCTGAAGCAGGCGGTGCGGGACATCGTTCCCCGCCCCATCGTGGACCGGCCCAAATCGGGCATGATGGTGCCGGTGCGCTTCTGGATGCAAAAGGAGATGCGGCGATTCGCCCGGCGGGTGCTTTCCCCGCGAAATCTGGAACGGCTCGGCTATTTCGATCCGGCCTACGTCAAACGAATCCTGGCCTACGACAAGGAGGAGGTGGCCGGGGCCCGCCACGGGCTGAAAATCTGGATGCTGGTCACCTT
>CAYFVR010000094.1:0-7569 GCA_964346545.1 uncultured Desulfobacterales bacterium | reverse complement strand
TCCCGCAGCTTCGGCTTTTCGATTTTGCCGGTGGGGTTGCGGGGCACGTCGTCGAAGAAAATTTTCCGGGGGCGCTTGTAGCGGGCCAGCCCCTGGCAGTATTCCAGCATGTCCGATTCGGACATTTTCTGCCCCGGCTTGATTTTTACCACCGCCGCCACGATCTCCCCCAGCCGCTCGTCGGGCACGCCGATGACGGCCACGTCCTGCACCTTGGGGTGCTGGATGACGTGGTCCTCGATCTCCACCGGAAAAATGTTTTCCCCGCCGGTGATGATCACGTCCTTTTTGCGGTCCACCAGCCAGATGAAGCCCTCCTCGTCCCGGCGGGCCACGTCGCCGGTCAACAGCCAGCCGTCCACCACCGTCTGGGCGCTGGCCTCGGGATTTTTGTAGTATTCCTTCATCACCCCCGGCCCCCGAACGTGAAGCTCCCCGGCCTCCCCGTCCGCCGCCGGCCGCCCGTCGCCGTTGATGATCCGGCATTCCCAGTCGAAACCCGGCAGGCCGATGGCCCCCACTTTGTGGCGATTTTCCAGCCCCAGATGGACGCAGCCCGGCCCGGTGGCCTCGGTGAGGCCGTAATTGGTGTCGTATTCGTGGTGCGGAAAAACCTCGGCCCATTCCCGCACCAGGCTGGGCGGAACGGGTTGAGCGCCGATGTGCATCAGCCGCCACTGGTCCAGCTTGAATTCCGAAAGGTCGATCTCCCCCGTTTCCACCGCCAGCAAGATGTCGTAGGCCCAGGGCACCAGCAGCCAGACCACCGTGGCGCCCTCCTCGGAGACCGCCTCCAAAATCCAACGGGGCTTGGCTCCTTTCAAAATCACCGTTTTTCCGCCGACGATGAAATTGCCGAACCAGTGCATTTTCGCGCCGGTGTGGTAGAGCGGCGGAATGCAAAGAAAATTGTCTTCGTGGGTCTGGTTGTGGTGGCGGTTTTCCACGTAGCAGGCGAATTCCAGGTTTCGGTGGGTGAGATGCACCGCCTTGGGCCGGCCGGTGGTGCCGGAGGTGAAATAGAGCGCGGCGCTGTCGTCCGGCCCCAGCGGAACCCGGGGGGCTTCATCTTCCGCGTCCGCCAGAACGGCGGCGTAGGGCTCCGCGAAATCGGGACGCTCCTTTTCCGGCCCCACGTAAATATAGGTCGTGACGGTGGCGTCCAGCTCGGCCTTGACCTCCCGAATTCGTTCCACGAACTCCGGACCGAAAATGAGCCCTTTCGCGCCGGAAATCCGGGTGCAGCGGGCGATGGCCGGCCCCAGAAAGCGGAAGTTCAGCGGCGCGGCCCAGGCCCCGGCGCGAAGAATGCCGAAGTAGACGGGCAGCCATTCCAGACAGTTGGTCATGAGCTGGACCACTTTTTCGCCCGGCCCGATCCCCCGGTCCAGCAGGGCGTTGGCCAGGGCGCTGGCTTCCCGGTCGAAATCGGCCCAGGTGATGGCCCGCCGGAGATTTCGCTCGGGCTCGCGTTCCACCAGGGCCACTTCGTCGCCGTATTGCCGGGCGTTGCGCGCAAGGATTTCCGTGATGATCATGCATCCGCCTTTCGGGCGTCGGCGAGACGCCGGGAGAAAACGAAATTTTTTCCGGATTCTTCGGAAAAAAGGTTGCGGCCGGGAAAAGCGTACCGGGATTGGGAACGGGGATGTAGCAGAACATTCCGGAATGTCAACGATTTTCCCGAAAAAGACATATTCCCCGAAAACGATCTCCCGGCAAAAAATACAGGGAATACCGTATGGTCGATTCCGGACCTTTAGGTTAGTTTACTTTGCAAATCGATTTTACGCCATCATCTTGGGGAGTCCGTTCGCGAAGGCTCCCGCCTATCCATTTTTGTTTGTAAGGAGGAAACTGAATGCCAGGAATTGGAGAACTGTTTCAGACCGCCGATTGGAAATCCGAAAAGCATGTGCCCGTAGTCGAATGCCCCGATTCCGTCGCGGCCGATGAAGTGTTCGAGGTGAAAGCCAGTCTTGGCAAGGAAGTCGCGCACCCCAACACGACCGAGCACCACATCCGCTGGATTCAGCTTTTCTTCAAGCCCGAAGGCGAGAAATTCGGCTATCAGGTCGGCAACTTCGAGTTCAGCGCCCATGGGGAATCCGCCAAAGGCGCCAACGAAGGTCCGGTCTACACCCATCATTCCATCACCTGCGGCATGAAAATCAAAACTTCCGGGACCCTCATCGCGGCGGCCTTCTGCAACATCCACGGGCTGTGGGAGTTTGAAAAGGCCGTGACGGTCAAGTAGCCGCAAGGAATCCCCGTCCTCCCGTCCGCGCTCGTCGCGGACGTTCGTGCCCCCGGCGCTCACCGCCCTTCCGCTCCGCGGGCGCCACCTTCCTCCCCCCCACGGCAAATTGGCCGAAGCGCTTCCCGCGCTTCGGCCAATTTGTTTTGCGCTTTTGCTGGAAAGGGGCTCAAACGATGGCCCATCCGTCATTCGCCGCCCACTTCCGAGAGATTCCGCCAGGAAAGAACGTTCACGCCCTGCCTGACGTATTGCTTTTCCCCGCCGTAGACCAAATATGCCTGGCGCAATTGGTCGGTCAGCCGATCCAGGTAGTTCAATCCCTTGAAAAAATCCCCTCCGATGGTCTGACCCGATTTGATTTCAATGGCGTCCAATTCCACCCCCCTGTCCCGGATCAGGTCCACCTCGTTGCCGGCGTTGTCCCGAAAAAAGTACAGATTTTCGCCCTTCCCCGCGTTGAACCGATGCTTGGCAAGCTCCGCGAAAACGAAATTTTCAAACAACATCCCCCGCAGCGGATGCGTCGCCATCTGGCGTTCATCCTGAATGTCCAGGAGAAACGAGGCCAAGCCGGTGTCCCAGAAATAAAGCTTGGAGGATTTCACCAGCCGCTTGTTGAAGTTCCGGTAGTACGGCCGGAGTTGCTTGACGATGTAGCTGGCCTCCAGGACGGACAGCCATTTTTTGACCGTGGTATGGCTGACCCCGGCGTCGTTTCCCAAGGCCGACAGGTTCACGATTTGACCGACCCGCCCCGCGCAAAGTTTCAGGAAAACCTCGAACCGGGAGAGGTCCTGGATGTTGATCAGCATCCGGAGATCCCGCTCCACGTAAGTGTTGACGTAGAACGACATCGCCTCCGAGGGGTTGAGGCCCTTGTCGAAAATCCGGGGATAAAAACCGGTATACAACACCTTGTCCAGCGCGGCGGCGGGGGCGCCCGGCCCGTAGGCTTCCGCCAGCGAAAACGGCATCAATCGGAGCAGGGCGGTCCGGCCCGCCAGGGATTGGGAAATCCCTTCGAGCAATTCAAATTGCTGGCTGCCGGTCAGGATGAAGAAGCCTTCGCGACGGTTTTGGTCCACGATGGTTTGGA
Organism: uncultured Desulfobacterales bacterium; assembly: GCA_964346545.1. Lineage (GTDB taxonomy): Bacteria > Desulfobacterota > Desulfobacteria > Desulfobacterales > Desulfococcaceae > CAYFVR01. Next base: position 4,213 of record CAYFVR010000094.1, on the reverse strand, counting down.
TGTAGGAGAGCAGGTCGGGCGCCCGTTGGATTTCGTCGATGACCGCGCCCTCGGAAAACTGGTTCAGGAAGCCTCTCGGGTCATTGTGGGCGAACTCCCGCTCATCGATGTCTTCCAGGGAAGTGTAGGCCCGATCGGCAAAGATCATCCGGCAGAGTGTGGTCTTCCCGGACTGGCGCGGTCCCGTGATGGTCAACACGGGATACTGGCCGGCGAGTTGCAGGGCCTTGGCGGCGGCCGCTCGTTGAATCATGGGATGAATTCCTCCAGGGAGCGAATGGGAAGGGGCGCTTGGTTTTTACAAATTGAAAGTCCAACTGTCAATTTGTAAACGATCTGGAGGAAGATGTTTTACAAATTGAAACTTGGAAGTTCAATCTGCAAAAACCTTGGAGAGCCATTGACTCTCAACGGAGAAAACAGGAAAGGTAGGCGGAGAAAAAGCGGCCTGGAAGGAAATTTCGGGGTGAAATTGGCGAGATTCGCCGATTATCCGTGCCGATGGCCCGTGTGCGGGTGGAGATGGGCGTGGGCGTGGACGTAGGCGTCGGTGCGGATGCGGCCGTTTTCCATCAGGTAGACGCGCCGGGCGACCCGCTCCAGGAAATCGGCTTCGTGGGAGATCAACACGAAGGCCACGTCCAGCCCGGCCAGCACCTCGGCCAGCCGGTCCCGGGTGGCGTCGTCCAACCCCGTGCTCGGTTCGTCCAGCAGAAGCACCTCGGGATTCATGGCCAACACCGCGGCCAGGGCGACCATGCGTTTCTCCCCGCCGGAAAGGCGGTGGGTGACCCGGTTCTCGAAGCCGGACAGGCCCAGCCGTGCCAGGGTTTCCCGGGCCCGCGCCGCGGCCGCCTCCCGCTCCATCCCCAAATTCAACGGCCCGAAGGCCACGTCCTCCAACACAGTTGGGCAGAACAACTGGTCGTCGCTGTCCTGGAACAGCAGGCCGATGCGCGGGTAGACGTCGCGGAAATCCCGGTCTCCCGTGCGATCCTCGCCGAACAATTCCACCCGGCCGGCCGGCGGCTTCACCAGCCCCATGATCAGATGAAACAACGTCGTCTTTCCGCTGCCGTTGGGCCCGGCCAGCCCGATCCGGTCGCCGGGGCGAAGCTCGAAATCCAGCCCGTCCAGCACCGGGGGACGGCCGGGATAGCCGAATCGCACGCCCGAGAGCCGGATGATCGGGGCCGAGTCTTCCGCCGATCCATTCATGCGACCAGTCCCGCCATGGGATGAAATTCCAGAACCAGCAGACCCGCCGCGCCCGCCAGAAACAGCGCCGCCCAAAGCCGATCCGTCCGGGTGAAGGCGAAGGTCCGGAGGCTATGGAACCGGCCGGTGAAGCCCCGCAGCCGCATGGCCTGGGCCACCCGGTCGGCCCGGCCGGCGGAACGGACGAACAGCATCCCCACCAGCCAGCCCATGGTCCGGTAGGTGTGAAGATTGGTGCCGGGCCGGAATCCGCGCAGCCGGGCGGCCCGGCGCATCCGCCGATATTCCGCCTCGATGACGAAGATGTACCGATAGGTGAGCCAGAGGAGATGGACCAGCTTTTTGGGCGTCCGGAGCCGTTCCAGGGCATGGCCCAACGTGGCCCCGTCCAGCGTCCCCACAAGAGACAGCAGCAGGAGCAGAATGGCCGTGGATTTGAGACTGACCGCACCGGCCAGCAGAACACCCGGCCGGGTGAAGACCAAGGGGCCGACGCTTCCCAGCGACGCGCCCTCCCGGGTGAAGGGCAGGACCAGCCAGAGCAGCAGCAGAAAAATCCAGAGGGCGGCCAACCGATGGAACAGAATTCGGAGCGGAAGGCGGGCGGCGGCGGTGAGCAGCGCCGCGCCGAGCAGGGCGGCGGCCGGAACGACGAGCGAATGGGCGACGGCCACGACGATGGAAAGCCCGGTCGCGGCCCCCACCCGAAGCCGGGGGTCCATCCGGTGGACCGGGGAATCCCCCAAGGCGAGGGTTTCGGCGATCATTTCCCGCGGTTTCGGCGGGACTGGAACCAGGCGGCCACGCCCATGAGGCCGAAAATGTAGCCGATGCCCCCCACGATCTCGGTGACGCCGGGGCCCGTCTCGCGGCTCTCGGTCAGCAGCTTCATCACCGGCTTCAGCTTGCGGTCCAGGGCCCGGTCCACCACTTGTTCGACCTGTTCCAGGGAAACGAAATCCTCCGGAGAGACCGCCGGCGCTTCCAACGGAATCGCCGGGTTTGCAGTGGCCGATTCGGCGGGGGAATCCGTCGGTGCGGAGGCGGCCATGGCTCCGTCGGCGTCCGCTTCCGCCAGATCGATCTCCCCGGCCCGAACCGTCCATTCCCCGCGGTGCCCCGTTCCGGCTTCCAGATTCACGGTCAGATCGGCTTTTCGGGGGGCGGTGAAGGTGAATTCCCCCTGGTCATTGGTTGTACCCTCCAAAAAAACCGCGCCCGCCGGGTCGGTCACGATCACCTTTCCCCCGTGGACCGGCTTCCCACCGCTGAATTTGCTTTCCACATGGACCGTGTCGCCCTCCACCCAGGCGAACACGTTGACCCGATGGGCGTGGGCGGGGAGGCCGAGCAGGACGACGCCCGCGAGAACCAGCAAGGCCGAAAGGGCGATTTCCATTTTTTTTCGTTGCATGGATCGACCCTACCTCCCGGCGGGATTTTCCCGCAAGGCCAACGAACCGGCCGTTCCGGGAAGGTCCGCCCCCAGCAGCTCCGGCTGCACTCGGCGGAGAAAGGCGACGCAGGCGGCGGCGATGAAGCCCTCGATGGCCATGACCGGGAGATGGGCGAGCACCACCGCGGCGGCCACCTCGAAAAACGCGGCTTCGGTGAAGGTCAGGGCCAGGGCCACGATCATGCCGCCCAGAAGCACCGCGAGAAATCCGCAACCGAAGGCGGCGGCCGGCGCGACCCATTTGCCGCGCCCCTGACCGCGATGGATCATCCGGCCGAACAAATAATGACAGATCACCGCCGGGGCCGCCATGATGACGGTGTTGACGCCCAGGGTGGTGATGCCGCCGAAGCCGAACAGCACGCCCTGGAGGATCAACGCCACCAGAATGGCCGGAAAGGCGGCCCAGCCCAGCAAAAGCCCCACCAGCCCGTTGAGAATCAGGTGGGCGCTGGACGGCCCGATGGGCACGTGAATCAGGGAGGCCACGAAAAACGCGGCGGACAGCAGCGCCGCCCGGGGGATTCGCTCCTCGTCCAGTTGCTTGAGCCCCACCGCGACGCCCGCCGCGGCCACCGCCGCGCCGGCGACCAGCACCGGCGCGGAAAGCACGCCTTCGGAAATATGCATGGGATCAGTTCCCCGCCGATTCGAAATGGACCCAGATCACGCCGCCGATTTCCACCGGTTTTTCCTCGCCCTCGTGGGTTCGGGTGAAATCCGCGGTGGAAAGCGCGGCGAAGCCCCACCATCCGGACCAGGGCGCGGCGTAGGTGAAGACGCCGTTTTCATCGGCCTTGATGGTCTGGGTGATCATGTATTCCGTGGGGGCGGTTCGGGTTTTGTCCTTATTGTAATATTCCACTTCCACCTCGGCGTGGGGAACGGCCTTTCCGTCCACCTTGACGATCCCCTGGAAAACGTTGCCCGCGTAGAGGCCGAAGGGTTTGGAAAGGGGAACGATTTCGGTTTTGAGCCCCACCTCGGCGTCCCAGCCCTCGTCGTCGCCGAAGGCGGCCACCACGGTTTTGGCGTAATGGACGATAAAGGAATCCTCCGCCGGTTCCCAATAGGGCTTGGGTTCCATGACGAAGGCGTAGGCTCCGGGCCGCTGGATGGGATAGCTGGTTTCCCAGGCCGGATTCTCCATCACGGTGGCGGATTCCAGTTTTTCCAGCAGGTCGGTTTGTTCTCCGTCCTTGTAGACCAAAAACGCTTCCGGCTTCACCAGCTCCATCCCGATCATTTCAAACGGATGGGAGAAGGAAAGCTCCAGATCGACTTGCCGTTTCTCCTCCGGCATCACCATGGGGTCCGAGGGGATCACCATCCCGAAATGGGCATTTGCCGGAAGGACCGTCAGAATCGTCAAACCGGCCGCCGCTGCCATCGCCAACACGTTGCCTCGCTTCATTTTTCGCCTCCAGAAACAGAAAAACCACGAGAGGCAATGCCTTCGTGGCACGTTTCCGTCGTGGTTCCGCGTTTTTTTGAATTTTCGATAATTCTGGCCGGCGGGCTTCGTGTCCGCGATTGTGG
>CAYFVR010000093.1:15125-16424 GCA_964346545.1 uncultured Desulfobacterales bacterium | reverse complement strand
AATGGAATTCAAGGGCATCCCGTTGGCTTCTTTCCGCGATTTCTTCCATATCCTCGTAAAGAGAGGTTCCGGGATGAAGCTCGAAAGTTTCGGAGTATTTCTGAACGGCCCGGTCCAACTCTTCCCGGATGATTCGACGAATCATTGGTTCCAGCGCCCGGGCCAGTTTTTCAATTTCCACATCGGTATTTTTTGTTTCCATCGGCGTTTCCAAAACTTTCCGGACGAACCGGGGCGTCCCTTGAATGAGGTTGATTTGTCCAATCTTTGGAAGGGAAAGGGCATGGAACCCCCATCCCTCGCCCCGGAAGCGGCGCCCTCATTTTCACTCCCGAAACACCAACCAGTCCGCCGCTTCCATGCGCCTTACGGCGTCGGCGCGGTGGCGGGCGATGTCGAGGTCTTCGACGCCCAGGAGGTCCAGGGCGCGGCGGGGATTGGCGCGGAAGTGGCGGATCAGGTATTCCCGGGTTCCCTCGTCCCGGATCAGCCGGTAAAAGGTGGGCAACGCGGGAAACCAGATGTTGTCCGGCTCGATGTCCCGCAAACGCTTCCAGATCGTGCGCTTGCTTTCGTCGCCGAAATGGTTTAGCCAGCGATCCAGATAACGGGCCTCCGCCACTTCGTCCGCCTCGCGGAGCAGGGCGTCGGCCTCGCCCCGAAGCCGCTCCACCTCGCGCAGGATCTCTTTTTTGACCCAGCGAATGGCGGTATGCCAAAGCCCGTCTCGCTGATACTCGTACGGATACGGCTCCAGCCCTTCGGGAACGCAGCTGCAGTTGTATTGGAACCGGGTGCGGACGCGATGGTTCGGATCCCGCTCGCGGACCACCGTCACCGCCCCCTCGCCGCAGGGACAGCCGTGGTCTTCCCGGGAAAATTCTTTCCAATCCATAATCCGTCCGCCGGTTGATCGTTAACCGTCATTCCGGCCGCGCCGCCGCCGTCCTTGGCCCGGGCGGCCCCGGCCATCCCCCATTTCCTCTCCCTTACCGAATAAGCTGAGCGGCGACCTTGAATTTTCCGTTGATGGCCACCGTCATGTCCGCCGCTTCCTCCAACTGCTCCGCCACCGCCTCCAAGCCGTTTTCCCGGGCCTTTTCCGCCCACTCTCGATAGGTGGCCGCATGGTCGGCGTTGTGGTCCAGCCAGTGATCCAAAAGTCGCTCCATTCGATCCGCGAAGGACATCTCGCCGCCGTCGCCATGGGAATGGCCGTGGGAATGGGAATGATGATGCTCGCTCATGCCGCGCTCCTTTCGGGAAGTTTGGGATTTCGATCCGATTTGAAAACAAAAA
>CAYFVR010000093.1:4811-15025 GCA_964346545.1 uncultured Desulfobacterales bacterium | reverse complement strand
CATGCCGCGCTCCTTTCGGGAAGTTTGGGATTTCGATCCGATTTGAAAACAAAAAGCCCCGGCCGGCCTACGGCTTCTCGACGCGGGAAAGTCGGCGGCGGGCCAGCCCGGCCGCCCGGCTTTTCGGATACCGCCGGACCAGCCGCTCCCAATGCGTTCGGGCGTTTTCCGCGTCGCCTCGCCGATGAAAGCAGAGCCCCAGCTTGAAAAAGGCGTCCGACGCCTTGTTCCCGTCCGGATATTCCACCAGCACCCGCCGGAAATGCACCCCGGCTTCCCGGTATTGCTCCTGGGCGTAGTAGCACTCCCCGACCCAGTACCGGGCGTTGTCGCTCAGGGAATGGTCCGGAAACCGGGCCAAAAGCGTCTCGAAGCCGGTTCGGGCCCGTTCGAAATCTCCGGCTTCGTAAAAGGACCGGGCCTTGCGGTACAGGCGATCGGGATTCGCCGTTTTGCCCGCCCGCCCCATCCCGCGCGACGGTTTGGCCGGCGCCGTCGGCGCAACGTGGCGGGCCGTCTCCCGGGCGGCCACGGCGCGGGAGTCGTTCAGAATGCGGAACAGGCTGCGGTGGAAAGACTCGGAAACCTCCCGGTAGCGCGGCGCATCCTTGCCGGGCGTCGCCGCGGCCGCCGCCTCGTTGCCGCCGGAAGAGGCGGCGCCGGATACGGCGTACCCGGCCGGCCAGAACAGGCCGGCCAGAGCCAGAAAAACAAGCGGCCCCCCACGCCGAAATCCGAGCCGGCGAGCCGCGCCATGGTCCCGGTCTTGAAAACGCCGCCGAATGCGCACCGCCAAACCGCTCACCTTTTCTCCTTCCAAAGCGCCGCCGCGTCAACCGTCTCGATCCGGTTTCCGGGGCTTGCCAAGCGCCGCAAACCTGCTATAACCCGCCGGATGATTCGCAAAGCCGCCATTCCCGACATCCCGGAAATCCATCGGCTGCTGGCCCTCTGGGGGGCGCGGGGCGACCTGCTCGCCCGGCCCCTCAGCCAGTTGTACGACCACCTGCGCGATTTCCGGGTCTGGACCGAACCCGAAGACCGAACCGTCCTGGGCTGCTGCGGCCTCCAGTTCTGCTGGGAAGACTTGGCGGAAATCCGTTCCCTGGCCGTTCACCCCGACCACCAGGGCCGAAAGATCGGCCGAATGCTGGTGGAGGCGGCCATGGAGGAGGCCCGGGCTTTCGGCGTCCACCGGGTGTTCACCCTCACCTACCGGCCGGAGTTCTTCCGAAAAATGGGTTTCCAGCTTATCGACCGGGCCGACCTGCCACTGAAAATCTGGAGCGATTGCGTGGCCTGCGTCAATTTTCCCAACTGCGACGAAAACGCCATGATGATGGAGCTGGATCGGCCGAACCCCGCGCCCCCTCAGGAATAAATAAAATTGAGCGGCAGGGGCGGATACTGCCAGACGCCCGGCTTGGGCATGATGTGCTGGGTGACCACGCTCAGCCAGTTCACGTCCGACTTGATCTCCCGCAGCTTGCCGTCGTCGGGCGGCCGGGCCCAGTTGGTATGGGCGTAGGTGACCTGAAAAATACAGACGCTCTGGTCCCCGTCCCGGGCCACCACATAATTCTCCCGAAAACTTTCCAGGCCGAGATGGTGATTGTCGGACAACCGGCGGATATCCTCCTCGGCGAAGATCATCAGCACCATTTTCGCCACCCCACGCTCCGACAGCCGGATCAGCGCCCGGGATTCGCTGCTGGCGGCGTAGACCGTTGTGATGCAGCGAATCCGCTTGAGGTACTGGGCCGCCACGCATGCGGCGGTTCGCCGTCCGCCCACCATGGAGGGCAGTCCGTAGTATTCGAAGAATTTCTTCTGGACATCCTCGGCGTATTTGTCGCCCTTTTCGTACAAATCCTTGGAAATGTATCGCAGCCGCCGGGCCAGGTCTTCGGCCGCGTCGGCGATGGGCCAGTCGACGCGGACGTGAAAATGGGACAGGGCGTACCGGTTTCGGGAGCGACTGCCGGGGTCCCGCTGTATCAGCAGGGCGTAATCCACCGGCAGAAGGACTTTCAGAAAATCGAAAAAACGGGCCGACTCCAGATATTTGTGATACCGGTCGAAATCGCCGGAAAGCGGCAGCGTCTTGGAGCGCAGCAGATTGGTTTTGGTGGTTTTGTTGTTGTCGAAAAAACGGATATATTTCTTGTGGATCGCGGAGATGGAATCCTCCACGAAAATCACCAGAAAGGCCCGTTGCAACTCGTACTCCATGTCGGGAAGAATGGCCCGGGGCTTCAGCTCCCGCTTCTCCACGAAGGGGTAGGGCTCTCGTTCCTTCTGAAAACGCTCGTAGGAATCGACGAGACCGTACTGCACCATGTACTGGTCCAGTTCGTCCCGCAACATCTCGTAATAGGACCGCCGTAGCCGATTGGCCTGGCTCAGCTCTTCCCGAATGCTCCAAAACGCCACCGCTGGTCGCCCGCCGCCCTTTCCGCTTTCGCCTGTTCATCGGGCTTCGTCCCACCGCCCGCGTCCGTCTTCATCGCCTTCCCGATCCCGGTCGGAACGCCGGCCCGGAGGCCTTTTTCCCGATCATGTCGAAAAGGATTCCGCCGCCAAACCCCGGAAAGATCGCGAACCTTGTTCCCCGGCGGTCTGCCGGTCCCGAACGCGATACGCCCTCAGGCCGTTTCGCCGTTCACTCCGTCCAGCGCCTTGACCGCCGGCAGGGGCTTGCCCTCCATCAGCGTCAAAAACGCGCCGCCGCCGGTGGAGATGTAGCTGATCCGATCCACCTCGCCGGCCTTGTGAATGGCCACGTCGGTGTCGCCCCCGCCCACGATGGTCAGGGCGTAGGAATCGGCCACCGCCTCCACCATGCGAAGGGTGCCCCGGCTGAACGCGTCCATTTCGAACACGCCCATGGGGCCGTTCCAGATGATGGTCTTGGCGTTGTACAACGCCTCGGCGTAGAGCAGGGAAGTGGCCGGGCCGATGTCCATCGCCATCCAGTCGGGGGGAATTTCCGGGGCGGGAACAATGATGGATTCCGCGTCGGCCTCGAAGCGGCTGGCCGCCACCACGTCCACCGGCAGATAGAGCCGGACGCCCAATTCGCGGGCCCGAGACATCAGGTTGCCCGCCGCCTCCAGCAGATCTTCCTCCACCTTGGATTTTCCGACCTCCAACCCCGTTTGCTTGAGGAAGGTGTTGGCCATGGCGCCGCCGATGATCAGTTTGTTCACATGGCCCAGCATGTTCTCCATGGCCTTGAGCTTGCTGGAAACCTTGGCCCCGCCCACGATGGCCACCAGCGGTCGGCTGGGATCCTTCATGGCCTTGGCGAAATAGTCCAGCTCCTTTTGGAGCAAAAAGCCGGCCACGGAAACCGAGGCGAATTTCGTGACCGAAACCACCGACGCGTTCACGCGATGGGAAACGGCGAAGGCGTCGTTGACGTAGACGTCGCAGAGGTCCGCCAGGGCCTTTCCGAAATCGTCGTCGTTTTCCTGCTCCTCGGCATGGTAGCGGAGATTTTCCAGCAACAACACGTCGCCGGGCGCCATGGCCCGGACCCGATCGCGCACCGCGTCCCCCACGCAGTCTTCCGCAATGGCGACCTCCGCGCCGAGAAGACGGCCCAGCCGCTTGGCCACCGGCTTCAAGCTGAATTCCGGGACCGCCTTGCCCTTGGGCCGCCCCAGGTGAGAGGCGAGGACAACCATGGCGTTGTGGTCCAGCGCATATTGAATGGTGGGCAACACCGCCCGAATCCGGGCGTCGTCGGTGATGTTCTGGTATTCGTCCAGGGGCACGTTGAAATCGACCCGGATGAGCAGCCGTTTTTCCGAAATTTCCACGTCCCGGATGGTTTTCATCAGCCCTGCTCCTTCTTTTTGGGTATGCACCGGCGCCGCCGGTCCAGGCATTTGCGCTTGGACCATCGCTCGAAAAAGCCCATCATGCCGGAATTGTAGGCCCGGTCCACCGCCTCCTCGCGCACCTTCACGCCGCCGCCGCTTTTCAAGGCTTTTCTCATGCACTCCGTCTTGAAGACACAACTCATGCAGCCAGGCGGCGAGGAGCGCAGGCCGTGCTCCGCCACGGGGAAAACGGTTTCGAGGTCGCCGTAGCAACGGGGACGGTCGTTGGATCGGTTGTTGGACATAAGCTCCCGTCAGTGGTTGAATCCTTTTCGTTCAACTAAATTGGCTTTTTTGGAATAGCGCGACCGAGCGGGTCAGCCTCACCCCTGCCGCTCAAACTCCCGGTTCATTTCGGCGATGTAGCCCTGATCGGCGAAGCTGAAGTAGGTGTTGTCGCCGATGACCAGGTGTTCGTGGACGGCGATGCCCATCACCCGGCAGGCGAAGACGAGCTGGCGGGTGATGCTCACGTCGTCGCGGGAGGGGCGCGGGTCGCCGGACGGATGGTTGTGGGCGAAAATGACGGCGGCGGCGCGGTGGGCCAGGGCGGCCTGGACCACCTCCCGGGGATAGACCGCGCTGGCGGTGAGGGTGCCTTCGAAAAGCGTTTCCGTGGCCAGAATCCGGTTTTGGGCGTCCAGATAGATCGCCTTGAACCGCTCCCGACCTCGGTCCTTCATGTTGAAGTAAAGGTAGTCGAACAGCTCCTTGGCGTTGCCGACCGCGACCTTCCCCACCGCCTTGGTCTTGAGATACCGGTCGGCGGCGGCCCGCACCAGCCGAATGCCCAGGCTGTTTTTTTCCCCGACGCCCTTGACCTCCGCCAGCTCGGCGGGAGACGCCTCGAACACGCCCTGAAGCGTCTTGAACCGCTCCAGCAGCGCCTTGGCCATGGGCTTGCAATCCCGCCGAGGCGTGGCCAGCACCAGCAACAGCTCGATCACCTCGTAGTCCTGGAAGCCGTCCAGCCCCGAGGTCAGGAACCGGTCCCGCAGCCGCCCTCGATGGCCCTCGCCCTTGTTCCCGCCGGAATCGCCCATATCGACCGGCTCAGACCTCGTCCAGCTCGTCCTTCAGGTCCCGGGTCATCAGCCGCCGCAGGGCCTCGGACGGGGAAAGGTCTTCGTACAGAATGCGGTAGACCTCGTGGCAGATGGGCATTTCCACGTCCAGTTTGCGAGAGAGGTTGTAGACCGACTTGGCGGTCTTCACGCCTTCGGCCACCATCCGCATCTCGGAGAGAATTTCCGAGAGGGTCATCCCCTGGCCGATCTTCTTGCCCACCGTGTGGTTGCGGCTCAAATCCCCGGTGCAGGTCAGCACCAGATCGCCCACGCCGGCCGAACCGGTGAAGGTGCGGGGATTGGCCCCCATGCGAAGCCCCAGCCGCCGCATTTCCGTGAGCCCCCGGGTGATCAGCGCCGCGCGGGTGTTGAGCCCCAGGCCCAGCCCGTCGATGACGCCGGCGGCCAGGGCGATGACGTTCTTCACCGATCCGCCCAGCTCCACCCCGATCACGTCGTCGCTGGCGTAGACCCGAAATCTCGGCGTGGCGAAGACCTCCTGGACCCGCCGGGCCACCTCCTTGTTCCGACAGGCGACCGTGACCACCGTGGGCGCGCCCCGGGCCACCTCCTTGGCGAAGCTGGGGCCGGAGAGCACCGCCAGCCGCTCCCGGTCGAGCTGGGGCAGCGTTTCGGCCAGAATGCCGGACATGGTCCGGTGCGTCTCGTTTTCGATGCCCTTGGAGGCGGAAACGACCACCGTGCCCTTGGGGATGAACGGGGCCATCCGGGCGGAGACCTCCCGCATCACGTGGGAGGGCGCCACGATCAGGATCATGTCCTTGCCGGCGACCACCGCTTCCAGGTCGGTGGAGGGACGAAGATTTTCCGAGAGCGGACAGCCGGGCAGGAAGGTCTCGTTCTCCCGCCGGTTTTCGATCTGTTCCCGCACTTCTTCTTCGAAGACCCAGAAATCGATGGGACGACCTTGGCCGGCCAGCAGATTGGCCAAAGCCGTGCCCCAGCTTCCGCCGCCCACCACGCCGATGCGGGGGGCGGCCGCTTCCTCCGTATCCAGCGGATTCACGCCTCGCCCTCCTCGTCTTCGTCCTCTTTCTCGGCGAGCCGGGCCGCGCCCACCACCCGCTCCTCGGGCTCCATGCCGATGAGCTTGACGCCCTGGGTGTTCCGGCTGATCACCGAAATCCCGGCGATGGGCATCCGGATCAGCTTGCCGGCGTTGGTCATGAGCATCAGCTCGTCCTCTTCGTCCACCAGCAGGATGTTGACGACCCGGCCGTTGCGCTCGTTGGTCTTGATGGTGATGACGCCCTTGCCGCCCCGCTTCTGCACCGGATACTCGTCCAGCAGGGTTCGCTTGCCGTAGCCCTTTTCGGTGGCGGTGAACAGGGTCTGGCCGTGGCTCATCACCTCCATGCCCACCAGGTAATCGTTATTCAACAGGGTCATGCCGCGCACGCCCCGGCTGACGCGGCCGGTGGGCCGAACGTCGGTTTCGTGGAACCGGATCGACTTGCCGTCGGCCGAACCCAGAAAGACGTTGTAGCTGCCGTCGGTGATCCGGGCCGCGATGAGTTCGTCGCCTTCGTTGAGCCCCAGGGCGATGATGCCGCCCTGGCGGGGCCGGCTGTAGGCCATGATGTCGGTCTTTTTCACCAGCCCCTGGCGGGTGGCCATGAGGATGTTGTAGCTCTCCTCGAAGGCGGGCACGGCGAGGACCGTGGTCAGCCGTTCCCCCGCCTCGAAATTGAGCAGGTTGACGATGGCCTTGCCCCGGCTGGCCCGGCCGGCCTGGGGAATCTCGTAGACCTTGCACCAGTAGACCTTGCCCCGGTTGGTGAAAAAGAGGAAGGTGTGGTGGGTGGAGGCCACGAAGAGCAGGGAGACGAAATCCTCCTCCTTGGTCCCCATGGCGGTCTTGCCTTTGCCGCCCCGCCGCTGGCTCTGGTAGAGGGTGATCGGGTTGCGCTTGATGTAGCCGGACTGGGAGATGGTGACCACCATGTCTTCCTCGACGATCATGTCCTCGATGGTCAGCGTCTTGGTGGCCTCCACGATCTCGGTGCGCCGTTCGTCGCCGAACTCGTCCCGGACGGCCTCGACCTCCTCCTTCACGATGTTCAGCACCAATCGTTCGCTCCCCAACACCTCCCGGTACCAGGCGATGTTCTTGAGGATCTGCGTGTACTCCTCCAGGATTTTGCCCCGCTCCAGCCCGGTCAGCCGCTGGAGCCGCATGTCCAGGATGGCCTGGGCCTGAATGGCGCTCAGGTTGAAGCGGCTCATGAGCCCCTGCTTGGCCTCGGCGCCGTCCTTGGAGGCGCGAATCAGGGCCACCACCTCGTCCAGGTTCTCCAGGGCGATCTTGAGCCCTTCCAAGATGTGGGCCCGCTCCTCCGCCTTTCTCAGGTCGTGCCGGGTGCGGTTGACCACCACTTCCTTGCGGTGCAGCAGAAACTGCTCCAGCATCTCCTTCAGCGTGAAAAGCTGGGGCCGGTTGGCCGCCACCGCCAGGAAGATGATGCCGAAGCTGGTCTGCATCTGGGTCTGCTTGTAGAGGTGGTTGACCACCACCCCGGCCACGGCGTCCTTTTTGAGGCCGATGGCCACCCGCATGCCCTCCCGGTCCGACTCGTCCCGGACGTAGCGGATGCCCTCGATCATCTTGTTTTTGACCAGGTCGGCGATCTTCTCGATGAGGCGGGATTTGTTGACCTGGTAGGGCAGCTCGTTGGCCACGATGGTTTCCGCCCCGGTCCGCTTGTCCTTTTCCACCCGAATGCGCGCCCGTACGCGGATGATGCCCCGGCCGGTGCGATAGGCGTCCCGGATGCCGTCCACGCCGTGGATGATCCCGGCCGTGGGAAAATCGGGGCCGGGGACCAGATTCATCAACTCTTCCTGGGAAACCCCGGGTTCGTCGATGAGGGCGCACAGGGCGGCGGAGATTTCCCGAAGGTTGTGGGGCGGCACGTTGGTGGCCATGCCCACGGCGATGCCCGCGGAGCCGTTGACCAGCAGGGAGGGAATTTTGGTGGGCAGAACGGCGGGCTCTTCCAGGGTTTCGTCGTAGTTGAGGACGAAATCCACCGTCTCCTTGTCCAGATCGGCCAGCATTTCGTGGGCGATCTTGGCCATTCGGACCTCGGTGTACCGCATGGCCGCCGGGCTGTCGCCGTCCACCGATCCGAAGTTCCCCTGGCCGTCGATCACCGGGTACCGCAGGGACCAATTCTGGGTCATCCGCACGATGGCGTCGTAAACCGCCGTGTCGCCGTGGGGATGATATTTACCGATCACGTCGCCGACCACGCGGGCCGATTTTTTGTGGGGCTTGTTGTAGTCGTTTTTGAGTTCGCGCATGGCGAACAAAATTCGCCGGTGAACCGGCTTGAGGCCGTCGCGCACGTCCGGAAGCGCCCGCCCGATGATCACGCTCATGGCGTAATCCAGGTAGGACTTCTTCATCTCGGATTCAATGCTGACCTCGGGCATTCGTTCGGGTACGATCATCGTCCAGACTCGATTTCGAAGGGGGTGAAAAACGCGCTATTTTGAAAGCGAATCAGTATAATATGTCTTATCGGAGGGTTCAAGGATTATTTGGTAGCTGGTATGGTAGATGTCGGTCAACGTCAGGAAGGCGGTGGCCACCAGCGGGCCGTAGACGATCCCCAGAATGCCGAAGATGCGCAGCCCGCCGATCATGGCCAGAAAGACCAGGAGCGTGTGCATCTGCACCCGGTTTCCCACCAGCTTGGGCTTGAACACGTATTCCACCACGCCCACCAGAATCAGGTAGAGCAGGAACATCGCCAGCCCCGCGCCGATCCGGCCCCGCAGCAGCATGTAGACCGAGGCCGGCACGAAGACCGCCCCCACGCCGATGATGGGCAGAAAGGCCAAAATGCCCATGACCACGCCCCACAGAAAGGCCGATTCCAACCCGAAGGCGGCGAAGACCATCCCCCCGACCGTTCCCTGCAAGAAGCCGCAAACGCCGTTGCCGATGAGAATGGCGCCGGCCATGTCCTTGAATTTTCGGATCAGCTTCTCGTCCTGCTCCCGGGGCAGCGGCGAAAGCTCCACGATAAACTCGACGAGCCGGTCCCCGTCGATGAGCAGAAAAAAAATCACCAGCAACATCAGAAAAAAATTGACCAGGAATTCAAGAATGTTGGAGGCGATGGCGCTGGCCTGCTCGTAGACGAACAGCCCCACGAATCGGCCCAGCTCCGACACGGCCTGGCGCAGGATGTCGCCGGTCAACGCCAGGTCCAAGGGAGCGATGAGGGCGTTGAACCGCTCCACCAGGCGGCTCTCCACCATCAGCGCCTTGAAATGTTCCCCCAGGGCCGCGCCTCGGGCCATCTGATACAGATTGAAGGCCTCCCGGGAGACCACGCTGACGAAAAAGACGATGGGGAGAAACAGAAGCAGAAAAATGAGACCGCAGGTGAGGAGGGAGGAAAGCCGTCGCCGGAACAGCCGCGAAAGCCGATCGTGAACCGGCCTGAAAAAGCTGGTGACCACGGCCGCGAGAATCAGAATGGAAAGAAAGGGCAGCAGCAGCCACCCGATCAAAAAGGCCGACGCCACGAAGATCGCCAGGAAATAGGCCACCATGACGATCTGGCTCTTCCGTTGCGGAGTCATGGGAACCACGATCGGAAATGCTCCCCGATGGTCGGCGGGCGATGCGGAGATCCATTCGGTCCCGAACCGGAAAGACCGGGTCGGAGGCACGGCCGCCCGACGCTCCGCCGAACCCGAAGGAAATCACCCGTCGCCTGGATTTGGTCTTTGGGATTCCGGCCGGAACGATCCGCGCGCGGGACCGGCGGATGTTTGACGCGCCCGGGGCGCCGAGCGGACGCCCCCCCAAAAAAAACAGGTCATTCCGGCGAACGCGGAGCCGGAAATCGTCCGGCGATCGACGGAATGACGAGGCAAAAAACCCGGGCGGGGTTTGACCGCCGCGGAAATGGGCGCGTTTGCGGAACGGCGGATGGAGGCGGAATTACTTGGAGAGAAACGCCCCGGCCACCAGCAGCAGCATCAGTTCGTAAGCGCCGACGGCGGCCACGCTGTGCCCGAAAATCGCGTACACAATTCCGCCGCCGATGATGGCCGGCACGCCGCAAAACACGAGGGTTCCGATTTTCCTGCTGATGGTCATCCGAAGTCTCCTGGGTAACGGGGTCGCGGTTACGGGATTTTTGCCGCGCCGGCCGCAAGCAAGCGAAGGTTGCGCCGGGCGGGAGGACGGCGAAAGGCTAATCATATTCGGCCGATCAAG
>CAYFVR010000093.1:0-4711 GCA_964346545.1 uncultured Desulfobacterales bacterium | reverse complement strand
AAGGTTGCGCCGGGCGGGAGGACGGCGAAAGGCTAATCATATTCGGCCGATCAAGTAAAGCGAAAAATGGCGGGACCGGGCCGAACCGGCCCCGCCATTTGGGCGGAAATCCGTGGGGGAAATCCGCCCAGAACAAGGAAGATCAGGCGCGTTCGACGATCATGGCCATGCCCATGCCGCCGCCGATGCACATGGAGATCATGCCGGTGGACAGATTGTTCCGCTTCATGTGGTTCATGGCGGTCACCATTTGCCGGGCGCCGGTGCAGCCGATGGGATGGCCGATGGAAATGCCGCTGCCCAGGGGGTTGGGCCGTTCCGGGTCGATGCCCAGCTCCAGGCAGCAGCCGATGGCCTGCGCCGCGAAGGCTTCGTTCAACTCGATTTGGTCGATGTCGTCGATGGTCATGCCGGCCCGCTTGAGCGCCGTACGGATGGCGGGCACCGGCCCCAAGCCCATGTAGGCGGGATCCACGCCCCCGGCGGCGAAGCTGCGGATTTTCAGCAACGGGGTCAGCCCCAACTCTTTGGCCTTGTCGGCGGACATCATCAACACCGCGGCGGCGGCGTCGTTGATGCCCGAGGCGTTGCCGGCGGTGACGGTGCCGTCCTTCTTGAAGGCCGGCTTGAGCTTGGCCATCTTCTCCATGTCGGCTTCCATGGGCCGCTCGTCGGTGTCCACCACCACGTCGCCCTTGCGGGTCTTGACGACCACCGGGACGATCTCCTCGGCGAACCAGCCCGCCTCGATGGCTTTGCGGGCCCGTTCGTGAGAGGATACCGCCAGTTTGTCCTGGTCGTCCCGGGCGATCCCGTATTTCTCCACGATATTCTCGGCGGTGACGCCCATGTGGTAGCCGTAGAAAATTTCGTACAGCCCGTCGAAGACCATCAGGTCGTGGATTTCCTCGGTGCCGCCCAGCCCCATCCGGTAGCCCCAACGGGCCTTGGGAAGGGAAAAGGGCACGCGGCTCATGTTCTCCTGGCCGCCGGCGAGAATCACCTCGGCCTGGCCGGCGGCGATGGACTGGGCGGCCAGCGCGATGGCCTTGAGACCCGATCCGCAGACCTTGTTGATGGTCATGGCCGGGGTTTCCTTGCACAGGCCGGCCTGAACCATGGACTGGCGGGCGGGATTCTGGCCCTGGCCCGCGGTGAGCACGTTGCCCATGACGACCTCGTCGATGGCCACCGGCGCGGCGCCGTCGTCCCAGTCCCGGGCCTCTTCCTCCAGCGGAATGCGACCCTGGTCCTTGAGCTTGTCGGGGATTCCGGCCTTCATTTCGTCGTTGAGTTCGGGCCGAAGACCCGCCCGCTTCACGGTTTCCCGCATGACGAGGGCGCCCAGGTCCACCACGGAAACATCCTTTAACGCGCCGCCAAACTGTCCCACGGCGGTTCTCGCGCCGCTTACGATCACCACGTCGGTCATATCCACTTCTCCTTGGCTGTCGATTGATGGGGAGGGGTTCACAAATATAACCAAAAATTATAACAGGATCACCGAGGCCGGTCAACGGCCAAACCGAAGAGGAGGAAAGGCCATGTGTCTGATTATTTTGGGATGGCGCGCCCACCCCGCCTGGAAATTGATCGCGGCGGCCAATCGCGACGAATATTACCAACGGCCCAGCGAACCCATTCACTGGTGGGCGGAATCCCCAGGCTTGCTGGCCGGCCGGGATCTGCGCGGCGGCGGAACCTGGATGGGCGTCACCCGAGCGGGGCGCTTCGCCGCCGTCACCAATTTTCGGGACCCGGCCTCGATCCGCTCCGACGCGCCGTCCCGGGGAGAGCTGGTTCCGGGCTTTCTGGCCAGCGGGAAAAGCGCCGGGGCGTGGATGAAGGATCTCGCCAAAAGCGCCTCGATTTACAACGGTTTCAATCTGTTGGCGAGCGACGGGGATGAACTCTGGTATTTCGGGAATCGGGGGACGAAGGAGCCGAAGCGGCTGACGCCGGGAATTTACGGTCTCGGCAACCGGTTTCTGGATACGCCCTGGCCCAAGGTGGAACGGAGCCGGGCGGGGTTTTCGGCGGCGATTTCCGGCGCGACGGTGGAGCCGGAGGCGTTGTTCCGGGTGCTGGCGGATCGGCGGCGGCCGCCCGACGAAGAATTGCCGGACACCGGCGTGGGGATTGAATTCGAGCGGATCCTTTCGCCGCCGTTCATCGTCAGCCCGGTCTACGGCACCCGCTCGTCTTCCGTGCTGCTAATGCGGGAGGACGGCACGGGCGAGTTTTGGGAGCGGAGTTTCACCCCGGAAAACGGGGATGTTCGAATCACGGAAACCCGGCGGATTGAAATCGCGCCCAGTTCATGAAACCTGAAACGGCGGCGGAAGAACCCCCGCGAATGGAAATCAATTCCGCCGGCTTCTTCCGCCGCCCGTTGAATCGGTATTCATCCGGATTTATTTGGGAACCATCTTCAAAATCGATTCCGACGAAGTCTGATCCAAAAACAGGCTGTCGCCGCCTGGACCGTTGATGACCGTTTTGGCCGCCGGGTTTTCCGCCCGCCGGTTGTGGGCGAAATGGATCAGTCGGTCCAGCCGCTCCTTGAAACCGGCCCGGGTGGCCAGGTCGGTGGTGGCCAGCAGGCTGGAGGGAAGGGCCACGATAAACGCCTCCCCGCCGTCCTCGCCGTTGGCCGGGGCGGGCGTCGATTTATGGTTGAATTCCCGCGCGATGAGTTCCGAGATTTCCTGGGCGGCGACTCGGGCTTCCGGACCTTCCACCCGAATGATGAAGGGGCGCTTGGGCATGGGAGTTCCTTTCGGCGAATGAAATTGAAGTTGAAGGATTCGGAAAGAAGGCGCGTCTCGAACGGCTTTAGGATTTGTCCTGTTTTTTCAACAGCGCCTGGAGCGCCTCGAACGGCCGGTGTTTCAGGCCGTCTTCATCGGCGTCGGCGCCCGCCGGTTCGTCGCCGTAGGCGTCCGCCACCAGATCGCGGGCGTGCTCGTTTTCGTGGCAGTAAATGCAGAGCAATTCCCAGTTGCTGCCGTCCGGCGGATTGTTGTCGTGGTTGTGATCCTTGTGATGGACCGTCAGCTCCTTGAGCCGCTTCCCTTCGAACTCCCGGCCGCACCGACCGCAAATCCAGGGAAACATCTTGAGCGCTTTTTCCCGGTAGGTGTGTTCCCGATCCTTCTGGTGCTTGCGCTGCTCGGCGACGACCTGGGCCAGATTTCCCGATCCGCCTTTCTTGTTCTGGGGCATGGATTCGCCTCTTTATGAAAAATGGGTTTCGGCTCCCATCGATGGAGCCGCGGGTGTCTTTCCGCGACGACCCAAAACACTCCGCGCCGGCCCGCAACCAAAAGCCGGCGCGGAGCCATTACGCGAAATTAAGGATCATGCTGTCGTTGGGGATGAAATCCTCGTAGACCATCCCGGCCTCCCGCGCCACGTAGTCCTGGACGGCAATGCCCGACTCCAGCCGGGCGTAGCGGACGAAGGTTCTCCCATCAATCCGAACCTTCATTCCGGCCGTGGGCCGGCGAAGGGGCACGACGGCGTTGACCTTGCGAAACCGCTCCGCCAGTTCGGCATCCCCGGCCTGGGCGGCCCGCTTGCCGATGTCCACTTCCACATAAAACCGGGACCCGTTGCCAACCCGATCCGCGTATTCCTCGCCGACTTCTTCCAATATCTCTTTCAGGCGTGCGTTCGCCATGGCATTTTCCTTTCACCCGTTGGGTTTGTCAAACGGGGAAAAGGTAGTCACGGAAATGGAAAATGCCAACCTGAAGCTTTTTCCCCGATCCGTGGCCGGCCGGGACCATCGGCCGCGGTCCCGAAGGAGGCGATCAGGATTCCCGGCGTCCGCCGTCCGCCGTCCGCTCCCGGAGCCATTGGCAGAGTTCCGCGAAAAAGTCCGGGGTCGCTTCCCGTTCGTTCCACAGAAAATGGCCGCTATGTTGGAATTCCCGATATTCCAAGCGGGGAAGATAAGGCCGCAACCCGTCCCGGATCATGCGGCCCGGATGGGGATCGTAATCGCCGTGGAACATGGCGACGGGGCAAGGGATGGCGAAAAAGGCGGCGGGATAGCGGCCCGATTCCTGAAGGCGGATGAGATCGTCCCAGCTTTCCCGATGCGCTTGGGCGTCGAAATGCCGGAACGAATCGGGTTCCGGGTCGATGGGGTCCCAGGAATAGAGCGGCTGAATGAGGGAGAACTGCTTCCGGAGCCGTTCGTCGGGATCGGTGATTTCCTCCTGGATGGTCCGCAGTTGGCGGCGGCGATCTTCGTCGATCCGTTCCGCGAGGATTTCGTGCATCCGGAACCGGGAGGCGGCGTCGAAGGTTCCGCAACCTACCAACGCGATGGCGGAAACGGCCCCGGGATGTTCCGCCGCGAAGGCCAAGGCCAGCATGGCGCCCCAGGATTCGCCCACGAGAGCGGGACGTTCGCCGGGGCATTGGCTTTCGAGGACGCGGGAGAGGTCCACGATATGCCGGGCCACGGTGAGCGGCGTTTCCTCCGCGCCACGCTGCCACGGTTCCAGCGCGCGAAAGCCGTCCGCCAGCCCCCGGGCGATGGGCGCGGCGGAACCCGGCGCGCCCGGACCGCCGTGGAGCACGACGACGGTTGGGCCGGTTTCGCTCCAGGTCCGGACGGGAATGTCCGCCCCGGATGGAGTCGGCGGAGGGAGGCGATTCTTCAACATCGATTCCGTTCAACGACGTAGTGGACAAGTTG
>CAYFVR010000092.1:13650-16463 GCA_964346545.1 uncultured Desulfobacterales bacterium | reverse complement strand
CGCCCCGGCCGCGTCCAACGCCCGCTCCCGCAGCCGGTCTTCCTCCCCCGCGAAGGCCGTCAGCACCGGCCGTCCGTCGGCGGTCCGCGCCGGAAATCCCTCCGCCGGGGCCTCGGTCCCGAACACGTACAGCAGCAGCCCGTCCGCCGCGCCGGCGCCTTTCCCAACCGGGGCCGTAGCCAGGGCCGCCGCCGTCTCCGCCACCGCATCCGCCGCGCACCAGCGCCGCTCGAAATGGCGCAGGGTCCCCGTGCGGTAGCCGTGGCGGGAGGCCACCAGGGGCGAAAGCGGGGCCGCCGATTCCAGCAGCTGCGCCAGGGGCCGGGCCGCCATGGCCGGCTTCTGGCGCTCGATGGCCCCCGGAATGTCGATATCGGTCCCCTCCCACAGCCGGAACTCGTCGGCGTATTCCCGGTAAATCAGCACGCCCTTTTCGGACAGCGGAGCCAGGGCCGATTCCAGGGCCGCGTCGGCCTCGATTCCCGGCCGGGAAACGGCGAAGCGCAGCAACGCCCGGGAGGCCCGAAAGCCCGACGGGACGGAGACCAGATTCAGCAGGCCGATGATCTTCAGCAGATTCCGCTGGAGATCGGGCAGGTTCCGCGCGCCCTCCACCATCTCGTGAATTTCCAGCCAGCGGCTCGCGCCGGGACGGCTGAGGGCCAGGGCCGGGGCCGCGCCCAGAAAATAATCGTACAGCCGCTCCGGCCCGAAGGTGGGGGCCGGTCCGCCCGCCGGGTCCAGGGATTCCGCCCGCAGAAAGGCCGGCAGGGCGTGGGGTTCGCCGCCGCAGAGAAAGGCGAACAGGGTCCGGTCGTTCTGGGCGAAGCGGGTGCACAACTCCGGCAGCAGGGCCGCCGCCAGGGGATGGAGGGGAAAGGCCCGCTCCGGCCCGTTGCCCGATCCGTTCCCCGATCCGGGGCCCGACCCGGCCAACGATCCGGCGTCCGATCCGGCCGGGTTCAGCCCGGGAACCCCGTCCGCCGAAAGCGCCTCGGCCGCCCGCCGGAAATAATCCGCCCATTCCGCCAAGGCCCGATCCGCCGCCGCCTCGCCGCTCCCGTGTTCTTCGATCGAATCGGCCAAATCGGACGGCCGGGGCCGCGTCAGCGTCTCGCCGATGAAATCGCGCATTTGGGATCGCGGCTCCACGAAGGCCACGTCCTCGAACCGGCCCTGAACCTTGCCCCACTCCTGCCGCTGGGTCCGGCCCAGGCCCGCCGCGTAGGCCTCGAACGCCTGGTGCAGGCAAACCCACAGGAAAATCCCCTCGGATTCCGCCAGGGTCTGGAGGATGAACAGATCGCCCCGGCCGGGCCGCCGGGCCAGGTATTCCAGGCTCTTGCCGAACTCGTCCACCACCACGGCCACCGGTGCCCGGGCGATCCGCCCCGCCTCCCGGAACAGCGCCGCCAGCCGCGCCGGGTCCGGGTCCGTCGATTCCCGCAGGGCTTCCGCCTTTTCGTTCAGCTCTCGAAACTGCACCCCGGGCAGGCTCTCCTCGTGGGCCCGCCGGGCCGCCCGCGCCAAGGCATCGGTCAGGGTCCGGTTGATGGGCTCGAAGGCGGCCGTGGCGGCCACCTGGAAAAATCCCACCCGGTCCACACGTCGGGATTTCATCACGTCCACGAACCGGTCGGAAAGATCGGGGGCCTTGCGGGCCAGCATTTCCCGGGCCGTCTCGGTGGTTTCCGCGCGGTAATCGCCGCACAGCGACAGCAGAAAGCGGACGAAGGCCGACTTGCCCATGCCGTAGGGGCCGGTGAGGGACCAGGCCGAAACCTTTTCGCCGTTGAGCCCGGCGGTGAGCCGGCCGACGATGTCCAGCCCCTTGCCGGTCAGCAGATACCGGTCCAGGGATTCGGGGTCGCCCAAGTCCCGTTCCAGATTCACGGAGCGGGCAATCCGGGCGTCGGGCCGCACGATCTCGGAAAGCCTCATGCCGCGCCCCTTTCCGCCTTCAATCCGGTTTCGGATCGGGACTCGCGTCCGGCATCCAATCGAGTCTCGAACCCGTTTTCGAATGGGGCGGCGGAGCGGTCAGTGGTCCGGGCGTAGTATTCCGCCAGCAGCCGATCCCGCAGCTCGGCCGGGTCTTCGAAAAACTGAAGCTGCCGGTGGCCGTAGGATTCGGTGAAGATCAAATCGTCCCGCCCGGCCGCGACCCGCTCCAGCCGGTGGCCGATGTCGGTTTCCGAAAGCTGGAAAACCCGTCCGGGGCCGTTCCATTCGTAGGCGATGGCCCCCAGGGAAAGGGTTTTGGAGCCGCCCCGACACCCGGCGAAATCCAGACAGGCGGCCAGAAAAACAAGATCGGGCAGGTCCGGCTTTTCCCCGGCGTGGAAGCGAAAATGGCCCTTGGATTCGGCCGGAACCAGGAAGCCAAGCTGGGTGAAGGGGCATTCGATCTCGTCGCCGCCCCGCTTCCCGGCGGCGGGCCGGGCGTACATCCGCACGAAGCAGGAGGCGTCTTTCTCGAAGGAAGAGGCCGACAATCGGCCGAATTCGGGAACATCCCGGGCGTAGTCGATGAACCGCCGGGCCAGGTCCTTGGCGGAAAAGCCGCCCGCCGCCGATTGGTTCACCGCGATGGACCAGGCCGGGGCCACGATGGGCGGCGCGAAGAGCTTCCAATGGAGCAGCCACAGGCTGGCCGGGTCCTCCAGGTACGGGTCCCAGCCACCCTCCGCCAGCAACGCCCGCCCCAGCGCCGTGGTCCGCATGGGCCCGCTCACCCGGGGCGAATCCGGATTCTTCTCCGGTTCGATCAAATGAAACGCCATGCACCAAAACCGGATGGACCGGACCATGTT
>CAYFVR010000092.1:0-13550 GCA_964346545.1 uncultured Desulfobacterales bacterium | reverse complement strand
CCCGCCACGCCGTCGAATCCCTTCTTCAACCAGCCATAGCGCGGCGCAAAGGTTTCGTGCCGCGCAAAAAATCCGGTGCGAATCTTGTTCAACGCGGCGTCCATCAGCGGGCCTCCCGGGCGTCGCCACAGAAAAGAACCGTTCGGAGTCCCGCCTTTAGGTGGAATCGGTGCTCCATTCCCCACTCCGCAACCACGGACCCGCCTGAAGGCGGAACTCCGAACGGGTCCAACCAAACCGGTCGGTCCAGCCTCAAGGAATTTGTCGATTCCGGAAAAACTGGAATTCCGTCCCCCCGCTCAAAACCGAAAATCCCATTTCCATCGGAACCCACCTCAGCGCCGTCCGCGCAAGTTCCCGTGAAAAGGCCACTTTCAGTTGTCTCGCCTTCCCACCGGCACGTCCTTTGCCCAAACGCTTCGGACCGACAACCACCCATTTCCCCGAAAAATTCCATGCGCACCGTCAAT
This sequence comes from uncultured Desulfobacterales bacterium, assembly GCA_964346545.1. Taxonomy (GTDB): domain Bacteria; phylum Desulfobacterota; class Desulfobacteria; order Desulfobacterales; family Desulfococcaceae; genus CAYFVR01. Next base: position 13,080 of record CAYFVR010000092.1, on the reverse strand, counting down.
TTTTTTAACCTGTTGAGATTAAAGGATATTTTTACCACAAATTCCCACAAAAAAGCAACCTCTTCATTCAATTTTTCATAGGATTTCCCAAAACCCACCTCCCCAAACGCCAAAAAACCGCCCCCCCGATTGGGAAAGCGGCTGGGAGAAGCGGCGGGCGGCCAACTCCACCATACAGAATGGCGCCCGACCTTCCATTTTGCTTTGGATTGGATTACATTTCAACCATGAAAGATGAAATCCGCCACCCCCGGGAGTCCGTCAATGCGCACCGAAGACCTTCTCGCCCACATCGCCGAGGGAGAATCGGAAACGCTGGAATTCAAATCCGCGTTCGGCAAAGAGGCCATCGAAACGCTGGTTGCCTTCGCCAACACCCAAGGCGGGCGGCTTTTGGTCGGCGTTGGAAACGACGGGGAAATCGCGGGAATTCAGATGGGCGCGGAAACGGTCCAGCAGTATCTCAACCAAATCAAGCTGGCCACGTATCCCCAAATCATTCCCAACGTCGAGGTTCACAATCTCCAGGGGAAAACCATCCTCGTCTTGCAGATCAACGAATACCCGATCAAACCGGTTTCGGTGAAAAACCGCTATCTCAAACGGGTTCGAAACAGCAATCATCCGCTTTCCCTGGATGAAATCGTGGATTTGCAACGCCAGAGCCTCAATATCTCCTTCGACGCCTATCCGGCGGGGGATCATCTGGACGACCTATCCGAAACGCACATCGACACGTTTCTCCACCAAGCGTCCAAAACCGGCCGTATCCATCTGTCCGACGACCGATTCACGAACCTCACCAAATTGAAATTGATCCGGGACGGGAAACCCACCCTGGCGGCGCAAATTCTTTTTGGAAACCCGGACCACGGCATTCACGTCGGCCGATTCAAATCCGCCGATATCGTCATTGCCGACCGCATGATCTCCGCGCCGCTCATGACGGCCTTGGAAGAGGTCATGGATTTCATCCGGGAACACATCCGGATTTCCTTCCATTTCGACGGTGGATTGAAGCGGATCGAACGCTGGCAGTTTCCAATGGAAGCGCTGCGGGAATTGCTGCTGAACGCCGTGGTCCACCGGGATTATCGAAACACTTCCGACATCGTCATCAAAATTTTCGACCACCGGATCGTTTTCACCAGCCCGGGCCGGATTTACGGGAATCTCTCCGTGGAAGACCTCGTCCGGGACGACTACGTTTCGTCCATCCGCAACCGTCTCCTGGCAGACGCATTCTATCTGACCGGGGATATTGAAAAATACGGAACCGGCTTCGTCCGGATTCGAAAGCACCTGGAAGCCTATCCCGAGGTTTCCCTCAAGCTGCGGGAAGTGGGCGATTTTTTTCAAGCGGAACTGGCGGGCGATCCCCGATGGCCGGAAATGGACCAAGCCTCCCCAGAGAAAGCGTCCGAACCGCTCCCCAGGGGCATTTCCAAAAAATTAAGCGAACTTCAACGCGCCATACTGCTGGGCATCCACGAAGACCCGGGTCTCACCCGCGATCAACTCGCCGAGGCGCATCAAAAATCCCCAAATTGGATATCGCGCAACCTTCGGACGCTCCAGCAAATGGGCCTCCTCCGCAGAATCGGCCCGGAGAAAGGGGGGTATTGGGAGGTGTTGGTGTGAGGGGGGGGAGACCAATTTTCTCAACACTCGTAATGTACGGCATCCTCTTCTCCTCCTCGTATTCAGCCAGTTCCCGCCAAAAAGTCCGGTCCTCCGGTTCCGGCAGCCGCATGGACCAGTCGATGAACCGAAAGAGGTTGATGATGTCCTGCCGGGAATAGTTTTTCTCGTAGAGACAAACCTACAACCCAATCCGCCCCTTCCCAAACTTTCTCGCCTCGCGCAGTTTGGCGTATTTCAGGAAGGAGCCGGCGGCTTGGAGGAGGGCGATGGTGAAACCGTCGAAGCCGGCGAGGATGCCGGTTTTGAGGAAATAGTCGCGGAGGAAGGTCCATCCGCCGCGGGAAATGGGCGACCACCAGCCGGATTTTCGGCCGTTTTCGTACATTTCCCGGGCCGCCAGGGTGGAATAGCGTTGCATCTTGTCAATCAGATCGCCGTAGTTGCGAAAGCCGTGGTGGTCCAGCACCGCATCCAAATCCCGCACCGGGCCGTCGGCCACCCAGCGCTCGTGGACCCGGTTGTCGCTGAATTCCCCCCGCCGACGGTCCACCAGCCGCAACACCCGATCCGGCCACCAGCCGCAGCGGCGAAACCAGCGGCCGCGAAAGTGGTTCCGCCGCGGGAACTCGAAGGCGGCCACGTCCTCGACCGGAGGGGAATTCCCAAAAATTTCCGCCAGGGCCTCGGCGGTCGCCTCGGGCACCCGCTCGTCGGCGTCCAAAATCAGCACCCAGTGGTTGCGACAACGGTCCACGGCGAACTGCTTCTGCCGGGCGAATCCCTGCCAGGACTGGCGGATGACCCGGCATCCAAAGGCGCCGGCGATCTCCAGCGTGTCGTCGCGGCTGCCGGAATCCACCAGCACCACCTCGTCCGCGAACCGGACGCTTCGCAAACAGTCGGGCAGCCGGTCCTGTTCATCCTGCGCCACAATCGCCACGGAAAGAGGAAGAGTCATCGCCGCAACCAAGTTGGAAGAAGAGAGGTTCCGGCCGGGCCGCCGGGAGACCTGATAAAAGCGCCGTTTTCCCCGCGCGCGAAACGCGGGGAAAACGGCGCTTGAAACGACGGGAACGTAAGGTCAGATGTCCAGGGTTTCCACCTCCAGGGCGTTGTTCTGGATGAACTCCCGGCGGGGCTCCACCACGTCGCCCATCAGCAGGCTGAAAATGTCGTCGGCCTTTTCGGCGTCCTCCACGTTCACCCGCAGCAGGGTCCGCTTGGCCGGATTCATGGTGGTCTCCCAAAGCTGGTCGGGATTCATTTCGCCCAGACCTTTGTACCGCTGGAAACTGAGCCCCTTTTTTCCTTCCTCCATCAGATGATAGAGCAAGGCCTTTTTGTTCTCGAAGGCGGCGGCCTTTCCCTCCTCGATCTTTCCCTTGGGATAGACCGTGAACGGCGGCCGGTCCCAGGGGGCCACTTTCTCGGCCAGGGCCCGGCAGCGCTGAAAATCGGGAGAATGGACGAAGGCCCGGCCCAAGGTCACCGATTCGTAGGTTTCCGCCACGGTGTCGCGGATGATTCCCTCGTCGGGCATGCCGTCGGCGGAGCAGGGCCGCACCCGCATTTCGTAGACCCCGCGCTCCTCGCTCCAGATCATTTCGTCCACTTCGCATCCGGCGCCGGTCAGCTTTTCCGCCAGCGTCTTCATTTGGGCTTCGTCCTGCAGGATCGACTTGTCGGTCACCCCTTCGCGGATCAGCAACTCCACCAGCTCCGACTGGAGGCCCCGGTGCTCCATCTTGTCCAGCAGGGCCACGTACTCCGCCAGGGCCCCGATAAATTGCAGCAGGTCGGCGTCCGAAAGCGGCTTCTTGTCTCCGTCCCGAAACACCTGCTTCTGGTCGGTCATCCGTTGCAGCAAATGCTCCCGATAGGCGGCCTCGTCTTTCAGATAAAACTCGCTTTTGCCCTTGCCGATGCGAAACAGCGGCGGCTGGGCGATGAAGAGAAAGCCCCGCTCGATCACCTCGCGCATTTGCCGGTAGAAGAAGGTCAGCAACAGGGTCCGGATGTGGGAGCCGTCCACGTCGGCGTCGGTCATGATGATCACCTTGTGGTACCGGATCTTTTCGATGTCGTATTCTTCGCGGCCGACCCCGGCGCCCAGGGCGGTGATGATGTTCTTGATCTCCTCGCTGCGCAGAATTTTGTCGAAGCGGGCCTTTTCCACGTTGAGAATTTTGCCCTTGAGCGGCAGAATGGCCTGGAACTTCCGGTCCCGGCCCTGTTTGGCGCTGCCGCCGGCGCTGTCGCCCTCCACCAGAAAAATTTCCCGCTGGGCCGGATCGGAGATCTGGCATTCGGCCAGCTTGCCCGGCAGGGTGGAATCCAGCAATGCGCCCTTGTTCCGGGCCAGGTCCCGGGCCCGCCTGGCCGCGTCCCGGGCACGGGCCGCCTCCACCGCCTTGGCCACGATCCGTTTGCCGACGTTGGGATTTTCGTCCAGGTAGATGGCGAGCCGCTCGTTGACCAGCGACTCCACCAGCCCCTTCACCTCGCTGTTGCCCAGCTTGGTCTTGGTCTGTCCTTCGAACTGGGGCTCCTTCACCTTGACGCTGACGATGGCGGTGAGCCCCTCGCGCACGTCGTCGCCGGAGATCTTGGCCTGCATGTTCTTGGGCAGATTGCCGCCGGTGGCGTAGGCGTTGAGGGTGCGGGTGAGCGCCGCCTTGAAGCCCACCAGGTGAAAGCCGCCTTCGGCGGTGTTGATGTTGTTGGCGAAGGAGAGCATCCGCTCCTTGTAGGAGTCGTTGTACTGGATCGCCACCTCGATCTGCACGTCGCTGCGCTCGCCCTGGATGAGCACCGGCGGATGCAGCGCGGTTTCGCGCCGGTTGAGGTATTCCACGAAGCTGGCCAAGCCGCCTTCGTAGAAAAAATTGTCTTTGTTGTCCGACCGCTCGTCCTCGATGACGATCCGCGCGCCCCGGTTGAGGAAGGCCAGCTCCCGCATCCGACGCGCCAACGTCTCGTAGTTGAAGTCGTCGGAGTTCATGATGGTGGTGTCGGGCTTGAAATGGACCCGGGTGCCCCGCTTGTCGGTCTCTCCCACGACTTCCAGTTCGGTGACCTTTCGGCCCGATCCGTAGCGCTGCCGGTAGATTTTTCCGTCGGTGTGGATGGTCACTTCCAGATGGGCCGAAAGTGCGTTGACCACCGAAATGCCCACCCCGTGGAGCCCGCCGGAGACCTTGTAGCTGTCCCGGTCGAACTTGCCGCCGGCGTGGAGCTTGCACATGACCACTTCCACCGCGGGCACGCCCTCCTTCTCGTGCATGCCCACGGGAATGCCCCGACCGTTGTCCTCCACCGTCACGCTGTTGTCGGTGTGGATGGCGATGTCGATTCGGTCGCAATAGCCGGCCATGGCCTCGTCGATGCTGTTGTCCACCACCTCGTAGACCAGGTGATGCAGACCCTCCATGTCCACGTTTCCGATGTACATGGACGGACGCTTGCGGACGGCCTCCAACCCTTCCAGAATCTTGATGTTGTTGGCGCCGTATTCGTGTTGCTGCTCGTCTTTTCTCATAGTTTCATCGGCATGATCACGCTGACGAACCGCGTGTCGAATTCGCCCCGTATCCGGCAGGGCCGGGAGGCGTTGGTGATATGGACGATCACGTGATCGTCCTCGATGACGCCGAGCGCGTCCATGAAGAATTTGGGATTGAAGGCCATTTCCACCGGTTCTCCGTCGTACTCCACCGCCACCTCTTCCTTGGATTCGCCCATGTCCGGGTTGGTGGCCGAAACCAGGAGTCGGTCCTCGCTGAAATCGAAGATGACGCCCTTGTATTTTTCGGTGGAAAGGATCGACATCCGGCGAAGAGTCATCAAAAAGAGCTGGCGATTCATCCGGATGTCGGTGCCGTCGGTCTGGTTCATGATTTCGGCGTATCGGGGAAAATCCCCTTCCAGCAGACGGACGGTCATGGTTTCCGACGCCTTTTTGACGATGAAATGGCTGGCCTGCACCGCCACCTGAACCGCCGCGTCGCCGTCCAGAAACTTCGCCACCTCCTGCAAACCCTTTTTGGGGATGATCACCCCGCCGTCCAGCCCCGGCTCGCCGCCCGCCGTCAGCGGGTGGTCGGCCGTGGCCAGCCGGCTGCTGTCGGTGGCCACCATGCGGAGAATCCGGCCGGAACCTTCTTCCGCGGGGGCCTCCGCCGGAACCTCCGTCGGGGAATCGGCCTCGTCCGCCTGCTGAAAATCGGCTTCGGGCTCCGGATATTCCGGGTCGGAAAAGGCGGCCTCGTCTTCCGTTTCGGCGGCGGGGGTTTCCTCGACCTCGGGTTCGTCGGCGGCTTCTTCGGGGTTGTCCAGCACTTCCAGGTAGACGCCCGTCACGTGGGCCCGGTTGTCCTCGGGCGGGGGGGCGATGATGACGGTGCGCTCGATCATCCGCCGCAGACCGTCGGCCGGCAGGGAGGCGAACCGGGCGTCGGCGATGGCCGGCATGTCCGGAAACTCCTCGGGGTCCAGCCCCACCAGATGATATTCCACCCGTTGGTCCCCGATCTCGATCCAGCGGTTTTCCACCTCCTCCACCCGGATCAGCTCGCTGGGAAAGTCCTTGACGATCTCGTGGAGCTTTCGGGCGTTGACGGCGATCACGCCGGGCTCTTCCACCACGGCCGGATAGCCGCCCTCGAAGCCGGTTTCCAGGTCGGTGGCGGTCATCCGAAGGACGCCGTCGGCCGCGTCCAGCAGCACGGTTTCGGTGATGGCGAAATTGGTCCGTCGGCCGGCGAGCCCCTGAAGCCGGGCCAGCACGTTGCGGACATCGGTTTTGTTGACGGAAAACTTCATCCGGTCGCTTCCTCCATCAGGATGTCGGGGTTCCAGCCGTCTCGGCTCCGGAGCCGGTCCCGGCCTCCCGGCCGGCGGCCCAGGCCCGGAGACGGGGCAATTGAATTTCGGCCCATTCGGCGGAAATCCGCAGAGCGACAAATCGTTGATACAGCGCGTCGATCAACGCCACCGGCCGCTCGCAAAGATAGAGTTTTTCCAGAATTCGGCCTTCCAGCGCCTCGCCGGCCTCCACGGGGCCGGCCTCCGGCGTTTTCAGGCCGGCGATCATCAGGCTTTCGCCCTTGAGCGTAAAGCGCCATTCGTGGTCCCCGGCCTTCATGGCCAGGCTCAGCTCGGAAACCAGGGCGCCCTTCCGCAGCGCCACCCGGCCCTCTTCCAGCCCGGCGTCGTCCCCGCGGATGGAAATGGTTTCCACCGCCTCCTGAAGGTGGTTTTCCAGCACCAGCCGGTTGCCGATTTCCATTGCGGCCAGCTCCGCATCGGCGGCCCGAAGCGTTTGCGGCTCGGCCTCCACGAGAAACCAAAGCCAGGTCAGAAACTCGTAGCCCAAAAAGGCGTACCGGTTGTAGGCGACGGCGATGTCCATCATAAGCGACGAATTACTCCCGGAGGGTGATGGGGGACAGAGAGGCGAGGCCATCCTTTTCCGTTGGCGACAAGCCCGCGGTCAGATCGGCCAGAGTGTAGGGAAACAGGCGGATGAGCGTCAGGCCGAAGGAGTGGGCGAAAAGGGTTTCCAGCTCCTCGTTGGCCGCCTTCTGGGTGGAGAAAAACCAGAGGGTTTCCGCCTCGTGGTTCCAGACCACGTCGTACACGTTGGGCGTGGCGGGAATGCGGGTGGCGAGCCGGTCCAGCACCGCCTCGCGGATGTCCTGCTTTTCGGCCCGGGACAGGCCGTCGCGACCGCTTTCCACCAGCCGGAGGGCGATCTCCCGGTCGGTGAGCTTGCGCACCACCTTGGCGGGAATGGCCTTCTTGTCGATCCGCATGCTGAACACCATGTAGTTGCCGACGGCGAAGGAGGAGCCCTCGAAGTCCGGCGCGAAGGGCGTCTCGTGGGCCGTCCATCCCACCGATTTCTCGGCCGGATCGTCGTCGATCTCCACGATGGCGTTGGCCTTCAGCCCTTCGGCCGCCTTCTCCAGCACCGCTCCCTCCATGCGCCCGTCCACCCGATACCGGGCGAGGGCGACCGTGGATGACAAAAGCCCCATCCGCACCTTCCATCTCCGTTGCCGGCCGCCTGCGTTCCGGCCGTTTCTTTTCCCGGAACGGCATGGCGAACCGCCGTCCCCTTCGGCGGAACCTCGGCCGCGAAGCCGCCGTCCGCGTTTCCACCCAAAACCCAATATAAATAGCGGAACAACAAAGGAATGGCAAGCGGTTTTCAAAGGCGCTCCGTGCCGATCGGATCGCTTGGAGCGCTTGGGGGGGATTCGGAAAAGCGGGACGCGCTAGGCGGCGTTTCCGCCCCGGGAACCCCGGCCCTCCGATCCTTCCCCCGATTCCTCCTCCGGGAGGGCCCAGGCGGCATGGCGTTCGTGGAGCTTGGCGTATTTGTAGAACGTCCCCTCGAAATTTCCCAGGGCGATCGCCAGTCCCGCCCAACCGTCCAGAAAACCCAGCTTGAGCAGGTAGTGGGCGAAAAAGGCCCAGATCGCGTGGCCCAGGGCCGTTCCCATTCCGGCCGTCCGGCCCTGGCGGGCCAGTTTTTCCGCCCCCAGGGTCGAATATCGGTTGGCCTTGCGGACCATCTCCTCGAAATCCCGGAAAGGGATCTGCACGATGGGCGCCGCGAAATAGCCGATTCGCTCGGAATGGACCGCGTAGGCCTCGTGGACCGGATCGTCTTCGAAGGAGAGCGTCCCCTTCCGGAAGAGTTGGGGCTGGCGGTAGTCGGGATAGAACCCGGAGCGACGGATCCAGCGTCCCATGAAGAAATTCTTCCGGGGAACGTAGTAGGCGTCCTCGGGGCCGTCGTTTCGGAGGACTTGCCGGATTTCGTCCCGGGCTTCCGGCGTGCAGCGCTCGTCGGCGTCCAGACTGAAAATCCAGCGGTGCCGACAGGCGTCCATGGCCCGGTTGCGCAGGTCTCCGAAACCCCGGAAGGGAATCTGGACCACCCGGGCGCCGAGGGATTCGGCGATTTCCGCCGTGCCGTCGACGCTTCGGGAATCGGCCACCACCACTTCGTCGGCCCATCGGACGCTTTCCACGGCCGCCCGGATTTTTTCCGCTTCGTTGAAGGCGATGATATAGACGGACACCGCGCTCGTCCCGTCGCTGTTCAAGATTCCGCTCCTTCCCGCGTCTTCCGTCTCCGGGGCCGGGCTTCCTCGGCGCTCCGGCTCGACAACCGCTCCTGCGCCCCCGCCGTCAAGGCCAGCAGAAAGGCCATGCGCGCGTCCAACGTCTGGGCGTTTAAAAGCCCGCTCACCAGAATGACCAGCGTGGCGCGCAGCACAAACGCCCCCGCCGGCGTCTCCCGAGATCGCCATCCATTTTTCAGCAATTCCCCGAACAGCCAGAAAAACGCCGCGATCCCCGGCAAGCCGTAGCTCACCGCCATGTAAAGCAGATCGTTGTGGGGATGGGCGATGGGCGGCGCGTCCTCCCCCGCCCGCGCCGCCAGCGCCGTTTTGTAGCCCCCGGTGCCCACCCCCAAAATCGGATGATCCAGCCATATCCGAACCGCCCCGTACCACATGAAGAACCGGTCCTGATGAGGGGTGTAGGCCCGCCCCCAGGCCTCCTCCGGCGGGGCGTTCAGGTGATGCCGAATCTGGCGAACGCTTAATTCCATCCGCTCCCGCACCACCGGGGAAAGCAGCATCAACCCCACCAGCAGCAAACAAACCCCGGCGGTGCGCCAGGCGGTCATCCGTCGCGACAGATTCCGGACCACCAGCGGAGAAAGAAAAACGAAGGTGACGTATCCGGTTCGACCTTGCAGCAGAATCATGTGGAAAAAGAAAAAGCCGGCCAGCAGCCAGAGTCCCAGCCGCTCCCGAAGATCCTCCGTCCGCCGGGCGAGCCAGGACGCCATCAGGATTCCCACCATCAGCAAGGCCGAAAGCACGCTGTAGCCGCGTCCGAAGCCGGTAAACCAGCCGTCGCCCTTGGGCGCGACCATTCCGGCGAATTGGAGGACGCCCACCGCGCCGTTTACCGCGAGACCCAGAAAGAAGGCCGCCATCAGCCGTCGGGGCGAAACGCGATCCGCCACCGCGGCCAGGGCCAGCCCGTAAAGCCAGTAATGGGTTTTGCCGGCATAGTCGAGCCCCTGGTCGTGGAAATCCGGCGTGTACAGGAGCCCAAGCCAGGGCAGCGCGATCCAGAGAAGCACCGGGCGAAACCAGGACCGCCGGCGGATCTTTCCCAGGGTTCGGACGAACCGGCCCGAAGCGAGCCAGACCAGGGCGGCCGCAATCCCGCACAGGGTCGGCGGCGTGGTTCCCAGCGGCAGCGCCAGAAAGGTTGCCGCCATCAGGAATTCCAGCGTCGGCCCGACGCGTTCTTCGCTACTTTGAAACCAGTCCGCGATCGCAGTCATACCGGTCGGATGCCATGGCTTCCCGCAGAAGCCGGTCGTTGGTTGCCAGTCGATCCCGTTGGTTTTCGGGATGCCAAAGATGGAAACAGACCGCCCGGAAGGGATGGGCGCCGCGCCAAAGTCCAAAGCGGTACAGCCGAACCGCCAGTTCGGAGTCCTCCCGGCCCCACCCTTCAAAATCCTCGTTGAACCCGTTCACCGCCTCCAGGTCCGCTCGAAAAATCCCAACATTGCATCCGCGAATGCCCGAAAGCTTTTGGGATCGGGTCACCGGAATCCCCGAGATTCGGAGAAGATGATGCCGGTTGCTAATATGCTTGGACATCAAGAGCTTCAAGCGGTTGCCGGTGGGTGGCACTTCGCGAAAACCGAAATCCGGGGAGCGGGCTTGGTCCACCAGCAGACGCCTTCCCTGGAAAAAATTTCCTGCGCGGGCCAGAGCCGCATGATCCATCACGAACCAGCCGTCGGGAATGCAGTCGCCGTCCAGAAAAACCAGATAATCCCCCGAAGTGGCGGCGACGGCCCGATTTCGAATTCGCGCGACCCGAAACCCCCGATCCGCCTGCCAGACATGGCGGACGGGAACGTCGGCGTTTCGAGCCGCTCGGGAAACGACCGCACTGGTTTCCGGCCCGGAACCGTCGTCGGCGACGATCACCTCCGAAGGCGGTTGCCGCTGGGCGGAAAGCCCCTCCAGCACCCGCCGCAGGGCGTCGGGCCGATTGTAGGTGGTGACGACGACGGAAATCTTCATGCTGGGGATCATTCGAGCGACCGGGGTGAAAAATGGGGGCGATCTTCCCCGGGGCCGATCCGGGGACCCATCGGTTGGGACGATCCGGCTTCGGACTTGAAGCCCGCTGTCATGTAGCAGAAGGCCGAACCAAACTCAACGGCTTTGTCTTCGAAGAGAGCGAAAGCGTATTCCATGGTTCCAAATGGTTCCAAGGACTTCGTTCCACCGGAATCGTCCATCGGTTCCAGGGAGGGATGTCGCCGGCCGCTTCTTGTTTTTATTTTTCTGAAAGAAAGGAAAAAGATATAACTACATGGCTGTAAACTTGTTTACAAGGCACTCAATTATTTGGAATCTATATCTTTTTTTTAAACCCCCGCCGAACATTCCCGCCCCGCCTCCCGGTCTAAAAAGCCCATGTTCTTAACCAGCCATGCTCCCCTGGTGTAAAAGGACGGACTTGTAAACGCGTAATTGTCCGATTTTTGAACAAAATCAAGAGGCTTCTCTTGTCAATATGTTCATTGGGCCTCCAAGCGCCTTGTTTCGCGTTGAAATCTTGTCGAGCGAAATTGACCGACCGGTATTGAAAACCGGGTGAAAATAGAGCATTCACGACGACGTCGAATTGTTGATAAGTCTTCAAATATTTGTAATTGTTGGTAAAAATCATGGAACTTTTTGATGGTTCTTTGATGATGCCCAACGTCCGGAAGGCGAATGAAGCCCTCCTCGTTCCATCCATGCCGTCGTCCATTGTTCAAAAGTCCGATGGTTCATATGTCGATAAGTTCGTATCTGCCTAAAATATTTATGATTAACTTGGATCATTCGTGGCGTTGACATGAAGATTGTTTGTCCCCGCCCCGGATCCGGCCGTCATGGTCGAAATCCGAAAGGTCAATTTTGTTCATAAATCTATATCCTATTGAAATTGAACTTTATTTTTCTTTCCCATTATGCTCTCTATGCAATGAACATTGATGTCAATATGTCGAAAAAATGGCTTGTCGATTTGTTTATAAGTCTATAAAATATTGAAATTAATAGCGTTATTTGTCTTTTTTATGGCGATGGTTATTGACGTGCTTGATCATTCAGGCAAGGGAGTTTGTCAAAAAGATGGAGTTCCATGGAAAGTGCATAAAAAACAGTAGGTTAAAATTAACGCCGTATGTCGATAATTTGTCGATATCATGGTGTTTCATGTCGAAAACTATGGATTGTTGATTTGTTGATAACTTTATAACAAATTGAAATTTAAATAAAAAATTGCTTTTGTTTTGAACGGAGGCGTTTCGATTTCACTGGAAGGCGATTTGGAGAATTGGGAACAATGCCTTTTTACTTTGGCGGTTTCGATGAACGGCGGCGCTGGATTGGCCAAGGGCGTATGCGATACGCCCTTGACATTTTTCTCGCCAAATGGACGATGTTGGGATTGGGAGAAGCATCTTCAGGACGAGGGCGGCGGAGCGCCTTCCGATTGGAAGCGGGCCGAATCGCCGGCGGGGGGGGCGAAAGCCGTTTTTGGAGCGGGATTCAAGGGGAAAAATCCCCTTGATCGTCCACGTCTTTTCGCTTATGATCCGATCCATTCTTTGATGTAATTTTGTGGAGTTGCCCTATTTCGACGGGAATGACGGTTTGATGAAAACGGCCAGGATGCGACGACGAACAAGGCGGATCGGGGTTTTGTCGGTTCTGCTTCTGCTGGCGACCGTTCCGGCGGGCGCCGACATCTACAAATACGTGGATGAAAACGGCGTGATGCACTTCACCAATGCGCCCAACGACGACAAATACCAGCTTTTCGTCAGCGCCAACGCCCCCGTCTCCTCCCTTTTCATGTCGAGCAAATATGATCATTACATCGCCCTGGCCGCCCGAACCCATCGGGTTTCCTTTCCTCTCCTCAAGGCCGTCATCAAGGTGGAATCCAATTTCAACCCCAAGGCGGTTTCCAAAAAAGGCGCGCAGGGGCTGATGCAGCTTATGCCGGGGACGGCCAGACTGTTGAACGTCTACGATCCCTTCGACCCGTGGGAAAATATCATGGGCGGCGCGCAATACCTGAGAGACATGTTGAACCGCTTCGACGGGAAGCTGTCTTACGCGCTGGCCGGGTACAACGCCGGCCCGGGACGGGTGACGCAGTACAACGGCATACCCCCCTATCGGGAAACCCAGAATTATGTCAAAAAAGTCATGACTCATTATCAACGGCTGAGGAAGGAAGCCGGCGAATAGCCGTCGTTTTTCCCCTTTGCCGTACGCACCCCCCCCCCCGCCTCCAATCCATGCGCCGGGTTTTTGATCC
>CAYFVR010000091.1:0-16476 GCA_964346545.1 uncultured Desulfobacterales bacterium | reverse complement strand
TTCCTGATCCGGCGGATAAAACCGCCTCATTCCCATTTAGGTGCAATACCGTTCACTTTGGGATTTCCAAAAGACGAATGTGCCGGATTGTCCGAGGGCGAATGCAATTCGCCCCTACAAATTTTCGCCAAAATGAACGGTATTGCATTTAGGTGGAATGCAAAAATACCGATACCGAAGCCCCAAACACCCCCCTGCCTCCCCTCAGGGGGGGGCGTTTTTTTCCGGTATGAAAATTCGTGCAATTCGTCTTAATCCTCGGCAGATTTGGTTTTTCCATTTCCCCTCCTTGAATGAAAGTCCGGGTTGCGCCCAACATCTCCGATATCGGGTTCTTTCTCCCCTCCACCTCATCCCGGAAACGCGAAACGCCCCGTGGCCATGTTGGCCACGGGGCGTTTCCAAATATCCAATCCCGGGATAATCGGGACACGCCCGGATTTCAGCGGGTCGTTCCTTCCTTTTCCAGCAAATCCCGGTACCAGCAGGAAAATTCGAACATTCCCCGATATCGGTCGTCATCGTTCATCAGGCCCAAACAGAGATCCAGCACCCCCGCTCCGTAGGCGTTGCTGTATTCCTTCAGATTCCGGCCTTGAAGAAACTCCCGCACCAACATTTGCGTCGTCCGCTTGGACTGGTCCCGGCGGATATCGATGGGGTCCTTGGGCTCCTCGAAAGGATCCCACTTCTCGTAGCCGACCTTTTTCAGGATGTGATTGCGGCGCCTTGCCGACATGCTGTCGAACACCGACCGTTTTCGGGCCTCCGCTTCTTCCGGGCTCAGTTTGTTCATTGGGCTTCTCCCCGTTGCGGCGCCGGTTCGTCGTTCTCGTCCACCAGGCCAAGGTATTCGTCGTCGTAGACGGTCAACAGCGCCATGGAAAGCGGGACAAGCATGTCCCCCATTTTTACGTATTGACTCTGGATGGTTTGCACCAGTTCCTGGGAAATCTGGAACAGACGCTGTTGGATGGCGTCCAGGTTGACCGTTGGATACGCCTCTCCGGGCTTGAACCCGGAAAGTCCGCAAGTGTGGCCTTTTCCGCCGATGGCCGTCGGAATGCCGTAAAACCGGCAGGTGATGGGCCGATAGTTGTACATGTCGCAGCGGTTGTTTTCGTTCAGCAGCGGACACCGAATCCGTTCCATGGCCAGTTCGGCCAAGACATCCTCCTCCGGGGCGCCGGATTCCACTTTTTTGAACGCGTTTCGCTTGATTTTGTACACTTGGCGGTCGGCGGCGTTGGCTTGTTTGACCAAAACCGCCTTGGCGTCCGGGCGGTTGTCGTAGATTTTGCGGAAATGATGGTTGATGTAGAGGGCCTCGATCAGGGTCAAGTCGAAAAGGGCATGGCAGCAATCGGCGCATCCCTGACGGCATTTCACGCAATCGGGGAATTCCTTCTCCACCTTTTCGAACACCGCGTCGGCGGCCTTGAGGAGTTCTTCGTATTTTTCAAAAAATGGGGACAGGTCGATGGACATGGATGTGCGACTCCCTAAAAATTCCAGACTGGCTTGTCTGATTGTAAAGATAAAAAACGAATCGGATCCCTTTGACGAAGGATACCGATGTTTTGCCAACAATGGACATACGTTATCACAAATTGTTCAGCGGGGGAACCGAAACGAATGCGGAGAGTCTTCCGGTCCAAAAAATCTCCCCGGCCCCCTTTGCAAAAAAAAGGGGGGGGGAAACCCGCCGGCCGAACAACCTATCAAAGTAGGATTAAGAGCAATGCCGTTTATTTTGGCGAAAATTTGTAGGGGCGAATTGCATTCGCCCTCGGACAGTCCGGCGCATTCGTCCTTTGGAAATCCCAAAGTGAACGGTATTGCCTTTAGGCGGTTCGCAAAAGTCTCGATACCGAAAGTCCTCCAACACCCCCCTGGCCCCCCTCAAGGGGGGAAACAACGAGCCAATCCCCCCTTGAGGGGGGTAGGGGGGTGTTTTCCTCGGTATGAAAATTCGTGCAATTCGCCTTAAAGGGGGGGCGGGAGAGGTGGCATGAAAATTCGTGCAGTTCGCTTGATTGTTCCACGTGGAACAAAACAAACGGGATGGCGGTTGGCCCGCTTCATTGCTTCCGTTCAAGCGGACTCCCACATTTTGTTCCACGTGGAACATCAAAATCGAAAGGGGCGCTTGTTTTTTTTCGCGTGGAAAAGCCAAGCGTCCCGTCAACTCCTTGGTTTTTCCTTTGTCGCGGAATGGGAAACGGTGGGCGATTTGCGAGAATTAAAATATCGTCCGGACTCCGTAGAGGCGCCCCTTGCGGACGCCCTGGGGCTTCATTCCTGGCGTCAGAACGGTAAATTCATTATTGCGAATCGCCTTGATTTGCTGGATTTGACATTTGGAATGGGAGAGAGCTTTCCGAGTCTTTTCGTCCCGCCTTGGTGTTTTGGTGGCGCGCAGGCGGAAACGGAGCCTCCCCGCCCCTCCAATGCCGTTCATTTTGCCGAAAAATTGTAGGGGAGAATTGCATTCGCCCTTTGACAATCCGGCACATTCGTCCTTTGGAAATCCCAAAGTGAACGGCATTGGGGCCAAAGCCGGCGGTCGAGCAACCCGCCGAAGTGGAATTGGCGCATAACGGAAAAATCAATGTTCCACGTGGAACATCTAAAGGGGTTGCCTTATACGGTCGATTTTGCCATTCATGGGATGAAAGGATACGGAAACGAATCTCTTTGAAATCGAAAGCGGAAGCGGAAAGGACGGCCACATGACCGAGAAAAACCATTCGAATGGAGAAGGCAAGAAGTTTTCTATGGATATTCAACCACAGGTGTTTTTCACTTCGGTGGGGATTATTCTCTTGCTGATCGCCTCCGCCCTGCTTCTCGGCCCCCAGGTGGAGAATTTTTTTGAGGTTTTTCGGGAATTCATGACCCGGTATGCGGGATGGTTTTTTATCTGGACCGTCAATATCATCCTTGTTTTTGTTCTGCTTCTCCCCCTGGGGAAATTTGGCAATATCCGGCTGGGCGGGGTGGCGGCGGAGCCCGAATTCACCACCCCGGGCTGGCTGGCCATGTTGTTTGGGGCGGGCATGGGAATCGGACTTTTGTTTTACGGCGTGGCCGAGCCTCTGCTGCATTTCGGAAACCCGCCGGTGATGGATCCTCGCACCGTGGATGCGGCGCGGGAGGCCATGGCCAAAACTTTTTTGCACTGGGGCGTTCATCCCTGGGCATTGTATACGCTCGTGGCCATTTCTCTCGGCTTTTTTGCGTTCAACAAAGGGATGCCGCTTTCGGTGCGAACGGTCTTTTATCCCCTGCTGGGCGATCGAATTAATGGCTGGGCCGGCCACGCCATCGATGTTCTGGCGATCATTCCGACGCTTTTCGGGGTGGCCACCTCCCTTGGCCTGGGGGTGCAGCAATTAAACGCGGGCCTGAACCATGTGTTTGGCCTGAATCAATCCGCCTTCGTCCAGGTTCATCTGATTGTCGGGATTACCGCCATCGCCACCTGGTCGGTCATCAAGGGATTGGACAAGGGGATTCGGCGGCTGAGCGAAATCAATATGATCCTGGCGGCGGCCCTTGCGCTTTTCGTGCTATTTCTTGGCCCCACGCTGTTCGTCCTGGACGCCATCCCGGAAAACATCGGTTTTTATTTCCAGAATCTTCCAAGGCTCAGCACCTGGAGCGAGGTGTACGAACATGGCGTCTGGCAGGGCGAATGGACGATTTTCTACTGGTCCTGGTGGATCGCCTGGTCTCCATTCGTCGGGATGTTTATCGCCCGCATTTCCTATGGCCGTTCCATCCGGCAAATCGTGCTGGGGGTGCTCCTGGTTCCCACGCTGATCACGGCGCTCTGGTTTTCCATCTTCGGCAATACCGCCATCCAGATCGAGATGTTCGGGGGCGGCGGCATTTTCGACGCGGTTCGGGACAACATCCCCGTGGCGTTCTTCCTTTTGCTGGAAAAATTTCCCTTGAACAGCGTCACCTCGCTGCTGGCCTCCCTGGTGGTGATATCCTTTTTCGTCACCTCGGCCGATTCCGGTTCCATGGTCATCGACATGATCGCCTGCGGCGGCAATCCAGATCCGCCGGTGATTTCCCGGATTTTCTGGGCCGTTTTGGAAGGCGCGGTTGCCGCCGTTTTGCTGGTGGGGGGCGGTCTCACCGCCTTGAAAACCGCCACCATCACCACGGGACTTCCGTTCGCCATGGTCCTTCTGCTCATGTGCATTTCGTTGCAAAAAGGATTGGCGCGTTATCTTCGAAAACATGAGCTGGGAGACGAGGCGTAAATTGCGACCGGGCGGGATGTCCATGAAGCGAAAGCCGCATATTCCTTTGAAATATGCGGCTTTCGAATGGCGGGGCTCGCCGAGGGCAAGACGGGGCGGCGACTATTTCCCAATGCAAAATCGGCTGAAAATCTCGTCCAGAACGTCCTCTCGCACGGTTTCCCCGAGGATGTCGCCCAGCCGTTCATGGCTCTCTTTCAGGTCGATGGCGGTCAATTCCGATGGGACGCCTTCGTCGATGCCGGAAATCGCGGCTTCAACGCGTTCCAGAGCCGCTTCCAAAAGGCCGCGATGGCGAAGGTTGGGAACCGCTCCGTGGGAAAGGTGACTTGACGGCGGTTCCACGGCCTCCGCCATTCGCCGGACCAGGGCGTCCATTCCCTCTCCGGTTCGGGCCGAGATCGGCCGTCTTGGAAATCGTTTCCATTCCGGCGGGATTTCCCAGGGCAACGGTGTCGGTTCCTCGGCCGTTTTTTCGCCGTCAATCCCGGCGGAGGGAACGATCCGGTCCATTTTGTTGATCACCCAAATCAGCGGCCGGGAACCGGCCTCCGCCGCGATTTCCAATTCGCAAGGGGAGGGCGGCGTTTCGGCCTCGGTCACCAGCAGCGTCAAATCCGCCTGCGCCAGCCGTTCTTTCGCCCGGGCCACGCCAATCCGTTCCACCGGGTCGTCCGTCTCGTGAAGGCCGGCGGTGTCGGTCAGCGTCAGCACCATGCCCCGAAGGCTCATTTGCTCGTCGATCACGTCTCGGGTGGTGCCGGGGATTTCCGTCACGATGGCCCGTTCCTGGCCGAGCAAACGGTTCATCAGGCTGGACTTTCCCACGTTGGGCCTTCCGGCCACCACCACCCGAACGCCCTCTCGCGCCATCCGGCCCTCTTCCGACCGTTGAATCAGCCTCGCCACCGGACGACGAACCGCCGTCTCCAGACGCGCCCGCAACGCGGTCGAAGATAGCTCCTCGCCCACTTCCTCCGGAAAATCGATGGCGGCCTCCAGGGCGGCCATCTCCTCCCGCAGCACCTCCCGGATTTCCTCCACCCGCCGGCGGAGATCTCCGGCCACCTGGGCGGAGGCGGCGTCCAGGGCGGTACGGGAGCGGGCGGCGATCAGGTCCATGACCCCTTCGGCCTGGGACAGATCGATCCGTCCGTTGAGGAACGCCCGCCGGGTGAATTCCCCCGGTTCGGCCAGCCGGACGCCTTGCCGAAGCACCCGATCCAGAATGGCTCGGAGGCCGGCCGGCCCGGCATGGGCCTGAATCTCCACCACGTCCTCCCGAGTGTAGGACCGCGGCGCCCGCATCGCCGCCAAAAGGACTTCGTCGATCGTCCGGCCGGTTTCCGGTTCGACGATAAAGCCATGGTACAGCCGATGGGACTCCAATTCGGATATCGGCGACGCTTCCCCTGGATCGCGGCGGGCGTCCCCGGATCGACGGAAGAGGCTCGAAGCCGCTTCCACGGCTTCCGGGCCGGAAATACGGATGATGCCGATTCCGCCGCTGCCGGGCGGGGTGGAAATGGCGGCAATGGTATCGGTCTGCATGGCATGCTCCAAAAAAGGAATGGTTCGCGGTTCGTCGTTTGGCTCGGCTCGGAGGTGATCGCCGGGAAATGCTTCAAGGACGGTGGATAAAAAAAAGGCGAGGGCCGAAGCCGCTCGCCTTGATTCGTTTCGAAAAGGGAAGCCTCGGGCTATTTGCCGCGGCCGCGCCGTTTGCGGTTGGGAAAAATCACCAGCTTTCGGTAGAAGCCTTCGCCCACGCTTTGGGTGCGGACGTCGCCGTCGTCCTTCAGGGCCAGATGGACGATCCGGCGGTCATGGGCGCTCATGTGGCCCAGGGAAGAAGGCTTCCCGCTTTTCCGCGTTTTGTCGGCCAGCTTTCGGGCCAGCTCTTCCAAGTTGGCCTTGCGGTTGTCCAGGTAGCCCTCCACGTCCACCTCCACCCGGACCCGCCCCTCGGCCTGCTTGTTGACGATTTTTTCCACCAGGTACTGAATGGCCTCCAGGGTCTGGCCTCGCTTGCCGATCAGGACGCCGGCGTTTCCGCCGGCCACGTTGTAGCGAATGCCGCCGTTTTCCGAAACCATCGAGATTTCGGCGTCGCCGCTGATCATGTCCACGATGCGTTCCAGCACGTCCCGGCCCCGCCCGGTGGCTTCGGCCAGCACTTCCGGGTCGATCTCCGGCGGCGGATCGACTTTGGATTCCGGCGTCGGTTCGGGCGAGGGGGCGTCCTCGACGTCGGCCGAACCGGAGTCGTCACGCTCGGTTTCGGTTTCCGATTTTTCGCTTCCGAATTCCTCGTCGTTCGTTTCGGCCTCGGAGGATTCATCGGCGTCCTCGCCGAACGTTTCCCGCAGGAGGGAGGAGACGCTTTCGGACGTGGACGTTTCCATGGCGGCGGCGGTTCCTTTTCGGCGGTTCCGCTTCCGTCCCCTCCCGCTTCCGCTTTTTTCGCAGCCCTTTTCGGGTCCGCCCTTTTCGGGTCCGCCTTTCTCGGGCTCGCCTTTCTCGGGTCCGCCTTTCTCGGGTCCGCCCTTCTCGGGTCCGCCTTTCTCGGGTCCGCCCTTCTCGGGTCCGCCCTTCTCGGGTCCGCCCTTCTCGGGCAGCGTGACGCTGATTTTCGCCTTTTTGGCGCCCACCAGCCCGAAAATGCCGGACGATCCGTGGGAAATCACGTTGTATTTCAGTTTTTTCTTGGGAATGTTCAGATCCGCCGCGGCCTTTTCGACGGCCTGATCCACGGCCTTGGCTTCGAATTCCTTACAAGACGGCATGAACGACCTCCATCATGCGGCTTTCTTGGTGACGTAGTACTGCTGTCCAATGGAAAGAACGTTGTTGACCAGCCAGTACAGCACGAGTCCGGAAGAGAAGTTGATGAAAATGACGGTGAACATGAGAGGCATGAACATCATGATCTTGGCCTGGCTGGGGTCGCCGGGGGGCGGGGACATCTTCTGCTGGAGAAACATGGTGGCCCCCATGACGATGGTGAGAACCGGGATGCCGTAGGGCGGCTCCATCAGCGGAATGGCGAAGTCGAACCGGAACAGCCGATCCGGCGCGGAGAGATCGTTGATCCAGCCAATGAAGGGGGCGTGCCGCAGTTCGATGGCCTCGTACAACATGCGGTAAAAGGCGAAAAAGACCGGGATCTGAAGGACCATGGGCAGGCATCCGCCCACCGGATTGACTTTGTAGATGCGATAGAGCCCCATCAGCTCTTCGTTCATCTTTTGCTTGTCGTCCTTGTACTTCTCCCGGATTTCGGCCATCAGCGGCTGGAGCTTCTTCATTTCCGCCATGGATTTGTAGCTTTTGTTGCCCAGCGGCCACAGCAAAACCTTGATGAAGATGGTCAAAATGATGATGGCGACGCCGTAGTTGGGCAGCACCTTGTAAATCTGGTTCATGATCCAGAGGATGGGCTTGGCCAGAAAGTCGAACCAGCCGAAGTCGATGGCCCGGGCCAGCCCGTTGTCGTAACTTTCCAGCAGAGAAACGCTTTTGGGACCGAAAAACAGATCGTATTGAAGGGTTATGGCTTCGCCGGGGGCCAGGGCCTCCTCCGGGCCGATGAAGCGGTTTTCCAGCACCTCGTCGGGCGAAACGGCCAGATGGACCCGGCCGGCCGGCGCTCCCCGGGGAACCGCGCCGGTCATGAAATAGCGGCTTTCCAGGGCGAACCAGCCGATTTCGCCGGTGAAGGTGTTTTCGTCCGGGATATCCTTGGTCTGCACCTGTTCCAGGGATCGGCTCACCAGGGCGCTGGGGCCCTCGAATCCGAATCGGGTGGTGGCCCCGGGCAGGCGGTTGAACAGGGAAAGGGTCTGGCTGCCGCGGATGGTTTCGCCGGTTCCGTTGACGACCCGGGTTTCCAGGCCGATCAGATAGGTGTCGGGGCGGAAAACGTAGCTCTTCTCCAGCACCACGCCGGTGGGGGAGCGCCAGGCGAAGTTGACCCGACGTTCTCCGCCATCCACCCGCCAGGCGTCGCCTTGGGCGTCCGTGGTGAACCGAACGTCCCGGGGAACGGGAACCCCCGCGCCGGTAAATCCGGAGATCGCGGTGCCGCCCTGGAGGCCCGGATCCAGCGGCGCCTTCAGGGGCGCGTCTTCGGAAACCGCTTCCCGGTAGTCCTTCAGGACGATGTTCTCCACCGCGCCGCCGCGTTCGGAGAGCCGTACGCGGTAAAAATCGTTTTCCACGGTGATGGCGCGAATCGGACGGTCGGGCGGCGGGGCCGGCTCGACCCCGGCCGTTTCCGTCGAGGAAAGCTCGCCCGCCTCCGGCGAAGGCGTCAGGCCGTCGGGGTCCGGAGCGGCCAATTCGGTCGGCGGTTCGGGCTCCCTCGTCGACGAGGGCGCGGTGGCGTCCACCGGGGCCTGGCGGGGTTGCGGGGCCTCCGGATCGACGAAAAAGAAATTCCAGATAAAAAACACGAGGAAGGACAGCGCAATGGCGAGCAGCAATCGGGCTTGTTCCATCAATTTCTCCTAAGCGGCCTCGAAACGGGGTGTCGATTGGCTCATTGGACGGGCGTTTTCGAAAAGACGGAATCCGGGATGGAGACAACGCGCGGGCGGGCCGCCTCAGGGAACGGGGTCGAACCCTCCGGGATGAAAGGGATGGCAGCGGAGCAGGCGAAAGGCGGAAAGCCGAAGCCCGCGGCCGACGCCATGGCGGCGAATGGCTTGAATCGCGTATTCGGAGCAGGACGGATGAAAACGGCAGGAAGGGCCGATCAGCGGGGAAACCCCGATCTGATAGGCCCGGAGCAGGACCAGCAAGGCCCGCTTAACCAGCATCGCGGGATATGCGATCGAACAGCGCCAGCAGTTGTGAAAAAAACGCATGGCTGGAAAGTTGCGCGGCCTGAGGTTTGGCAATGATGTTGATGTCCCGGACGCCGGATATGCGATCCCGGTGCAGCCGGAAGCACTCCCGCGTAAGCCGTTTGATCCGGTTTCGGATCACCGCTTTCCCGACCTTGCGGGTGACGGTAATGCCCAGCCGGTGACGCCCCGTCCGCCCGGGGCCGAAATTGGCGATGAAGTGCCGGTTCGAAACCCGCCGTCCCGTGCGGGAAAGCCGCAGGTATTCCGGACGTTTGCGAATCCGATCGTCTTTGGTGAACGTGAACCTTCGCGGTTGTTTTCCGCCGTCGGCGGCATCCCCGGTCGGGGGTTCGCCGCCGGACGCGACACCCGAGCGTTTCAGGCGGAAAGCCGTTTGCGGCCGCGGGCCCGACGATTTTTGATGATCCGGCGGCCCTGCTTGGTGGACATCCGTTTCCGAAAGCCGTGGGTCCTCGCCCGCTTGATCCGGCTTGGCTGATACGTGCGTTTCATGTTTCTTCTCCTTTTTGGGTTGCGTGGGAAAGTTGGACTTCATAAAAAATGGGCTACGTAGAATCGAACGATTTAACCACAAGCCGCCGGGCGCGTCAAGCCTTAACCGCTTGTGAGCGTTTCAAAAAGATCAAATTCCTCCAGGTGATAATCCGGGTTGGGATAGATCACGATCTGCTTGCCGGTGTTCCGTTCCAGCGAGAGAACCAAACCGTTTTCCTCGCCGTGGAGCAGTTCGGCGATGTCGGGATTCACCCGGATGGTCACTTTTCGCCCCGGCACGTCCTGGGTGTCCCGCATCACCTCCCGGTAAATGCTGTAGCAGATGGAGCGGCCCGACATCAGGTAGCCCTCGCCGTCGCAATAGAAGCAGGGCTCGCACAGCATCCGCTTCAGCGGCTTGCGCACCCGCTTCCGGGTCATCTGGATGAGCCCCATGTCGGACATGGGCAGGATGTGGGTTTTGCTGCGGTCCCGGCGGGCCGCCTCGCGCAGGGCGTTGAAGACCTTTTCCTGGTTGCTTTTCCGCTGCATGTCGATGAAATCGATGATGATGATCCCGCCGATGTCCCGCAGCCGGATCTGGTAGGCGATTTCCTTGACCGCCTCCAGATTGGTCTTGAGGATCGTTTCCTCCAGGTTGTGCTTGCCCACGTAGCGGCCGGTGTTCACGTCGATGGCCACCAGGGCCTCGGTGTGCTCGATGACGACGTAGCCGCCGGATTTGAGCCAGACCTTTCGCTTCAGCGCCCGGGAGATGTCGCCTTCCAGGTTGTGGGCGTCGAAAATCGGCTCCCGGCCTTCGTAGCGCTCCACCGATTCCTTCATGGTCGGCATGAAGGTTTCCAGAAAGGAAAGGATGGACCGGTAGGTGTCGTCGTCGTCCACCATCACCTGGTCGGCCTCGTAGGTCAGCAGATCCCGCACCGCCCGGAGGCTCACCGTCAGCTCCCGGTGAAGCAGGGCGGGGACCGGCGCGGCGGGGAACTGTTTTCGGATCGCCCCCCACAGGTTGGTCAGAAAGGCCATTTCCTTGGTGATTTTGGCCTCTTCAATGCCCTCCGCCGCGGTTCGGACGATGTAGCCGGCCTCCTCGGTTCGAAGGCGGCTCACCATTTCCCGGAGGCGCGTCCGTTCGGCCTCGTCCTCCATTCGGCGGGAGACGCCCACGTGCCGGGAGGCCGGCATGAACACCAGGAAACGGCCGGGCAGGGAAATGTGGGAGGTGACCCGCGCCCCCTTCGTCCCGATGGGCGATTTGGCCACCTGCACCATGATCTCCTGGCCCTCCCGGATCAGCTCCTCGATGGGCGGCCGTTGCGGCGGGGTTCCGGTTTCCAGACTTTCCGTTTGGGCGTCCTCGGCCAAGGCGGCGAATTCCGCCAGATGTTCCGGGTCCCGGCCGATGACGTCGTCCACGTAGATGAAGGCGGCCTGGCGCATGCCGACGTCCACGAAGGCGGCCTGCATGCCGGGCAGCACGCGCTGCACCCGGCCTTTGTAGATGTTTCCGGCGACGTCCGATTCGTCCTGGCGTTCGATGTACAGCTCCGCGATGGTGCCGTCTTCCAGGAGCGCCACCCGGGTCTCCTGTTCGCAGACGTTGATCACCAGCTTGCTCTTCATGACCCGCCTTTCTGGAGGTGCGAGATTGGGATCGGAATGTCAGTGTTTGGTCACCCTCGCCGTTCGTATGGCCGCTTCGTCCAGCCCGAAAATTTCGGCCAGCGCCTCGGCGGGCCGCACCGTTTCGCCGGGGCGGTTGGCCAGGGTCAGATGGATTTCCCGATCCCCGGCCGGTTCGATGGCGATGACGGCCGATTTCAGGTCGATCCGGCGGGTTTTCCCTTTTTTGTTGGTCCGTTCCAGCGTCATCGCCCCCGCGTCGCGGAAGGATTGTAACCGTTCCGGGGCGAAAACGCCAGAACCGATTCTCACGGTGTAGCGGGCCTCTTCCGGCGGTTTCCGCCCTTTTTTGGGCGGGGCGGGGCCGCCGCCGGTCACCCGTAGCCCTTCCGGCAGCTCCCGGTCGAGGGCCTCGACCACCTTGTCGGGTTGAATTACCCCGGTCACGGCCAGATAGGCCCGCTCGTCCAGGCTTTCCATGCCGATGGGCAGCGGGTCGCGGAAGGAGATTTTCGGCATGGGATGGAAGCCGCCGGAGTAGGCCACGGGAATCCCGGCCCGGCGGATCGCCCGGATGAAGACGCCGACCATCTCCAGATGGCCGAGGAACCGGGCCGGCCCTTCCTTGGCGAAGCGCAGTTCCAGAGTCGCTTCGTTGCCTTCTCCGGTTCGGATGACCGGGGGAAGCGCGGCGGCGGGCCGGCGCTCGTGGACCACCGGTTGCAGCGTCTTGAAATCGCAGACGCCGCAGCGGGCGCAATTCCCGTCCCGGCAGTCCGGCGTGGCGGCCGCCGCCAGGGCGTTTTCCCATTCGGCGCGCAGGAAGTCCCGGTTCACGCCCATGTCGATGACGTCCCAGGGCATCGGCTCGTCGGCGTCCCGGGTCCGGGCGATGAAAAAGGCGGGGTCGATCCCCGTCGCGTCGAAGGCTTGCTCCCACAGGTCGAAGCGGAACCGGTCGCTCCAGCCGTCCAGCCGGCAGCCCAGCCGCCAGGCGGTTTCCAGCAGCGGCGCCAGCCGCCGATCCCCTCGGGAAAAGACGCCTTCCAGAAAGCTGACCTTGGGCGACTGCCATTTGAACTGGACGCCGGGCTTGGAAAGCCGGGATTTCATCTCCTCGATCCGCGCCCTGGATTCCGCCAGGGAAAGCTGTGGACACCACTGAAACGGCGTGTGGGGCTTGGGGATGAAGGTGCCCACGCTGACGTGGATTTTGGCCCGCTTTCCCTTGGGGCCGCGCAGATCCCTCAGCCGATCGGTGAGCGTCACGATGGCGTCCAGATCGTCCTGGGTCTCGGTGGGCAGGCCGATCATGAAATAGAGCTTGATGGTCTGCCAGCCGGCGGCGAAGGCGTCCGTCACCGTGGCCACGATGTCGTCTTCGGTGATGTTCTTGTTGATGACGTCCCGCAGCCGCTGGCTGCCGGCCTCCGGCGCGATGGTGAAGCCGGTTTTGCGGACCCGCTTGATCAGGTTCATCAGCTCCGGCGTCAGGGTGCCCGCCCGCAGGGAGGGCAGGGAGACGGCCACGTGGTCGGCGGCGCAACGCCCCATGAGTTCGCTCATGAGCCAGGCGATGTTGGCGTAGTCCCCGGTGCTGAGGGAGAGGAGGGAAAGGTCCTCGTAGCCGGTGGCGGCCAGGGCCCGTTCGGCCTGGGCCAGCAGGGTTTCCGGCGACCGCTCCCGCACGGGACGATAGATCATGCCGGCCTGGCAGAAGCGGCAGCCCCGGGTGCAGCCCCGGGCCACCTCCAACCGCAGCCGGTCGTGGACCGGCTTTCCGTAGGGAATCACCGGGGCGTCGGGAAAGGCGGCGTCGTCCAGATTGGGGATCACCGCCCGTTGCACGGTTCCCGCGCCGGGAACCCTCGGGCGCAGCCGTTGCAGGCCATCTTCGCCGTATTCGGCCTCGTAGAAGGAAGGGATGTAGACGCCCCGGAGTTGGGACCATCGGCGGAGCAAGGCGTCCCGGTCTTCCCCCGCCTCCCGCCAGGCCAGCCATTCGTCCGCCATGGCCGGGAGGACCTCTTCGCCGTCTCCCGCCACCATGGCGTCGAAAAAATCGGCCACCGGCTCGGGATTGCAGGTGCAGGGGCCGCCGGCGACCAGCAGCGGATGGCGTTCGTCCCGGTCCGCCGCCCGGAAGGGAATCCCGGCCACGTCCAGAATCGTCAGGATGTTGGTGTAGCACAGCTCGTAGAGCAGGCTGACGCCGATGATGTCCACCTTCGCCAGCGGGGTTCGGGACTCCAGGGTGGTCAGCGGCAATCCGGACTCCCGAAGCCGGGCTTCCATGTCCGGATCGGGCGCGAAGACCCGTTCGGCCAGCAGGTCGTCCCGCCGGTTGATCACGTCGTAGAGGATCTGAAGCCCGAAATGGGAGGTGCCGATTTCGTAAAGGTCGGGGAAGGCCAGGGCCATGTGGAGCCGCACGTCGGCCGGGTCCTTTCGGATCGCGTTGACCTCTCCGCCCAGGTAGCGGCTGGGGCCTTCCACCAGGGGCAGGATATCTTGAATGTCGCGAGTTTCCATGATAATTAACACACTTTCGCCCGGAATGCGGAGAGGACCGGATGAGGGGGCATCGAACCGGCGTCCGCCAGATACGTTGGATCAGATACGTTGGATCAGATATGCTGGATCAGATGCGGTGGAGCATTTGTTCGGTCGTTCCGCGCCGAGCCGAAGGAGCCGTGAAAGGTCCGGGCGAAAGGAGATTCGTCGAACCGTCCGGCACGCAAAACGCAAACTTTCATCATACTTCATATTGGATCAAATGACCAATCGAAAAATCACCGTTTTTCTCGCCGGATGGAGCCTGGCCCTGTCGCTTCTTCCGCTGCTTTTTCCCGCCTCCCTTCCGGCCAGAACCGTCGCCCGGGAAAACGCCGTGGTTCGGGCCGTCCGCAAGGTGAGTCCGGCGGTGGTCAACGTGGCCACCGAAACCCCGGTGGCCCGGCGCAGCCCCTTTGGCGGCGATCCCATGTTCGAGTGGTTTTTCCGGGATTTCTTCGAGCCGCCGCCCCGGCGCGCCCCCCGGGAACGCAACAGCCTGGGCTCCGGCGTCATCATCGACGGCAAGGAGGGGCTGGTCCTGACCAACGCCCACGTCATCTCCCAGACCGGCTCCGTTACCGTGGTGCTGGAGGACGAACGGGAGCTTTCGGCGGAGATCGTCGGGGCCGATCCCGATTCCGATCTGGCGATTCTTCGGGTGTCCACCGACAAGCGGCTGCCGGAGATCGGCATGGGCGATTCCGAGGATTTGATGATCGGCGAGGACGTGATCGCCATCGGCAACCCGTTCGGCTTTTCCCACACGGTGACCACGGGGGTCATCAGCGCCCTGCACCGGAGCATCCGCGCCGGGGAGACGGTCTACCACGACTTCATCCAGACCGACGCCTCCATCAACCCGGGCAACTCCGGCGGGCCGTTGCTGAACATTCACGGCGACCTGATCGGCATCAACACCGCCATCTACGCCAAGGCCCAGGGCATCGGCTTCGCCATTCCCATCAACAAGGCCCGGCGCATCGTGGCCGAATTGATTCGCCACGGAGAGGTGACGGAAACCTGGATCGGCGTCACCGTGCAGGACATGGACCCCCGCACCGCCCGCTATTTGAACGCGCCCACCAGCGGCGGCGCAATGATCCGCCGGGTGGAGGACAAAAGCCCGGCCTCCAAGGCCGACCTGCGGGAAGGGGACATCGTCATCAACCTGGGCGGCATTCGGGTTCAGACCGTGCGGGATTTCCACGACGCCATGCGCGGGTACGCACCCGGCGAGATGGTGCGGATGACCCTGTGGCGGGACGGCCGATCCATCAAGCGGGAAGTCCAGGCCCAGGCTTTTCCCACCGGCCGGGCCAGCGAGCTGGCCATGCGGCTGTTGGGCATCCGGGTCCGCAATTCCGGGGATGGCGACGGCGTGGTGATCACCGACATCGCGCCCGGGTCGTTCCTGGCCACCGTGGGGGCTCGCCCCGGCGACCGCATCCACCGGATCGACGAACTGCCCACCCGCAACGTGGACGAATTTGAACGGGCCGTGGCCCGCTACCGCAACAAACGTTCCGTGGTGATTCTGCTGGTTCGCGGAACCCAGGGGTATTACATTACGGTGCGGTTGAATTGATTCGGCCGACGGCCATTGGAGGAATCATCTTTGGACAATTTTTCGCCCGAACAAATCGCGGCCCTTTCCGGCTTCGTTTCCGCCGATCGTTTCACCACCGGCCAGTCGGCCCGGGAACTGCATCTGCACGACATCTCGCCCCATCGCGGCGCGCTGCCGGCGGGGATCATCTTCCCCAAGACCACGGAAGAGGTCTCCGCCATTCTCCGCTGGACCTACGCCAACGACGTGCCGGTGACGCCCTGGGGCGCGGGGACGAGCACCGAGGGCAATCCGGTGCCCACCGCCGGGGGGCTGGTGATGGATTTTACCCAGATGGACCGGATTCTCGACATCCGGCCCGGCGATTTGCAGGCCGACGTTCAGCCCGGGGTGCTGCGCAAAAGCCTGAACCGGGAGGCCGGGCAACATGGCCTGTTCTTCCCGGTGGACCCGGGGGCGGACGCCACCATCGGCGGAATGATCGCCAACAACGCCTCCGGCGTGCAGACGGTCAAGTACGGCGCGACGCGGGAATACGTCATGCGGATGACCGTGGTCCTGCCCGACGGCGAGGTGATCCGGATCGGCTGCCGGGCCCGGAAGTCTTCCTCCGGCTACGATCTGCCCCGGCTCTTCGTCGGCTCCGAGGGGACCCTGGGCGTGGTGACCGAGGCGACGCTGCGGCTCACCGGCATTCCGGCCCATCATTTGGCCACGGTGACCCGGTTTGAAAACCTGAGCGACGCCTCCGAGGCGGTGGCGGTGCTCATCGGCGCGGGGCTGGACGTGGCGGCCCTGGAGCTGCTGACCGAGGGGCTCATCGGCCTGATGAACCGGGAAAAGGGGCTGGGGCTGCCCGAAGTGCCGTCGCTGTTCTGCGAATTCCACGGCGTGAGCGAATCGGCGCTTTCCGAAACCGCCGCCCTGGCCCGGGAGCTGTGCGAGGATTGCGGAGCCACCGGTTTCGAGAGCGGCGTTTCCGACAAGGAACGGGCCGCGTTGTGGCGGGGCCCGCCCGAGGGGGGGGGGGCGATCCACCCGGCCCCTCCCCGCCGGGAAAACCCGATCGTGGGCGCCGCCGTTTCCC
>CAYFVR010000090.1:0-16545 GCA_964346545.1 uncultured Desulfobacterales bacterium | reverse complement strand
GCTCCTCGCCCATTTCCAGCGCGCCCATGTCCTCGTCCAGGTCCAGGTCGAGGTCCATGTCGTCCTCGTCGGAAACCGGCGGCGCTTCGACCGCCGGCTCCTCGTCCATTTCCAGCGCGCCCATGTCCTCGTCGAGACCAAAATCCAGGTCTTCCATCCCGTCGTCCGCGGAGGGGGATACCTCCGCCTCGACGGGGGCGTCCCCGTCTTCCAGGTCCAGGTCGAAGGCCAAGTCCTCCGCGTCGCCGGCGTCGTCCGGCGTCAGGGCCAGATCGGCGTCCGCGTCGCCGCCTTCGTCGTCGGGCCGAAACACCAAATCCAAGTCGGTTTCCAACGCCTCGTCCGCCGCCGGGATGGGGGCCTCGTCCCCCATGTCCTCGTCGGGGGCCAGCGAAAACCCGATGTCGTCATCCAGGCCGTCGCTCGCCACCGATTCCGCGCCTTCCATGCCCTCCGCGCCCAAATCGGGCTCCAGCAGCAATTCGGACACATCGGAATCGGCATCCTCTTCGTCCGACTCCAGCAAAAGCGTTTCGCCCTCGATTTCGCCGTCGCCGGAAGCCGGCGTTTTCTTTCCCAACCCCAGGTCCAGATCGTCGATGTCGTTGATGTTGAAGACTTCGGTGCTGGCGTTGATTTCGTCGTCTTCGTCATCCTCTTCGTCGGGCGTCAGCAAGAGTTCGCCGGAATCCGGGGTTTCCGCGCCGGATTCCGCGGGCAGTTCCAGGTCGTTGATGTTGAAAATTTCGGTGGCCGCGTTGACGTCTTCCGCTTCGGAATCGTCATCTTCAAAATCCAGCTCAAGCCCTTCGGACAAGTCTCCGGATTCGGCCTCGCCGTCGTCTTCCAGCAGCATTTCGTCCAGATCGGACATGTCCAGGGAGGCGTCCATGCCCGGGACCTCGTCCTCCTCGGCGGCTTCGGCCGCGAAATCGGCGCCCTCCATATCGATCATCTCGTCGATGCCGGAAAGATCCAGATCGCCCGCGTCCTCGGAATCCAGGGCCTTTTCCAGCTCGGAAAGCTCCCGGTCGGTGTCAACTTTGGACTCCACCTCGATGCCGAGGGTTTTGTACATGTCGGAGACGTTGAATTCCAGGGTCCCGTATTTGGAAAATTCGTCGGTTTCGTCGAACTCCACGTCCGATTCGTAGTCCTCCTCTTCCTCCTCCACGTCGGACTCCGGATCCAGCTTCATCTCCGCGGCCAGCTCGTCCAGCCCTTTTTCGTCTTCGCCGTCCGCCTTGTCGGTTCCCAACATTTCGTCGATGCCGAAAAGGTCACTGGCGTCGTCGTCCTCGTCGCCGCCGCCCTCGTCCATCAGCCGGTCCAACTCCCCGAACTCGGCGTCTTCTCTCGCCTCGTCGGAACCGTCGGCGTCGGGGCGGAGCATCAGGCCGGCGTCCGGATCGTCCAGACCGTCGGCGTCGCCGCCGAATTCCCCTCCTCCGGTCGCCGGCATCGCGTCGCCGTCGCCGAAAAGGTCGTCCAGCTCCGAAAAATCCGAATCGGAGGTCGGGGGGACGAACTCGCCTGCGGTGGACGCCCCGGTCGCCTCCGGCGGCGCCGGCGGATGGACGACGAAAACCTCTTTGCACTTGGCGCAGCGCACCTTTGTGCCGTGGGGTTTCAGCAGCTTGTCATCCAGCTTGAAACGGGCATTGCACTTTTGGCAGGCAATGATCATGAGCGTCTATCCAATGGTTTTATAATTTGAGGTGGTATATCCCCGGCAGGCCCCGATAGGATTCCGCGTAGTCCAGGCCGTAGCCCACCAGAAACCCCTCGGATACGCGGTGGCAGGCGTAATCCACCGGAACCTCGACCGACCGCCGCTCCCGCTTGTCGATCAGGGTGCAGACCTTCACGCTCCGGGCGCCGGCCCCCTTCAGATAGTCGATCAGGAACCGCAGGGTCAGCCCGCTGTCGACGATGTCTTCCACCAGCAGCGCGTCGCGCCCGACGAGGTCGATTTGAGGTTCCATGAGCAGGCGGACGGTTCCGGAGGAGGACATGCCGTCGCCATAGCTGGCGGTTCGAAGAAATTCCACGTGGGCCGGGATGCTCAGATGGCGAACCAGGTCGGAGAGAAAGATGAAGGCGCCTTTGAGAACGCCGAGAAGGACGAGGTCGCGGTCCCGATAGTCGTCGGAGATTTCGCGGGCGATTTCGGCCACGAGACCGCCAATTTCCTGCTGTTGGAGAACCGGTATGAATTCTGGCATAAGCTCTGGGGCGGCATCGGTAAATCATATTAAATAAGGGGCTTCTACCAAATTCAAAAATACAATGCCGCCCCTGACCTGTCAATGCATTTGATGGCTAACGGCAATACCGTTCACTTTGGGATTTCCAAAGGACGAATGGGCCGGATTGTCCGAGGGCGAATGCAATTCGTCCCTATAAATTTTCGCCAAAATGAACGGTGTCGTGGCTAAAGGCCGGTCTCGGCCAGCGCCTCCACCAGCTCTTTCTGCCTCTCGTCCAGGCTGGCCGGCATGGCCACGTGGATCGTCACGTACAGGTCCCCGGCGCCATCGTCCTTCATTCGGGGCAGGCCGTGGCCGGCCAGCCGCATCCGGGTTTTGTGCCGGGTGCCCGGCGGAATCTTCAGGCTCAGCTCCTTGCCCGACAGGGTGGGCACGGTCACGTTTCCGCCCAACAACGCCTCGGTCAGCCGGATTTCCCGCACCACGGTCAGGTCGTGGCCGTCGGCGGCGAAGGTGGAATCGGGCAGCACCTTGGCCTTGATGAAGAGATCTCCGGAGCCGCCGCCCAGCGGGCTGGGCTGCCCTTTCCCCGCCAGCCGGATTTTTTTGCCGTGGGTCATCCCCTTGGGAATTTTGACCGAAAGGTTTTCCGATTTGCCCTCATGGGTGAAGCTCACGGTTTTTGTGACGCCGGAGGCCACCTCTTGCAGGGTCAACGGCATTTCGTACACCAGATCGGAGCCTTTGGCCGCCTGCTGGGGACGCCGTCGCCCGCCGAAGCCGGAAGGTCCGCCGCCGCCAAAGGAAAACCGGGTCGCGCCGCCTCGCCCCCCCCCGAAGGAGAACGCGCCGCCAAAGCCCAGATCTTCGAAGATGCTGGAAAAATCGAAGCCCTTGAAGATGTCTTCCTGGGAATAGCGTTGCTGAAAATCGGAGGATCCGAAGGTGTCGTACTGTTTCCGTTTTTCCTTGTCGCTGAGCACCGCGTAGGCCTCGCTGATTTCCTTGAACCGGTCTTCGTCGGCCTTGTTTCCCTTGGTGTGATCCGGGTGGTATTTCATGGCCAGCTTGCGGTAGGCCTTTTTGATTTGCTCGTCGGAGGCGCTTTTGTCCACGCCCAGAATCTGGTAATAGTCTTTGTTCGACATGCCGACACTCCCATAGAAGGTCCGCTCCCAAAGACGTTTCTCCGGGAGCGAACCGAGATTTTTTTATTTCGAAAGTTATGATGACCCATGATTCCTGTCAAGCGGATTGGCCCCCCAGCCGGTCGATCCGGAGCCGCTGACGATCGTCGAAAAGCCGGCGGGCCCCCAGCCAGACCGCGCAGATGGTGCCGAAGCCGGTGCCGGCGGCCAGCAAAAACATGATGAGAATCTGGTATTTCACCGCCTCCAGCGGCGGAGCGCCCGAGAGGATCTGGCCGGTCATCATTCCGGGAAGCTTGACGAGCCCCACCACGCTCATGGTGTTGATGATGGGAATCATGCCGCTTCGAGCCGCGTTTCGACGAACCGCCTCCACCGCCTGGGACCAGGAGTGGCCCATCGTCAATCGGGCCTCGATCACGTCCCGCTGTTCCCAGGCCGATTCGGTCAGCCGCTCCATCCCGATGGCCACGCCGCTCATGGTGTTGCCGAGCATCAGCCCCAGCAGCGGAATGGCGTACTGGGGTTCGTACCAGGGCGCCACGCCGATGATGGCGGTCAGAGCCAGAAAGGTGATGGAAAAGGAGGTGATCAGCATGGCGAAGGTGCCGATGCCGAAGCCCCACCAGCCGGCCAACCCCCGCTTCTGCCGGTTGGCCACCTCCACCCCGGCGACCCCCAGCATGACCGACGCCACCAGGGCCATCCAGCCGGGATGGACGTTTTGAAACAGCGCCTCCAGCACGAAGCCGACAAGGCTCAGCTGAAGGGCGGTTCGCAGACCGGCCACCAGCAACTGGGCCGCGAGCCCCAGCCGCAGGGGCAGGGAAATCAGCGCCGCGGCGATCACCAGGCCGCCGGCGACGGCCAGGTCCAGCGGCGTCAGAGAGATGACGTCCATTTATTTTCCCGCCGCGCCGGAGGGGTCGGCCCCGGCCGAATCGGTTTCCCGGAATCCCTCCCGAGTCAGCCGCAGGTGTCGGTCGGCGACGCGCCGAATTTGTTCCAGATCGTGACTCACCCACAGCACCGGGGGCGCGAACATCCGCCGGTACTCGGCGATGACCCGTTCCGCCCGCCGCACGTTGTCGCCGTCCAGGTTGGCGGTGGGCTCGTCCAGCAGCAGCGCCCGGGGACGGACGGAAAACAGCCGGAGCAGCCCCAGCCGCTGCCGCTCTCCGCTGGAAAGGCGGGAAACGGTCCAATCCATCGCCTTCGGATCGAATCCCATTTCCGCCAGCCAGCGTTCGTCGGTGGTTTCGAAATGGTCGCCCACCCGGTCGGCCCACCACCGGCTTTCGGCCGGCAAGAGGCCCACCCGACGCCGCCACTGGTGGCCGGGAATCGTTTCGGCCGCCACCTCGTCCAGCGTCACGCGGCCGTCATGGGGGTCCAGATCGGCCACGGCGCGGAGGAAAAGGGACTTTCCCGATCCGGAAGGGCCGGTGAGCCCCACGCATTCGCCCGCCTTGGCCCGAAGGTGGAACGGGCCGCCGCCCTGTATCGTGATCCCCTCGATCCGCAGATCGCCCACCGGCCGGCCTCCATCCCCTTCTCGCAACGGCGCGGCGACGATTCCCGGGAACCGCCGCCGCGCCGTGGACATTCATCCGGATTGTCGTTCGGGAAACGCGGAAAAACTATCGGAACATTTCTCCGGGATCGACGCCCTCGTCCAGCACCACGATCTCCACGCGGCGATTCTGCTGTCGTCCGGCCGCCGTGTCGTTGTTGGCCACGGGATATTGTTGACCGTAGCCCCGGGCCAAAACCCGCCGAGGGCCAATTCCCCGGGCCATGATGGCGCCGCGCACCGCGTCGGCCCGCCGCCGGCTGAGGGACAGGTTGAAGGACTCCCCGCCGGTGCTGTCGGTATGGCCCTCCACGAGAACCGACCGTTCGGGGTTTTCGCGCAAAAATTCGGCCAGCTTGTCGATGCTCCGGGCCGCGCCGGCCATCAGCTCGGCCTTGCCGGTTTCAAAGAGCACGTCGCCCAGGGTCAAAACCAGGCCCCGGTCGGTCTGCTTGGCCGCAAGCTCGCTCAACTGACGCTTGAGGGCTTCGGCTTCCCGGCGGGCCTCCTCGGCCTCTTGCCGGGCGGCTTCCGCCTGGGCCTTCGCGGATTCCGCCTGCTCCCGGGCCGATTCCGCCTGTTGGCGGGCCATTTCGGCCTCGCGCGCTTTTCGTTCGGCTTCCCGGGCCCGGGTCTCGGCCTCCTGGCGGGCCTGCTCCACCTGGGCCTCCCGGGTATCCAGCAACACCCGCTGCTTTACCTCCTTCAGCTCTTCCAGCCGGTTTTCGGCCCGGTTCTGATCGGCGATCGCCACGGCGTATTCGATCTGCTTTCGGGCCAGATTGGCCTGCCGATTCATGGCCTCCGGGGTTTCGGCGGTTTCCGCCCGGTTCAGCGCCTTGGACGCCTCGTCCAGCTCCACCGGCGCCAGTTCCCCCACCCCTTGGGCCTTGGCCCGGGAAAACGCCGTTCGCGCCTGCTCCAGCGCCGGCGTCGGCGTCGGCGCGGAGGCGCAACCGACCATAAATGCAAGCAAAATTCCAAACAACGCCATTCCCGCCCCGGACTTCCCTCTCGTCACGCGCATGTCCCCTCCTCCGTTTGGGCGTCTATTTTACCTTTTGCGCCCGGTCGATTTCGTCCCGCAGCGTCTCCACGTCCTTCTCCTCGTCGGCCACCCGGTCCTTGGCCCGGTCGGCCTCGGCCTTGGCCCCCGCCAGCCGGGCCTCGGCCATGGCCTCCTCGGCCAGCATGGCGGCCCGCTCCACCTTCTTTTCCTCCGCGGCCCGCTTGGCGGCGGTCAGCTTCTCCTCCGCCCGCTTCAACTCCAGCGGCGCGTGCTTCTCGGCCCGGGCCTGTCGGGCCTGCTGAATCATCGTCTCCACGCTGGCGATCTGCCGGGTGATCGGCCCCATGTCCGGCGAGGCGCATCCCATCGCCAGCGCCGCGAGCCCCATCCAAAAAACTTTCCAGAACCATCCGTGATTCCACCGCATCATTCACCCCTCTTGGTTTGGCCCGGGTCCCGCCTCCGGCGACGCCCGCCGGAAAGGGAATCCCGGGAAGGATTTCGCGTTTCCGTTCTCGTCCGATCGGTTGAAAGGCAAAAATATAGTGCCATTTTCCCAAAATGCCAAATCCGGCTATTGAAAATCGTCCGATTTTCGGAGCGTGTCCAGATAGGCTTCCCACTCCATGGGCAACATGCTTTTCTTTCGGGTGTTGCATTCCTTGCAGCAGGGGGCCACGTTGCCCCGGGTGGAGCGACCGCCCCGGGCCAGGGGAACGATGTGGTCCATGGTCAGCTCCCCCGCCGGGGTCGCTCTTCCGCAATACTGGCAACGCCCTTTGGCGCATTGACGCTTCCACCACTGGGACGCCCGAAGTTCCCGGGCCTTGTGCCGCTCCCGCCGAAGAACCGCCTCGTCCGGGTCCGAACCGAATCCGTTCATGGGCTCCTCCTTTTCGCCGGGCCGGGGCGGACCACGACGATCAGGGAAATTCCCGCCAATCGCCTAAAAATCCACGTCGTGCTGAAAGGCCGGGGTCAGGCCCCGGTCCCGAAGCCAGTGGTCGATGGCGTCGATGAGGAGCGGGTAAAACCCCGCCGAATCGCCCAGCCCCTTGCGGCCGAAAAAATAGTTGATTTCCAGAAACAGCGGTTGCCCGTTTTCGAAGAGCAGATCGAAACCGGCCAAGTTGATTCCGGTTTTCCGGCAAAAAGCGGCCACCGCCCCCCGCCCGACGGCCTGGGTTTCGGGAAGTCCGGCGGGGTCGATTCGGCCGCCGCCGGCCAGCCCGGCGAGGAATTCCGTGGGATCGTCCTGCACCCGCCAGTAGGATCGGAGGGTGTCCCCGATCACCGCCACTCGGAGGGTTCGATTTCCACCGGGCACCCATCGCTGAATCAAAAACCCGGGCCGCCCGTTCCGCTCGGCCCTTTCGGCGGCCTCCACGGCCGTTTTCAGGTCGTCGGGGCCGTCCAGCCGCCGGACGTTTTCTCCCTCTCCGCCGCCGTCCAGCTTGAAGACGGCGGGAAAGCCGCCGGGGGAACGACATCGACC
The DNA here is from genome assembly GCA_964346545.1 of uncultured Desulfobacterales bacterium. GTDB lineage: Bacteria > Desulfobacterota > Desulfobacteria > Desulfobacterales > Desulfococcaceae > CAYFVR01. The sequence continues at coordinate 9,110 of CAYFVR010000090.1, read as the reverse complement.
GCTTGAGCAACGATCCCGAAAATCGGCCGCGGAGGAAAAGGCCGTCGTTTCGGGATGGGGCGCGCCTTGGTTCCGGAACAGCCGGACCTGGCCGATCTTTCCCGGATACCGGAACCGGGCCGCGTAGTCGGGAAAAACGTGAGGGCATATTCCCGCGGCCATCCGATACAGCGGTTCCCGGCATCCCTGGGGCAGAATGATCGCGGCGGCCCGTTCCATGGCCGCCCGGTCTTCCGGCCCCGGATCGCGCCCGGCGCACAACCGGTTTTCATTGCCGACATACATGGGATGATAGGAAAGGATCATGGCGACGACGACGGCCGGAAGCCGTTTTATTCCGAAATTCACGGAGATTCCGTGAACCATGTCTCATTTCACGGGCCGAATCGGCCGGGAAAGGCGATCGGCGGAGGGAAGACGGGAAAAGCGACGCGGGGCGAAAGGCGTCCGCCCGCCCTATTCGTAACCAAACCGGCGGAGGGCTTTCGTGTCGCGGCTCCAGTTTTTCTGGACCCGCACGAACAGCTTGAGGAAAACCCGCGCGCCCAGCATCCGCTCGATGTCCGCCCGGGCCGCCTCGCCGATCTGGCCCAGCTTCTTGCCGCCCTTGCCGATGACCATGCCCTTCTGGGAACCGCGCTCCACATGGATGGTGGCGTCGATCCGGATGAGGGCCGGATCGCTTTCGTCGAAGGCGTCCACGGTCACGGCGGCGGCGTAGGGAATTTCCTCCCCGGTGAGCCGGAAGACCTTTTCCCGCACCATTTCGGCCACGATGAACCGCTCGGGCATGTCGGTGAGGGCGTCTTCGGGAAAATAGGGCGGCCCCTCGGGCAGCAACGCCGCCATTTCGTCCAGCAGCACGTCCACCTGCACCCCGGTTTTGGCGGAAACCGGGACCACCGCCGCGAAATCGCGGGCGGTTCGCCAGCGGTCGATCGCCGGGAGCACCCGCTCCTTGGCCACGGCGTCCACCTTGTTCAAGGCGAGCACCACCGGCTTTTTCTGGTTTTCCAGCCGCCGGGCCACCAAGGCTTCCGATTCCGGGGCGGAATGGGTCAGGTCCAGCATGAACAGGATGACGTCGGCGTCGGCCATGGCGCCCAGGGCCACGTCCACCATGCGGACGTTCAGCTCCTTTTCGGCGGGGTGAACGCCGGGCGTGTCCAGGAAGACGAACTGGGTTCCCGGCCGGTGCAGAACCCCCAGCACCCGGTTGCGGGTGGTCTGCGCCTTTTTGGAAGTGATGGAGATTTTCTCGCCCAGCACATGGTTGAGCAGGGTCGATTTTCCCACGTTGGGCGCGCCGAGAATCAGCACGAAGCCGGAGCGGAACCCTTCCGTCGGGGGCGTCCCCGAATCTCTTGCGGCGTCAGTCACGATCTCCCTCCGACGGTTCCCCCGGGTCCGACGCGATTTCCTCTTCCGGCGGCGCGGCCAGCTCGGCGATCCGCTCCCAAACAAGATCCCGGCCCTGGCGGGTCTGGGCCGAAAACCGTTGCACGTCCTTTTCCGAGACGCCCAGGACCTCGCCGATTTTGGCGAGTTGATGGTTCTGCTTCGAGCGGGAGAGCTTGTCCACCTTGGTGGCCACCAGCAGGGCGGGCAGCCCATGGGCGTTGAGCCAGTGGATCAGATCGATTTCCTCGGTTCCCGGGGTGCGGCGGATGTCCAGCAGCAGCACCACCCCGCGGAGGGTTTCCCGGCCGCCCAGGTAGGTCTCGATCATCGGTCCCCATTTCCGACGAATCGCTTCCGGCACCTTGGCGTAGCCGTAGCCGGGCAGATCCACGAAGGTGAACCGGTCGTTGACGTCGAAAAAATTGATGAGCTGGGTCCGGCCCGGCGTCCGGCTGGTTTTCACCAGCCGCTTTCGGTTGACCAGGACATTGATGAGCGAGGACTTCCCCACGTTGGAACGGCCCGCGAAGGCGATCTCCGGCAGGCGCGGCGGCGGATAGCCCTTGGGCGCGGTGGCGCTGGTGACGAATTCCGCGGAGAGAATTTTCATGGCCGCCCCCGGCGCGCCATTCAGGCGCGCTCCCGGAGGTAGCGTTCGATCCGGTCCAGCCCCTCGGCGATGTTTTCCATGGAATTGGCGTAGGAAAAGCGGATGTACCCCTCGCCGTTTTCGCCAAAATCGATCCCCGGCGTCACGCCCACGTGGGCCTTTTCCAGGATGTCGAAGGCGAACCGGTAGGAATCGACGGAGAATTTTTTGGCGTTGGCGAAGACGTAAAACGCGCCGGTGGGTTCCACGGTGATGCCGAAGCCCATCTCCCGCAGGCGGCGAACCATGAACTTGCGCCGCTCGTCGTAGGTCTCCTTCATCCGGGCGATGTCCGCGTCCGCCTCGGTCAGGGCGGCGAGTCCGGCCCGCTGGACCATGGCGTTGGCGGAAATGAAGAAATTCTGGACGATCTTCTGGAGCGGCCGGATGAAGGGCTCGGGCGCGATGAGGTAGCCCAGCCGAAGACCGGTCATGGCGTGCAGCTTGGAGAAGCCGTTGAAGACGAAGGCGTCGGGGTTGAATTCCAACATGGAACGCTCCCGGCCTTCGTAGACCAGGCCGTGGTAAATCTCGTCGGAGACGACGAAGGGGCCCTCGGGCCGAGCCATTTCGGCGATGGCCTTCATCCGGTCGGACTCCAGCAGGTTCCCGGTGGGATTGCTGGGGGAATTGATGAAAATGGCCCGGGTCCGCTCGGTCAGCCGCTCCCGGATGGCTTCGGGCCGGAACTGGAAAGCGTCGGCCTCGTGGACCGGCACCGGCACCGGCACCCCCTCGGCGTAGCGGATGAAATTGGGATAGCAGGCGTATCCGGGGTCGGAGAGGATCACCTCGTCGCCCGGATTCAGGAGGACGCCGAACAAAGCGAACATCAGCGGCGACGTGCCCGCCCCCACCACCACCTGCCCGGCATCGACGTTGACGCCGTAGGTTCGCCGGTAGTGGTCGGCGATGCCCTCCCGCAACTCGATCATCCCCAGACTGTGGGTGTAATGGGTGTGGCCGCCGTCCAGTGCCTCGCAGCAGGCGGCCTTGACGCACGCCGGAGTGTCGAAATCGGGCTCCCCCACTTCCAGGTGAATCACGTCGATCCCGCTTCGCTCCATCTCGCCGGCCCGTTCCAGCACGTCCATCACGATAAAGGAAGTGATGGGTTCCACCCGTCGCGCGATCATGATGCCTCCATTTCTCCGTTCGCGTCCGGAGTTACAACCCGCCGCGAAATCAACCGCCGAAATTTCCTGGAACGGGGGCGCAATGGCAACGCCGCTCCGATCCGGATTATGGCGGGATTCTTACCGAATTCCAAAGAGAACGGCCCGGGCGGATTCCATGGGCGGGCGCCGGGACCGGGGCGATGGACCGCCGGCCCCGACGCCGCCCCCTCTCAACCGGTTCAGATCACCTTGTTGAGGGGATATTCGATGATGCCCTCGGCGCCCTTCTGGAGCAGCAGGGGGATGAGATCCCGCACCTCGTTGTTGTAGACCACCGACTCCACCGAGACCCAGGTGGAGTTGTGCAGCTTGGCGATGGTGGGCGCGTTGAGGCTGGGCAGCAGGGCGATCACCGCCTCCAGCCGGTCTTCGGGCACGTTCATTTTGACCCCGACCATCTTGTCGCCCAAAAGCGCCCCCTGGAGCAACAGCGCGATCTGCTCCACCTTCTTGCGCTTGGCGGGCACGGCCCAGGCCTCGTGGTTGACGATGAGCCGGGTGTTGGTCTGCATCAGCTCGTGGATGATCCGCAGCCCGTGGGCCCGGATGGTGGTCTCGGTCTCGGTGACCTCCACGATGGCGTCGGCCAGCCCGGAAACCACCTTGGCCTCGGTGGCGCCCCAGGAAAATTCCACCTGCACGTCGATGTTGCGCTGGGCGAAATAGCGCTTGGTGAATTCCACCAGCTCGGTGGCCACCTTTTTCCCCTTGAGGTCTTCCAGACTTTTCACCGGAGAGTCGTAGGGAACCGCCAGCACCCAGCGGGCCGGACGGGCGCTGACCTTGGAATAGACCAGATCGGTCACCACGTGCACGTCGGAGACGTTTTCGGCGATCCAGTCCTTGCCGGTGAGCCCCGCGTCCAGGGTGCCGTTTTCCACGTACCGGGACATTTCCTGGGCGCGACAGATGGCGCAATCGATTTCGTCGTCGTTGATCTCGGGGAAATAGCTCCGTCCGTTGACGTTGATCTTCCAGCCGGAGCGGCGGAACAATTCGATGGTGGCGTTCTGAAGGCTGCCCTTGGGAACGCCCAGTTTCAACTTCTCGCTCATTTGCCGTACACCTCCTCGGGGTCGAACACCGGCGTTCCCGTCTCCCGGGTCTCGCCGTTTTCGACGATGCGATAAAAACAGCTCCGATGGCCGGTGTGGCAGGCGGCGCCGCCCACCTGTTCGACCCGGAGCAGCACGGTGTCGTTGTCGCAGTCGATCCGGATCTCCCGAACCTTTTGCACGTTGCCGGAGGTTTTCCCCTTGGTCCACAGGGCGTCGCGCGTCCGGCTGTAATAGGTCGCGAGCCCGCCGCGTTGGGTTTCTTCCCACGCGGCGGGGTTCATGAAGGCGAGCATCAGCACTTCGCCGGTTTCGTAATCCTGGGTCACGGCCGGCACCAGCCCGCCCATTTTTTCAAAATCGAGGGTCACCATTTTGTGTAACTTTCCACTTCCGGCGGCGATTTTTGACGTTCGCCGCCCCTTTAACGTTGCACATCCGTCGAAAACGGATTACAATTCCGCCTCTTTTGTTCCAGCCGATTCGAACGCCCCCCGCCGCGAAGCTCGGGATTTCGCCCCGCGCGAAAAGCGGGAAACGATGGCCCCGCCAAGAAACGGAGGCCGCGGACGTCTCGAACCGGAACCGGCCGTTCCCCGACGGAATCCTTCGGCATTCCCGTCCCGGATGGCGCGCCCGGCGGGCGCTTCTCTTTTTCTTTGAAACCAAAATCGATATCTGTAACCCCGGCAGGGGTCAAAGTCAAACACTTTTTCCGAAGCCGTTTCCCCGAAAAATCGGGCGACGCTTCCGCCTCAAGGTGACCCGAATCATGCCTTTCACCCCTCGGACCCCCGACCCTCGAAAAAAACGACCCCGCAACCGAAAAATCCGAACCCGGCCGGGCCGCGCCGAAGCCGGCGGCCGGTGGCGGGGCCCGCTCAAGTGGATGCTCTGGTCCGCCGCCGCCGGCCTGCTTCTGGTCCTCGTCGCCGTCGGCGTCGCGGTTGGCGTCTATCGCCATTACAGCAAAGATCTGCCCCGCATCGAATCCCTGACCGACTATCGCCCCCCGACGATCACCACGGTGCACGCGGCGGACGGGACCAAAATCGGGGAATTTTACAAGGAACGGCGAATCGTGGCGCCGCTGGAGAAGATGACGCCCCGGCTCATCGACGCCTTCGTGGCGGCGGAGGACGCCCGGTTTTTCGAACACCGGGGGCTGGATTTCGCCGGCATTTTTCGCGCGGCCCTGAAAAATTTGGAGGCCGGCGCCGTGGTCCAGGGCGGCAGCACCATCACCCAGCAGGTCACCAAATCCTTTCTGCTGACGCCGGAGCGGAAATGGTCCCGGAAATTCCGGGAGGCGATCCTGGCCTACCGCATCGACAAGGCGTTCAGCAAGGAGGAGATCCTCTACCTCTACCTGAATCAGATCTACCTGGGCCACGGCGCCTACGGGGTGGAAGCGGCGGCCCAGAACTACTTCGGCGTTTCGGCGGACGAGCTGACTCTGGATCAGTGCGCCCTCATCGCCGGGCTGCCCCAGGCCCCCAGCGAATACAGCCCCATCCGGAATCCCGAAAAGGCCTTGGCCCGGAGAAAATACGTGCTGGGCCAGATGGCCGAAAAGGGCCACGTCACCGAGGCGGAAGCGGAGGCGGCGGCCCAAAAGCCGCTGGTCCTGGCCAAACGCCACAACTGGTTTCAGGAAACGACGCCCTACTACACCGAGCATGTCCGCCGATACGTGAAAGAAGCCTACGGCGAGGACGCCCTGTACAACCAGGGGCTGGAAATCCACACGGCCGTGGACGTGGAGCTTCAGCGAGCCGCCCGCCGAGCGTTGAACGACGGGCTTCGGGAGCTGGACAAGCGTCACGAAGGCTACCGGGGTCCGCTGGAGACCATCCGGCCGGACGCGGCGTCCCAAACCATCGCCGTCCTCAAGGCGGAATGGGATTCCCCGGCGGCCGGGACCATCGTCCGGGGCGTGGTCTCGGGAACGACGGAATCCGCCTATGCGGTCCAGCTGGGCGGAGGAACGGCCCGCCTCCCTTTCTCGTCGCTGAAGTGGGCGCTTCGCGGAAAAAAAGACGTAAAGGCCGAAACCCTGCTGAAACCCGGCGATCTGATCGAAGTTCGCCTCGTGGAAAAACCCGAGGAGGACGGGGCCTGGACGCTGGCCTTGGAACAGCCGCCCGAAGTTCAGGGGGCGCTGGTTTCCATCGAGGGGGAAACCGGTTTCGTCCGGGCCATGGTGGGCGGCGACGATTACAAAACCAGCCAGTTCAACCGGGCCGTGCAGGCCAAGCGCCAGCCGGGGTCGGCGTTCAAGCCCATTATTTACGCGGCGGCCCTGGACCACGGCTACACGCCGGCCACGGTGGTGATGGACAACGCCTTCGTCTATCGCAACGCCCGGATGAATTGGAAGCCGCGCAACTACGATCGCCAATTCCACGGCCCCAATTTGATGCGGATCGCCCTGGCCAAGTCCCGGAATCTGTCCACCATCAACATCCTGGACGACATCGGCGTGGACTACGCCATCCGGTACGCGCGCAAGCTGGGCATCGAATCGGACCTGGCCGAAAACCTGTCCATCTCCCTGGGTTCCTCGGGGATTTCTCCGCTGGAGCTGACGCTGGCCTATTCCGTCTTCGCCAACGGCGGCCATCGGGTCAAACCGGTGTTCATCACCCGGATTCTGGATCGGGACGGGAACGAACTGGAAAGCTACGAACTGGACCGGGTGCAGGCCATCGAGCCGGAAACCGCCTATCTGATCACCAGCATGATGGAAAGCGTGATCCAGGCGGGAACCGGCCGGCGGGTTCGATCCATCGGACGACCCGCGGCGGGAAAGACCGGCACCACCAACGACCTCCACGACGCCTGGTTCGCCGGCTTCACGCCGGACTTCGTCACCGGGGTCTGGGTGGGCCACGACCACGAAAAGCCGCTGGGCCGCAGAGAAACCGGCGGCAAGGCCGCCGGCCCCATCTGGCTGGAATACATGAAGGCCGCCCACGAGAATCTTCCGGTTCGGGACTTCCCGGTCCCGCCGGGCATCGTCTTCACCAAAGTGGACGCCGAAACCGGGCTGCTGCCCTCGCCGGCGACGGAAAAAACCATCTTCGAATGCTTCAAAAAGGGAACGGTTCCCACCCGGCAGACGCCCCACGCCAACCAGGTGACCGAGGCGGACCAGCTCTTCAAGGTGGGGATGTAATCCTCCGCGCCCGGGGGCGAACCCCGTCCATTTCACGCGCGGCCCCGGCAACCCTTTTGCGGGGCCACGTTGTTTTTGAAAAGAGGCGTCCATGAAATTCCCCTACGGTATCAGCGATTTCCGGGAGATCGTCCGAAAGGGCTATTTCTACCAAGACCGGACCGGCCGGATTCCCCTGTTGGAACGCGGGAAATATCAGCTTTTCATCCGGCCCCGGCGCTTCGGCAAAAGCCTGCTGTTGTCCACCCTGGCCAACTATTACGACATCGCCAAAGCCGAGGAATTCGAATCGCTGTTCGGGGAGCTGGCCGCGGGCCGGAATCCGACGCCCCTTCACAACCAGTACTTCATCCTCCGCTGGGATTTTTCCTGCGTGGATTCGTCGGGAACCCTTCAGGAAGTCAAGCGGGCCCTGCACGACCATGTGAATTCCGCCATGATCGCATTTGAAGAGGCCTACCGCCATTTCCTGAACCGCAAGATCGAAATTGATTCCAGCAACGCGCTCAATTCCATCAGCTCCCTGATCAACGCCGCCAAGGCCGGCGGCCTTCCCGTCTTCCTCCTCATCGACGAGTACGACAATTTCGCCAACGAAATCCTGATGGGCGTCCAGCGCGAGAATCAGGCCCGTTACGAAGCGCTGGTCTATGAGGAGGGCCCGCTTCGGACTCTCTTCAAGGCGGTCAAATCCGCCACCAGCGAATCGGTGTTCGACCGGATTTTCATTACCGGCGTCTCCCCCGTGGTCATGAGCGACATGACCAGCGGATTCAATATCGCCAAGGACATCTACCTGACGCCGGCTTTCAACGACCTTTGCGGCTTTACCCAAGCGGAGGTGCAAACGGCCGCCGAATCGGCCGCGGCGGCAATCGGCCTGGAACCCGGCGAAATCGACGGGGCGCTGGAGATGATGCGAACCTGGTACAACGGCTACCGGTTCTCCCCCGAAGCGGAGACGCCCGTCTACAACCCCACGCTGGTGCTGTTCTTTTTGGATTCCCTGTTGGAAACGGGGCGATACCCCAGAAATCCGTTGGACTCCAATTTGTCCATGGACGCGGAAAAACTCGAATACATTTCCCATATCCCCAAGGGGGGCCAACTCCTGCTCAACCTCATGCGGGAAAACCATCGGGTGGTAATTTCCAATCCGGCCGACCGGTTCGGAATCCGCGAAATGTTGAGCGACCGGAGCAAAGATCAGACCTTCATGGTCTCCTTCCTCCACTACTTCGGCGTACTGACCATCGCCGGCTTTACGGAAGCGGGGGAAGTCGCCCTGCGGGTTCCCAATCTGGCGATGAAAAAGCTCTACGTGGAACGGCTCCAGCTCATGCTGTTGCCGGAACCGGGGGAGCGGGACGATGGAAAATTCGCCGCAAAGAAACTTTACCAGGAAGGCGAAATGGAACCGTTGCGGGCCTTCGTGGAGGATCGTGTTTTCCCCATCTTTCACAATCCCGATTACCGCTGGGCCAACGAACTCACCGTGAAAACCGCCTTTCTGACCCTCCTCTACAACGACATCCTCTACATTATGGACTCCGAAACCGAACTGGACCGCCGGTACGCCGACCTCACCATGATCGTCCGGCCGGACATGCGACGATTCAACATCCTGGACATCCTGATCGAGTTCAAAT
>CAYFVR010000089.1:0-16762 GCA_964346545.1 uncultured Desulfobacterales bacterium | reverse complement strand
TTTGGGTTCACCTCCATCCCCAGCTGCACGCCGGAAAAGGCGGCGGCGGGAACCAACCAGACAAACACGGCAAATAAAAACAGCAACGCATTTTTCTTCATCATTCCAAATTCCTATCGTAATTTTTTGGGTAGCAGCCGATCGATCCAAGTACATTCATCCGAAACCTCATTGCCAACCGTCCAGAACCGCCAAAAAAAACCAATCCCGGTCCTGTTCCGGTTGTTCCACGTGAAAATTGCTTTTTGAAACCTCCTCTCGGTTGACAAAAATCCAAAAAAAAGCGCCTCCGGAAATTTGCCGCGGCAAATTCCGGAAAGCGCTTTCGGTACCCATCCGCCAAACGAAATGAAACATCATTCTCAATCTTAGTACGAATAAAAAAGAAGGCTAAGTGATATTTCCCATTCGTAAAAGCTTTAGTATCAATCAACCACAATCTTGTCAACCACTGGATATTAACTTTGATTATACATGTTAAATTTCCCCCATTGCCATAATCGCATTTTCTGCATTATTTTAATTGGCAACTAACTCTACTTTGGCGGATTGTTCGGACATCGGCCTTCTCCCCCTTTTGCAAAGGGGATCGGGCGAAGAAGACGGCTCGCCGCTCCCGTCCCCGGAATGTGGATTTACACTAATGGCTTACGATTTCACAATTGAGCCGGATGGCCTTTTTGAGTATGCTGATCTTTTCACCTCGCGATCAATCAAAAAGGACATCCGATGATTCAAGAAGAGGAACTGGCGGACATCGCCCTGTTTTCCGGCCTGACCGCCGAGGAGCGAAGGGCCATCGCAAAAATTTCCCGGGAGCAGAACTACCGCAAGGGCGCGGTGATCATCACGGAGGGGGAGAAAACCGCGGCCCTCTTCGTGGTGATCGAGGGGAAGGCGGTGGTGGTGGGCATTGACGACGAAGGACGACAAATCGTGCTGAACGAGTTCGGTCCAGGCGAACATTTCGGCGAAATGAGCTTCATCGACGGGGCCCCGCGCTGCGCCGACGTGGAGGTCGGCATGGCCAGCCGGCTTCTGGTGGTGCCCCGGGACCAGTTCCGGAACATCGTCGCCGACAATCCGGAGATCTGCTTCAACCTGATGAAGGGGCTCAACGAGAAGCTGCGAAACGCCACCGAGCAGATCAAGGATCTGGCGTTCCGCGACGTATACGGCCGGGTGGCGCGGTTTTTGGACAAATCGGCCCGAACCGAAGGCGAGGTTCGGGTGATCGACGAGCGGCTGACGCACCAGGACATCGCCTTCCGGGTGGGCTCCTCCCGGGAGATGATCAGCCGGATTTTCAAGGAATTGCGGTTCGGCGGCTTCGTGGAAATGCGCGACCGAAAAATCGTCCTTCTGAAGGAATTGCCCTTCCGCTGGTAGGCGGCGCGGGAACGGGTTATCCCGACCGCCGGGCGTCCAACATGGCCTGCACGTCCGGCAGGACCGCCGTGTTGGCGCCCAGGCCGCAGCCGCCGGAAATGTCCAGGCTCACGGGGCCGTTCGGAACCGACTCTTTTTCCGCGAAGATCGGCCGAACCGTGTACCCCTGTCGGGCGGAAACCGGCCGACCGCATTCCGTGGCGTAGAGCCAGACCAGCCGGCCGTCCCGGGGCAGCAGCTTTCGCAGGTTCGCCTCCAGGTGAATCCAAAAGTCGATGTCCGGGCCGATCCGTTTGGGCGCCAGGGGATGTCGGCCCATGACCGCCCCGTTGGTGGCCTTGCCCAGATGGTAATGGACGCCGTGGTCCCCTTCCCGGACGCGAACCGTCCCCGCCGGAACGATGTGGATGTTGCCGCCCTCCCCCATCCCGGTGGGAAACAACCGGTAGTCCGGGTCGGTGGTCCGCACCGCGAACAGCGCACTGACGCCGTCCACGGCGATCAGCCGTTCGTACCGCCCCAGGGCCATCAGCAGGTGTTCCGCCTCCACCGTCACCGTCCCGCCCGTCGCCGTCCGGGCAATCACCGCGTGACGGCCGGTTCGGGGGTCCCGACGAACCGCCCGGGCCTCGGCCCCCTCGAACACCGCCCCGTCCCGCGCCTTCAACGCGCCAAACAGGTTTTCCCGAAACCCGGGGAGAAATCTTCCGCCGGCGTAGCCCGCCGCGCGAACCGTCCCGGCGGCCACCTCCGCCATGATCGGCGCCTCGCCGCCGTAGGCCCGGCGCAGCGCCTCCGGGGACAGGTCGATGGCGTCCAGACCGTACTTCCGTTTCAGCCAAACCTTCCCGGGCGTGGTCGGCTCTCCCGGTCGTTCGTAAACGATGCGGCCCATGGGATGAATCAGATCCCGATCCGGTCGATCTCCCATCAGGCCCATTTCCCGAACCGCCCGGAGGGTGGCCCCGTTCCGGGCCAGGTTGGCGTGTGCGAAGCGGAGGGAGCGGTCGGCAAATTCATGGAACACGTAGGTTCCCGCCACCCGGAGAAAATTCCCGAAGGCCCCGGGGTTCGAGACCATCAGGCGGGCCAGCGCCGGATAGTCGATCCGGAAGGACTTGTATTCCGGCAGATGGGGTCCCGGCCGGAGCCCCGCAAAACCCCGCAGCTCGTCCACCAGAAGGGGAAACGTCCGGTACATCGCCACCAGCCGCTGGTCCATGTCCTCCTCGGGATGGAGCGTCCAGGCGGCGAAGGTCCAAACATCGTGGGGATGGGTGATCAGGGCGCAGGGACCGGGGTGTTTGTGGGCCTGGTAGAGCGTATTCATGGCGGCGGCAAGGCCGCCGACGCCGAGCACCTCCACCCGCAGGTCCGGGTTTTCCGGCAGGGGGCCGATTTCGCACCGGGGACGCGCCGGCCGCGAAACGTTCCAGGCGGGATGCACGTCCCCGTCCATGGAGGCGGCGTATTGATCGAAAATCCGGTCCAGGGAAGGCCCGCCGTCGGCCCGGAACCGTTCCACCACCGCCCGCCGCTCCGGCTCCGCCACGCCGTTTTTCCGGTTCATGGCCTGCAACACCTTCCGATTGGGGGGCGCGCTTCGGGGCATGGGCTCCTCCTGGGGCTGGAAGCGAAATCATTGAAATGGGGGATGAATTTCAATGGATATAGCGAAAGGGGACGGAATTGGCAAGATGGTTGGGGCGAAGGCGGGAAACCGTTAGGCAAACATCTCCGCCAACACTTGCAGGACCTGGGCCGCTTCGGGATCGGTCAGCGTTCCCATGTTCCGAACGAGGCGGCTTTTGTCCACGGTTCGGATTTGATCCAGCACCACCTGACCGGTTTTGCCCTGGAAGCGGACGCGGACCCGGCTGGGGTAGCCTTTCTGGCGGGAGGTCATGGGCGCCACGATCACGGTGCGGATGTGGCGATTCATTTCGTCGGGAGAAATGATGACGCAGGGGCGGGATTTCCGGATTTCCGATCCTCGGGTCGGGTCCAGCTCCACCTGGTAAACATCGAAACGCTTCATCCGGCGAAAATCCCAAGCGCGATGGAATTCCCGTAAACGAGTCCGCCAAGCTCACGGGGGGAATCGACGAGGCTTCGGCGGGGAACCACGAAAAACCGGGTCACCACTCCCATTCGGTCTCGTCCCATTCGCCGAGGGAAAGGGATTCCTCGTCCAACAACCGGTCGTCTCCGGCGGCGGCCATTTCCCGGAACCGGTTGTCCCATCCGAAGCGCGGGGCCCGGACGGGGCGGATCACCAGTTCCGCGTCTTCCACGGACATCTCCACCTCGTTTTCCAGGCCGAGCTGGTCCAGAAACGGCTTGGGAATCCGAATGCCCCGGGAATTTCCGATTTTGACGATGCGGGTGGTATGCATGGGCGTTCTCCATCGGCGCGGTTCGCCGGTTCACGTTAACGTGATCACAAAGTAGACCACAAATTGGCTTCCGTCAACGCCGATTCGACTCCATCGAGGCCAACGAAACCGACTGGAACGCGATTTCCGCCTGGAATTCCCAAAGCCGTCTCCGATTCCGTCCCTCCCCTCACTCCCGCAGCTCCTCCCCCCGATACGCCCGCTGCCGCGCCCGAGCCGCCGCCACCAGAGGGCCGACGTGTATGTCCACGTAATCGTAGACCTTGGCCCGGGTTTTCCCCGGCGCGGGACGCAACACCCGCCCCAGGTATTGCAGCAGCCGCCCCTGGAAGCGCACCGGCGTGGCGATGAACAGCGTGGTCAGGTTGGGACAGTCGAATCCCTCCCCCACCAGCTGCCCGGTGGCCACGATCACCGGCGCGCCCCCGGAGCAGACCCGATCGACGATCTCCCGACGGTCCCCCGAACTCACGTCTCCGGTCAGCAGCTCCGCCGGCGTCTTGTGGGCGAAGCGCAGCAGAGAGACCAAGGTCTCGCAGTGATGTTTCCGATCCGACAACACCAGGCAGACGCCGTCGCCCTCTTCCGCCTCCTTCGCGATGTCGGCGGCGATCATCCGGTTGCGGGCGTCGTCCGCCACCAGCTCGGCGATCATCTTGGAATATTCCTGGGCGGGATCGTGAAACGGCCGAAATTCGGTTTCCCGAAACACCACGTCGGCCGGGACGATGTGGCCCTTCCGCTCCAGCGCGTCCTTTTCCACCTTCCAATGAACGTCGCCCAGGTGCAGAAAAATCAGCCGGGAGAGCTTGTCCCGCCGCCAGGGCGTCGCGGTGAGGCCCAGCATGTAGCGGCAGTCGAAGACGGAAACCGCGTCGGTGAAGGTGCGGCTGGGCGCCCGATGACACTCGTCCACCATCAAAAAGCCGATTCGGGGCGCGACCTCCTCGGCGCATTTGTAAAGCGACTGGACCAGAGCCACCGTTATCCGTTCGCCGACCTCTCGCCGACCTTCGCCGATGAACCCCACCTCCGCCTCGGAAATGCCCAGAAACGTCTCGATTCGGGCCACCCACTGGTGGGCCAGTTCCCGGGTGTGGACCACCACCAGGGCCGGCTGTCGTCGCTCGGCGATCATCTTCAGCCCGATCACCGTTTTCCCGCCGCCGGTGGGGGCGCTCAGGGTGCCGAACTCTTTGGGGGCAAGGGCCGCCACCGCCGCTTCCTGGAACGGCTTCAGCTCGCCGGAAAAGCCGAATTCCACCGGTTCGAGCCGGGGGCGGCGGTCCTCCAGCTCCCAGGGAATTCCCAGACGGCGACATTTGAGAATCACCGTCCGGATGAATCCCCGGGGAGCCCGCAGGCCGCCGCCGGGAAGGTCGTCGTAAAAGGTCAGGGTTGGGGGCACGCCCTGGTTCCACCGGCCCAGCCGCCGGTTTTCCTCCCAGCGGGGGTTGGGGAACCGGAGACTTTTCCGGCAGTGGGCCGCCAGTTCCGCCGGCGGGTCCGGAAGGGTGAGGCGGTTGTCGAGAATGAGTTTCACGTGGCGCCGTTTCTCCTTGGTTTTCGGTGGATATTCGGCCGAAATCCTCGGCCGTCGGGCGGGTCCCGGAAATAAAAGATTTGACTTGTCGCCGGAAAATGGCATATTCAGGTGAAGGGGCGGATCGAAAAAAGGAATAAAATCAAACCAATTCACCAGTCGAACCCGGGCTCCGAGCCGATCCCGGGTCGAACCAGGGGCGAAACCGGAATCGGGGGCCATCCGGAGACCCATCGCCCAAACCACCGAAACGCTTATCGGATTTCACATCGAATTCCAAAAGGACATCCAACAAACCGCATGAGCCAAAAAATTCTGATTAACGCCCTGGATCCCGAAGAATGCCGAATCGCCATCGTCAAAGAGGGCAAACTCGAAGAATTCACCATCGAAAGCGCCGCCAAGGAAATCACCCGCGGCAATATCTACAAGGGCATCATCACCCGGGTCGAACCCGCGCTTCAAAGCGTGTTCATCGACTACGGGTCCGATCGCCACGGCTTTCTTCAGAAACAGGAAATTCACCCCGACTACTATCAGGACAACCCCTCGGGCAACAACTCCATCAAAAATCTGGTCCGGAAGGGACAGGAGTTGCTCGTCCAGGTGGTCAAGGACCCCGCGCTGAAAAAGGGGGCCATGCTGTCCACCTACATCTCTCTGCCCGGCCGCTACGTCGTGCTGATGCCCGGCAGCGCCAACATCGGCATCTCCCGCAAGATCGAGGACGAAAAAGAACGGGTCCGGCTCAAGGACATCATCGGCAAGCTCAAGGTGCCCGAAGGCTTCGGCCTGATCGTCCGCACCGCCGGCGTGGATTGCAGCAAGACCCGCCTCGCCCAGGACCTTCAGTCCCTCCTGCGCCTGTGGAAGAACATCAACAAGAAGGGCGTGGAGGCCAAGGCCCCGGCCCTCCTCTACAAGGAGCAGAATCTGGCCCTCCGCTCCATCCGGGATTCCTTCACCAACGAAGTCTCCGAAATTCTGATCGATCACGAAGGAATTTTTCAGGAGGTGAAGGACTTCCTCAACGTGGTTTCGCCCAAGCACGGCCGTCTCGTCAAGCATTACCGGGCCGCCAGACCCCTGTTCACCAAGCACGAGCTGGAAAACCAGATCGCCTCCATCTACGAAAACCGGGTGCCGCTCAAGTCGGGCGGGTCCATCGTGATCGATCAGACCGAGGCGCTGGTGGCCATCGACGTCAACTCCGGCAAGGCGACCCAGAAAAAATCGATCGAGCAGACCGCCGCGTCCACCAATGTGGAGGCGGCCGAGGAGATCGCCCGGCAGCTCCGGCTCCGGGACCTCGGGGGCCTCGTCGTCATCGACTTCATCGACATGCGCGACGCCAAGCACAAGCTTGAGGTGGAGCGAACCCTCAAGGAGCAGGTGAAGACCGACAAGGCCCGCACCAAGGTGGGCCGCATTTCCAAGTTCGGCCTGCTGGAAATGTCCCGCCAGCGGATTCGCCCCTCCATCGAATACGGCAACTACATTCCCTGCCCCCACTGCGGCGGCAAAGGACTGGTGCCCTCGGTGGAAACCCTGGCCCTGAGCGCCCTGCGCAAGCTTCAGCTGACGAGCCTCAAGGCCAATGCCGGACAAACCGTGCGCGGCGCGATGCCCAAAGATGTCGCCGACTACCTGCTGAACAGAAAGCGAAAGGAAATCGCGGACCTGGAACTGCGGCGGGATTTGTTCATCCGAATCGAGGCCGACTCGACGCTTCGGCCCGCGGAAAACCATATCGTGCTGGAATAGCACCGGCGGCCCGGAAAGGATCGGCGTCATGGCCCATTCCCAACGCCCCCGTCCCCGCAAATCCCGAAGCGGACCGGCGATCGTCGGTCTGTTGGTGTTCTTGGCCCTGCTCCTGGGCGGCGAACGGCTGTGGCGGATGCATCGGCCGCCCCATCCTCCGTCGATTCGAGATCGGTCCTCCGCTCCGCCGACGGCGGAATCTCCGCTTCCGGAAACGACGCCGCCTCCCGCCGTCCCGCCCCGTCGCCCCGTTCTCCGCCACGAGACCGACAACGAGCGATTTCGGGAGCTGATGGATCGGCGCAAGGCCGAGGTGGGCCTGCGGGACAGCGTGGACATGATCGCGCGGGAGGACGAAACCCTCCGGATCGGCGAATACACCGTCTCCATGTCCGAAATTCTGGCGGACATTCGGCTGGAAAGCGGCGAGGTGCTGGAAGAATCCCTGGACGGAACCGCCGCCTCTCCGGCGCCGCGGGCCGCCCGGCTGGAGCGGCTCCACGACCGGCTTCGGGCCGCCGAGCAGGAGTTTTGGTCCCTGGAACGGGCCCTGACCGACCCCGAGGCCGACCCGGAAAGCCTGGCGAAACACGCCCGCCGCCAAGAGGCGCTGGCCGGGACCGTGGCCGAATTCCATCGGTACAAGGAAACCCTGGAGGCGTTGGACGCCCTGCGAACCATCCTGGACGCCCCCGACCCGGCGGCCGCCGCGAAAGCCCGTTCCGAGACGCTTCGGACCCGGCGGGGAAAAGCGGCCGAACGGCTGCGGCGAGCGCTGGCCGATTTGGGGAAACCGGTTCCGTCGGCGGACGACGAGGCTTTGACCGAGGCCATGGAGCGGCTGGAGCAACGGTTTTGGGAGATTGAAGCCCGACTTCGTTCGGACGCCGCCCCGGTGGATCCCGATGAATTGCGGGCCCTGGCCGCCGAGCGGGCCCGCCTGCGAGACGCCGTGGCCGCCTTTCAGGAGCGCAAAACCCTCCAGCGCCGGATCGCCGAGCTGGAATCCCTTCCGGAACCGGCCGAAGTCGGCCCGGCCCTGGAGGAACGGCTCGCCGAACTGGCCGACCGGCGCGACGCGCTGGAAGGCCGGCTCATGGCCGACGTGCTTTCCGACGATCCATCGTCCCTGTTCGGCATCTACGTGGTCCGGCCCGGGGACAATATCTGGAACATTCACTTCCGCTTTCTGCGGGAGTATTTCGGCCATCGGAACGTGCGGCTGACGCCGGCGGCCGACGAACCCGACGATCGGGGAACCAGTTCCGGCGTGGGAAAAATTTTGAAATTTTCGGAAACCATGGTCCACATCTACAACCTGCGGGAACGACGGCTGGACGCCAACCTGGACCTGATTCACCCGGAAAGCAAGGTGGTCGTCTTCAACCTGAGCGAGGCCTTCGATCTCCTCGGCCGGATTGACGCGCGGAACATCCGGGAATTGCGGTTCGACGGCGAGACGCTCTGGATACCGGCCGGGTAAGTCCCTTTTCCGAAAAGGGTTTGACGAACGCGGTCATATCCGGTATATGACCGCCGGTTTACCGATTGAGCCAACACCGGTGCCGCGCGCCACGCGGGCGCGACGGTCCCGCAAACAACGTCCAAGGAGGAACCGGATTGTTTTCTACCCTCGCCCACGCCATGGGCCCCACGGGGGGCTCGCCCGCCGGGGGCGCCGGCGGCTTCGCCTCGCTGGTGCCGCTCATTTTGATGTTCGTGATTTTCTACTTTCTGCTCATTCGCCCCCAGCAGAAAAAGGCCAAGGAGCACCGGGAAATGGTCGCCAACCTGAAAAAGGGGGACCGGATCATGACCAACGGCGGTCTCCACGGCCAGATCGTCGGCCTGGACGACCAGACCCTCTCGCTGGAAATCTCGGACAAGGTGAAAGTGAAGCTGAATCGCGGCTACGTCGCATCCCTGCTCTCCAGTCCGGGAGAGGGAGCGTCCAAATCCCTGAAGTCCAAGTCCGACTCCTAACGCCCGCCTCTCTTTTTCCGCCCCAATCGTATCCCGCACCATGGCAACGATGAACCGGGGTCCGGGCCGCGGCCGGCTCGCCGACCGCCGCGGGCGGGCCTTTCCGTTTTGTGGCGACGGCTTTTTTGAAAGGACGGATCATTGAAAAACTTTTCGTGGAAAATCGGCATTGTCGCGGCGGTCATCGTGACCGCGGCGATCTACGTCCTGCCGACCTTCGTGCCCGGGATGTGGCCGAACACCCGGATCAACCTCGGCCTCGACCTCCAGGGCGGAATGCACCTCGTGATGGAGGTGGACACCGAGGAAGCGGTGGCCGGCGCGGTGGAACGGCTCTCCCAGGAACTGCGGGACGCGCTTCGGGCCGAGCGGGTGCGCTACGTCAGCCTGGAGCGGGTGGAGGGCGACCAGATCGCCGTCTCCGTGGCCCGGGAAAACATCGACGCCTTCAACGAGGTCCTCGACGATGAATTCCCCAATCTTCGAATTCTCTCCCGAGACGAGGAAACGGGGGCCTTGAACGTACGGATGGACCTGCCTCCCGGCGAGGTGGAGGACATCAAACGGCTGGCCACGGCCCAGGCGCTGGAAACCATCCGGAACCGGATCGACCAGTTCGGCGTCGGCGAACCGGACATCCGCCGGCAGGGGGAACGGCGCATTTTGATCCAGTTGCCCGGCGTCGGCGACACCCAGCGCGCCAAGGAGCTGATCGGCCGAACCGCCCAGCTCAATTTCAAGCTGCTGGACGAGGACAACGATCCCCGGGCCGCCGAGGAAGGCGAAATTCCCGCCGGCTCCGAGCTGCTCTATCAGGTCCGCACCGATCCGGAAACCAACCGGGAGGTCCGCACGCCCTATCTGGTCCGGAAAAGCGCCCTGCTGACCGGGGCCTACCTCACCGACGCCCGGGTCCAGATCGACTCCCAGTACAACGAGCCCTACGTCAGCATTAAATTCGACCGCAAGGGCGGCCAAATTTTCGAGCAGATCACCGCCGAAAACGTCAACAAACGGCTGGCCATCGTGCTGGACGACCGGGTCTATTCGGCGCCGGTCATCCAGGAGCGCATCTCCGGGGGCGAGGCCCGCGTCACCGGAAATTTCACCATGGAGGAGGCCACCGACCTGGCCATCGTCCTCCGGGCCGGCGCCCTGCCCGCTCCGGTCAACATCCTGGAAGAGCGAACCGTGGGGCCGTCCCTGGGGGCCGACTCCATCCGCCAGGGCATCCTGTCCATGGTGGTGGGCGGCCTTCTCGTGGTCGTCTTCATGGTGATCTATTACCAGATGGCCGGCCTCATCGCCGACCTGGCGCTGGTGCTCAACATTCTGCTCATCGCCGCCGGGCTGGCCGCCTTCGGCGCCACCCTGACGCTGCCCGGCATCGCCGGCATCATCCTGACCATCGGCATGGCGGTGGACGCCAACGTGATCATCTTCGAACGCATCCGAGAGGAGATCAACGTGGGCAAGACGCCCCACGCGGCGGTCAACGCCGGGTACGACCGGGCCACCCTGACGATTCTGGACGCCAACGTGACGACCCTCATCGCGGCCCTGGTTCTCTTCCAGTTCGGCACGGGGCCGGTCAAGGGGTTCGCCGTCACCCTGAGCCTGGGCGTCGTCTCCAGCCTGTTCACCGCGCTGTACGTCACCCGCATGATCTTCGATCAGCTCCTGCTCACCCGCCGCGTGCGGGCCTTGAGCATTTAGCCCCGGGAGGAGTCGTCCATGCAGTTCATCAAGCCCGACATCAACATCGACATCATCGGCAAGCGACGGATCGCCTACGGCGTCTCCGCCGCGCTGCTGCTGCTGACCCTGATTTCCCTCGTCGTCCAGGGCGGTCCCAACTACGGCATCGACTTTTCCGGCGGCACGGTGGTCCAGCTCCAGTTCGACCAATCGGTGGCCATCGACGACATCCGGTCGGGAATGGCCGACATCGGGATCGTCGCCTCCTCGATCCAGTCCTTCGGCGATCCCGGGGCGCACGAATATCTGGTTCGCACCGACATGTCCGAGATGACCGGGGAGGGATTCAACGACCGGCTGATCGCCACGCTCTCGGACAGCGCCGGGGCAACGCCGGAAATCCGCCGGATCGAGATGGTGGGCCCCCAGGTGGGCCAGGACCTGCGGGAAAAGGCGCTGTTCGCCATGTTTTACGCCCTGCTCTTCATCACCGTCTACATCTCCGGCCGTTTCGAGCTGAAATGGGGGGTCAGCGGGGTGGTGGCGCTGGCGCTCATGGGCGCGGTCTACGTCTTTTCCCTGGTCCGGGTGCCCATCCCGTTTCTGATTCTCACGGCGCTGGTGGTCAGCCTGATCCTTTTTTGGTTCTTGGAACTCAAATACGCCATGGGCGCCATCGTGGCGCTGATCCACGACGTGACCATCACCGTGGGCGTGTTCTCCCTGTTCGACAAGGAGTTCTCCCTGCCCATCGTGGCGGCGCTTTTGACGATCATCGGCTATTCGCTCAACGACACCATCATCGTCTTTGACCGCATCCGGGAAAATCTTCGGAAATTCACCAAAAATCCGCTGGAAACCACCATCAATCGAAGCATCAACGAGACCCTGAGCCGGACGATTCTCACCTCGTTGACGACCCTGGTCGTGGTGATCGCGCTCTTCGTGCTGGGCGGCGGCATCATCAACGATTTCGCCTTCGCGCTCATCGTCGGGGTGCTCATCGGAACCTATTCGTCGGTCTTCGTGGCCAGCCCCATCCTGCTGGCCTGGCAGGCGGCGGGCCGCAAGGCCTGATCCGTCCGGAATCTCCGTTTGGACGCGGCGTCGGCGAAAGCCCTGTTGCCCTGGTTCGTGCTGCGAAGCGCGCCGGGGGTGGGCAATCTGCTTTGCCGGCGGCTGGTGGACCGCTTCGGAACCGCCGAAGCGGTCCTCGCCGCCGCGCCCGAGGAACTTTCGGCGGTGGACGGGGTGCCGGAACGGGTCGCCCGGGCCATTCCCGATCACAAGCCGTCCGACGCCGTCCGGCGGGAGCTGGACCGGCTGGCCGCCTCCCCCTACCAGGTGCTGACCCTGGCCGACCCGGCCTATCCGTCCGCCCTCCGCGAAATTCCCGATCCGCCGCCCTTTCTCTACGTCCACGGCGACTTGGCGTCCATGGACCGGGCCGTGGCCCTGGTGGGCAGCCGTCATCCCTCCCGATACGGCCTGGAAACCGCCCGCGACCTGGCGACGGGGCTGGCCCGTCACCGGGTGACGGTGGTCAGCGGCATGGCCCGGGGCATCGACACGGCGGCCCACCGGGGCGCGCTGGCGGCCGGGGGCCGAACGGTGGCCGTGCTGGGGAGCGGTCTGGAAAAGCCCTATCCGCCGGAAAATCGTCCCCTCTTCGACCGGATCGCCGCCTCCGGCGCGGTGGTCACCGAATTCGCCCTCCAGGCCGGCCCGGAAGCCCACCATTTCCCCATCCGGAATCGCGTCATCAGCGGCCTTTGCCTGGGCACGGTGGTGGTGGAGGCGGCGCTCCGCAGCGGGGCGCTGATCACCGCGCGTCTGGCCGGGGAGCAGGGCCGGGAGGTCTTCGCCGTGCCGGGACGGATCCGTTCCGGCCGCAGCGGCGGCGCCCATCGGCTTCTCAAGGACGGGGCCCGGCTGGTGGAAGGCGTGGAGGACATCCTGGAAGAGCTGGCCGTCCATCTGGAATCTTCGCCGGACGGCGAAGGCCCCTCCCCCGCTCCGGCGGAACCGGCCGCCCCGCCTTCGGACCTGGACCCGGACGCCGCCCGCCTGTTTATGGCCCTGGGCGAGGCGCCGATCCACATCGACGAGCTGGTCCGCTCCCTCGGCGTCGATCCGGCCCGGCTTTCCGGCCTGCTGTTGGAGCTGGAACTCCGGGGACTGGCGACCCAGCTTCCGGGAAAACGGTTTCTGCGGACGCGGAAGGACTGAACCGCCGGTTTTTCCAACGCCCGGCAAACGGGAACGCGGCGACGGGGGAATTGACCTTTCCGGGATTCGGCGTTAGGTTCTTTCCCCGGAAAACGGGCCACGTTCCCGCGCGCCCCCGAATCTCCGCCATTTCCACCCGATTCAGAAGGTGAACCTCGTGAGCAAACCGCTGGTAGTCGTCGAGTCTCCCACCAAGGTGAAAACCTTGAAAAAATATCTGGGCGATGCCTACAACGTGGCCGCCACCGTCGGCCACATCAAGGATCTCCCCTCCAAGGAGATCGGCATCGACATCGAAAACGGCTTCAAGCCCAAATACAAGAACATCCCGGGCAAGCAGAAGGTCATCACCGCGCTCAAAAAGGAGGCCGGCGACGCCGATGAAATTTTCCTCGCCCCCGACCCCGACCGGGAGGGGGAGGCCATCGCCTGGCACACCGCCGACGTGCTCAAGAAAAAAGGACGCCGGTTTCATCGGGTGCTCTTCCACGAGCTGACCCAAAACGGCATCCGGCAGGCCATGGATCGGCCGGAGGACCTCAACGCCCACAAATACGAGGCCCAGCAGGCCCGCCGGATTCTGGACCGGCTGGTGGGCTACCAGATTTCGCCCCTGCTATGGCGGAAGGTCAAAAACGGCCTGTCCGCCGGGCGGGTCCAGTCGGTGGCCCTGCGGATCATCTGCGAGCGGGAACGAGCCATTCAGGTCTTCGAGCCCGAGGAATACTGGTCGATCACCGCCCATCTCCACGCCGCCGAACCGCCGGCCTTCGCCGCCAAGCTCTTTAAAAAGAAGGGCAAGAAGCTCTCCATCCCCGACGAAAAAACCACCAAGGGGATCTTGGACGAGCTGGCCGACGCCGCCTACAAGGTGGACGAGGTCAAGCGGCGAACCACCAAGCGCAATCCCCAACCGCCCTTCACCACCAGCCGATTGCAGCAGGACGCCAACCGGCGGCTGCGCTTCACCGCCAAGCGGACCATGGCGGTGGCCCAGCAGCTCTACGAGGGCGTGGAGCTGGAGGGCGGCGAACCGGTGGGCCTGATCACCTACATGCGAACCGACTCGACCCGCATCGCGGCCGAGGCCGCCGGCGAGGCCATGGAGCTGGTCAAGGCGCAATTCGGCGCGGATTACGCCCTGGAAAAGCCCCGCTTTTTCAAAAACCGCAAAAAGGCCCAAGACGCCCACGAGGCGATCCGGCCCACGTCCGTTTCCCTGACGCCGGAAAGGGTGCGGCCCTTCCTCAACGACGAGCAGCGCAAGCTGTACACGCTGATCTGGCAGCGGTTCGTGGCTTCGCAGATGGCCCAGGCCCTCATCGACCGGAACACGGTGCTGGTGGGCGCGGGCGACTACCAGTTCAAGGCCACCGGTTCCACCGTCCGCTTTCCCGGCTTCATGGCGCTGTATCAGGTGGCGGAAGAGGCCGAATCCGACTCCGGCGACAAGGCGCCCCTGCCCGATCTGGAGGGGGGGATGGCGCTGAAGCTGGAGAAAATCGACCCCAAGCAGCACTTCACCCAGCCGCCGCCCCGGTTCAACGAGGCGTCGCTGGTCAAGGAGCTGGAGGAAAACGGCATCGGCCGGCCCAGCACCTACGCATCCATTCTTTCCACCATTCGCGGGAAGGGCTACGTGGAGCGGGACCGGGGCTATTTCCGCCCCACGGAGCTGGGCTTCATCGTCAACGACCTGGTGGTGGCCAATTTTCCGGACATCCTGGACGTGGAATTTACCGCCCGAATGGAGGACGACCTGGACCGCGTGGAACAGGCGGAGGAGGAGGCCATCAAACTGCTGGAGCGGTTCTACGCGCCCTTTTCCAAGGAGCTGGAATCGGCGGCGGACGGCATGCTCAGCATGAAGGGGGTGGGGGTTCCCACGGGCATGAACTGCCCGGAATGCAACAGTCCCCTGCACATCAAGGTGGGAAAGAACGGCCCCTTCGTGGCGTGCAGCGGCTATCCCGAGTGCAACTACAGCCGGGACTACACCCGGGACGAACGGGGCCGGGTCGAAATCGTGGAGCCGGTGACCGAAGTCTCCGACGAAGTGTGCGAAAAGTGCGGGAGCCCGATGGTGACGAAGCAGGGGCGGTACGGCACATTTTTGGCGTGCAGCGCCTATCCGGAGTGCAAACACACCCGTTCCGTGGCCTCGGCCGCCGGGGCGTCCACCGGCGTTTCCTGCCCCGAGCCGGACTGCAAGGGGGAGCTGGTGGAGCGCCGGTCCCGACGGGGAAAGATCTTTTACGGCTGCAACCAGTATCCCGACTGCACCTACGCCACCTGGGATCGACCGGTTCCCGTGGCCTGTCCCGCTTGCGGGGGTTCCTTCATGATCGAGAAAACCACCAAAAAAGAGGGCAAGCATCTCCGCTGCCCCGACCGCGAATGCGGCCACCGGGAATTCAACGAAATTGCGGAGGAAGACGCGGAAGAGGCGTCGGATTAAAAGCAATATCGTTCATCTAACGCGAGGGTAGGGGCGTATCGCATACGCCCTCGGCCAATCTGGCACGATTGTCCGCTTGCAATCTCAAAGTGAACGGCCTTGGGATTAAAAATCATACCAGGCGTAGACCAGAAAACCCCGACGCCGATGGGACCGGTCGCCCCCGTAGACCAGGGCGGCCGGCGCCGAATCCTCTCCTGTTAATTTTCGCCAGAGTTCCAGCCCCTTGAAAAAATCCCGGGAAACCGTTTTCCCGGATTTCATTTCCACGGGAATCAGGCGCGGCCCCCGGTCCAGAATCAAATCCACTTCGTTTCCCGAGGAATCCCGCCAGAAGTAGAGGTCCGGAACCGCGCCGCCATGCAAGGCCCGCTTGTAGAACTCCGCCACCACGAAGCTTTCGAAAATCCCGCCCCGTGAGGCGTGAATGGCCAAGTCCCCGGGTTCCCGGATCCGCAGCAGATGGCAAAGCAGTCCGGTATCCAAAAAATACAATTTCGGGCTCTTCACCAATCGCTTGCTGAAATTCCGAAAATGGGGCTGGAGCCGGAGCACGATGAAGGACGCCTCCAGCACCGACAGCCAGCGACGAGCGGTGCTGTGGGAGATGCCACAGTCCGAGGCCAACCCGCTCAGGTTTAGAAGCTGCCCGACGCGGCCGGCGCAGAGTCCCATAAACCGCTGAAAAGCTTCCAGGTCCCCCACGTTGACCAGATCACGTACATCCCGCTCCAAATAGGTCTGGGCGTAGTTCCGCAGCCAGTCCCGCGGCGGCAACTCTTTGTCATGAATCCGCGGATAAAACCCGGTAAACAGGCATTGATCCAGACCGCCCGGGGGCGGCTTCCGGCCTCCGGGGAATTCCCGCCCCACCTCGTCCGGGTCGAGGTCGTCCCATCCCTGAAGCTCGCCGAGGGTAAAGGGCAGCAGATGGTGGACCGCGCAACGGCCGGCCAGGCTCTGCCCGATGGAACGGGCCAGCAAGAAATTCTGGGAGCCGGTCAGAATGAACTGCCCGGGTCGATCCTCCACGTCCACCACGGTCTGGATGTAGGAAAACAGCTCCGGCGCGCGTTGGACCTCGTCCAAAATCACCCGCTCGCCGAAACTCTCCAGAAAGCGTCGGGGATCCTCCTCGGCGAAGGTCCGGTATTCGGGGTCCTCCAAAGACACGTAGGGAAGTCCGGGAAACATCGCCCGAACCAGGGTCGTCTTCCCGGACTGGCGGGGGGCGGGCAGGGGGACCACGGGGGAACCCCCCCCCCCCCCCCGGGGTTTTGGTTTGATTTTTTGGGGGGTCAT
>CAYFVR010000088.1:11297-16830 GCA_964346545.1 uncultured Desulfobacterales bacterium | reverse complement strand
CGGGGATTGAAATCCAGATCGACGAAGGCGATTTTCATCCGCGTTCCGGGCATGTCGGTCCGTCCCGTTCCCTCCCGAACGACATACCAGAACAGCCGCTGGTCCTCCATGGCCATGCGATGGGTGAAGGCGAAATAGGGGGCCACCTCGCCCTCGTTGTCGGCCGGGTCGGCGGAGGCGGTCACCCGGCGAAGGCTGTGAATTTCGGTGATGCGGGGCCGCCGACTGTCGGGGATCAGCGGATATTCGGTTCGGGTTTCGGTGATCCGAACCGGATCGGTGATCTGCGGGAAGAGATTGACGACCGGCGTGCAGCCCAGTCGAAAAGTATCCACGTCCAACGTCAGGCGGCCGGTGGGCGACCGCTCCAAAAGAATCAACAGATCGAACCGGTCGCCGGAAAGGTCCACGTCGGAAAGGTCCACGTCGAAAAAAAGGAATTTCCGGGGAAACGTGAAATATTCATGAAGCAGCCGGTATCCCGGATGGGCCGTATCCGGATACGGCAGCACGGCTTCCTCCGGCCCGAAGCCCACCGGGGAAAGCGAATCCGGAGACAGCAATCGCGTTCGTCCGCCGCATTGCACGGCCGGCCGGTCGGTCCCCGTGAACAGCATTTCATAGAGCGTGGTGGCCTGGGTCCGATCGCCGGCGATGTGGAACCGGAGCCGTTGCAGCGGAAGTTCGTCCAGGGCGGCATTCCGGGCTTCCAAACGGATGCGAAGCACCCGCGCCACCTGGGGGCGGCTGTCCAAAAAGCCATACCGATCCGGCAGTTCCAGGGCGGCTTCGGTGACCACCAGGGGCCAAAGGGTCACCGGATAGCAAGTTCGCCAGTGGCATAGTTCCCCGGCGTCGCTTTGGGCGAACAGCGGCGTTTCCCTGGGGATGGGAAAGCCGGTGGTCAAACCGCCCTGGTCCGGGTCCGCCGCGAAATGGGCGATGGCCATGGACGGCGTCGGCGCGGTGAACTGCGGGTAGACGTTGCCCAAGAGCGCCGTGGAAATCCGGGGAAATTCGCTTTCCAGATTGTACTGGATGCGTCCCGCCAAAAAGGCGAAGGATTCCAGCATCCGCTCGATGTGCGGGTCCGGGCTGCCGTCGGCCTCCAGCTCCAGCCGGCCGGCCACCTTGGGGTAGCGGCGGGCGAAGCGCACCCCTTCCTGGCGGAGATATTCCAGCTCCCGCCGGTAGTAGTCGAGCAGCACTTCAAGGTTGGCGGTCATGCACCTCCCAGTCGCCGGTTCCGGCGTGGAAGACGGTTCGGAACGAAACCGGCTCCCGAATCCGGCCGACCACCATGTCGGCCTCCAGTACGGCCACCATGCGGCGAACGTCGGCCGCGGCCGCTTCCACCTGAAACCGAACCCGGTCCAGCCGGGGTTCGAAGGCCCGAACCGCCCGGGTCAGCCGGCGAGCCATCCGTGTGCGATCTTCGGGGTTGGCCGGGGAAAGCCCGCCAAAATCGGGAATGCCGAAATCGACCACCGTGAGATCGGCCGCGTCGAATTCCGAGCCGGACAGCGGGCTGCGGGTGTTCAACAACCAACTCAAGTCCCGGCGCAGGGAGGCCTTAAAGTTCCGCCGGTTCAGCATTCGCAGGGGACGGGCCTCCCCGGGCCGCAACGGATCCTGATCAACCAGCCGGTCGATGAGAGAGGCCCGGCCTCGAAAGGGCTCGAAATCGCTCGCCATTGTTCTCCATCGCCTTTCCCGGAAACCAGTGCCGTTCACTTTTGGAACTCAAATGGAAAACCGTACCAGATTGACAAGGGGCGAATGCGATTCGCCCCTACGCCTTCCCGGCCGAATCGGAAGCACGAAATCCCGACCCGACCGGGAAAAAAATCTCTCTCGGTCTTTCGTTACTCGATCTTGTTGGTCTTGAGGTCGTGAGAGACGGGCTGGACGCCGGCCGGCTTGGCGTCGGCCTTCTTCTTGGCGTCGTACTTGTAGGTCACCTTGCTGTAGGCGAGGCTCAGGCTTTCCACGGGGATGTCCCCGCCGCCCCCGGAAATGTTGTAACTGGAGACGATGACGTCCTCCATGTTCACTTCCAGATACTTGATGGGCGCGTTGTCGCCGTCGGATCGAAAGACTTCGATGTCCGCCTTTTCGAACTGTTTGCCGGTCCAGCAAGCCTTGAGCAGATCGTCCGTGGCGGAATCGATGTACTTGACGATGGACAAATCGGAGTGGTTTGCCCGCTCGATGGTGGAACCGGTGGAGCTGCGAACCGGCGAGGCCGGCTGGGTGAATGCGTGGTTCCAAGAAAGGATTTCGATCCAATCCTTGTGCTTGGCGTCCTCGCACTCCCCCTTCACACTGTCGAACTTGATATACATATTGGTGGCCATATGGGCGCTCCTTGCAAAAAAATTGTGATTCTTAACCTCAATGTCGTTCACTTTGGAATTTCAGCGCCAACCTGCCAAAGTAGAACTACCATTTTTCGCCAAAATGAACGATATTGTCCTTAATCGAGACCGAAACGCGACGGCCTCGAAACCGATTTTTTCGATCCCATCAAACCGCCCGCCCGCAGGGCCGGAACGAAACTCGACCGGCCCCGCAAAGCGGTGTATGAGCCAGAACGATGATCAAGCCGCCGGCGGCGGCAGTTCGGCCACCAGCCGGATGGAGGTGGTCAGCTCCTCCAGCTGAAAATGGGGACGCAGAAAGGCCACCGCGTTGTAGCAACCCGGTTTTCCCGGAATCTCGAAAACGTCGATTCGGGCCTCCCGCAGCGGGTATTGGGCCTTGATGGTCTGGCCGGCGTCGTCCTTTCCCAGCACGTAGTTGGCGATCCACTTGTTCAGATAGCTGGAGACGTTGTCCGCGGTCATGAAGCTGCCAATCTTGTCCCGCATGATCGCCTTGATGTAGTGGGCGAAACGGGAAGAGGCCAGGATGTAGGGCAGCACCGTGGAAATGCGGGCGTTGGCGTTGGCCTCGTCGGTGTTGTACTTCTTGGCCTTCTGGGTGGTCTGGCCGCCGAAGAAGGCCGCGTAATCGGTCCCCTTGCAGTGGACCAGGGAAATGAAGCCCAGATCGTTCAGCTCCTTTTCCCGCCGGTCGGTGATGGCGATCTCGGTGGGACACTTCAACGCGACGTCGCCCTCGTCGGTGAGGAAGGTGTGGGTGGGCAAGCCCTGCACCAGGCCGCCGCCCTCCACGCCCCGGATGGCGCCGCACCAGTTGTACAGCGCGAAGGCGTTGGTGATCCGCTGGGCCATGGCGTAGGCGGCGTTGCCCCACAAATACTTCTGGTGAACCTTGCCGTCCACCTCCTCCTCGAAGTTCAACCCCTCCACCGGAACCGTCTCCGCGCCGTAGGGCAGCCGCATCAGGATGCGGGGCAATGCCAGCGCCACGTATCGGGAATCCTCGCTCTCCCGGAAGGAGCGCCACTTGATCAACTCCGCGCTCTCGAAGATCTTGGTCAAGTCCCGGGGCACGCCAAGCTGGGTGAAGCTCTCCATGTCGAACAGCTTGGGACTGGCGGAGGAGACAAACGGCGCATGGGCCGCCGCCGCGACGTGGGAAATCTTCTCCAGCAACGCCATGTCCTGGGGATGGCGGCTGAACTCGAAATCGCCCACCAACATGGAATAGGGATGGCCGCCAAAGGTGCCGTACTCTTCCTCGTAGACCTTCTTGAAAAGCTGGCTCTGGTCGAACTCCACCGCCTTTTCCAGATCCTTGAGCAGCTCCTGCTTGGCGACGTTGAGCAACCGGAGCTTGAGCTTGGCGCCGGTTTCGGTGTTCATCACGAAATAGTGAAGCCCCCGCCAGGAAGCTTCCAATTTCTGAAAAGACGGATTGTGCATGATCTCGTTGAGCTGGCGGGTGATCAGCTCGTCGATCTCGGCGATCCGTTCATTGATCATGGCGGCGGTGTCCGCCTTGACCGACATGCCCTCGTCCAGAATTTGGGCGACCAATTCGCCGATGAGGTCCCTGGCGTAGGGGAGCTGGCTGTCGTCGTGGGCCATGCCGCCCCGGGTAACAATGCGATCCAGAAGACTCAATTCCTGGTCTTCCTCGGCGACCGCGACTTCCTGTCCTTCCATATTTTCTTCGGCCATATTCGCCTCCTCAAAAGGGATGATTTCGTGGGGGATTCAAAACCGCGTAGGGTGGGCACGGCGGTTTGTGCCCACCATTCTCACGTCGAGTCCCATTGGTGGGCAACGCTCCGCTTTTGCCCACCCTACTGCGTGCCGGATATCGGCCAATGGCATCGCGGCCGGAAACTATTCCTCCTCGGTCGTCTCGGAATCCTCGGACGCCGGTTCCTCGGCCTCGCCTTCCTCGTCGCCGGAAAGGGTCTTCAGCTCCTGGAGACTTTCCGTGCTGGCCACCACGTCCTGGAGAAGCTGGTCGAGTTCGTCGTTGCCGTCGAGCTTGGTCAGCAGATCGGAGAGCCGCTGGCGGGCGTCGTAGAGCTTCCGCAGCGGTTCCACCTGCTTCAGCACGTTCACCGGATCGAAATCGTCCATGTTCCGAAAATTCAGCTCCAAATTGAACTTGCCGTCGTCATCGGACAGCTTGTTGTCCACCTGAAAGGCCAACCGCGGCTTGCAGGCGGCCATCACCTCGTTGAAATTGTCCCGATCGATCTCCACGAACTTCCGGTCCTTGAGCTTGGGCAACGGCTCGGCCGGCTGGCCGGAAAGGTCGGCCAGGATGCCGCCCACGAAGGGCAGCTCTTTCATTTCAATGGCGTCCCCGATCTCCACGTCGTAGGTGATCTGGACCCGGGGCGGCCGGATGCGGTCGAGTTTGTGTTGGGTACTTTCGGACATGGGCCCTCCTCATGGCGATTGCGCCGCCGGGTTCGGCGGCGAGAAATGGGGAAACGGGAGCCAAAAATGGCCGCCCGAATCCAACCCCAAAAAGCAATCCGGCGCGATGGGGGGAATAAAACAGGCCGGATCAGTATCCGTCGTAATTGTCGCCGCCCGGCGGCGATTGCAGGCCGAGCAGCTTGAAAATCTGGTTGAGGTCGTGTTCGTCCTGAATCAGCTCGTGGAGCAGCTCGGTCAGGGTCATGTGGCCCCAGGAAACGGCCCGCTTCACCAGATAGGGCGTGGGGCTGTGGGGTTCGTGGATCAGCAGGTAGTCGGCCGCGGCCGAGAGAATCCGGTAGGCGTCGGCCCGGCTTCGGATGGTCACCGGTTCGATCCGCGTCTCCGCGTCGCCCGCCTCGTTCAATTCGGCGGGAACCGGCGCCCGCCCGGCGTCGTCTTCCACCTCGCCTTTCTCCCGCTTTTCGTCCAGAAAAGTCCGGGTCAAATCCAGAATGTCGGCGAGCACCTCCCCGAACTGGCGGAAAGTCGGGGCGTCCCTTCCGCACCGCTCGTCCAGAAACTCGGACAGCTCCCGCAGGCGGGCCTGGGCCGCCACGATGGCGGTCTCCTGGGCCTGGTAAAAATCGGCCGGGGAAAACATCACGCTGCCCAAGAACTTGGCCCGGGTCACCCTTCCATCGGCCATGGCCCGTTCGTACTGGCTCCGATCCCGCTCGGCC
>CAYFVR010000088.1:0-11197 GCA_964346545.1 uncultured Desulfobacterales bacterium | reverse complement strand
TCGGAACGCGAGCCCGGCCGGGTGATGGGAATCCGCTTGAGTTCCAAGGCCAGCTTTTCGTTGAGCCAGATGAACGGGGCCAAGCGGGCCTCCAGATCGTCGCCGTCGGGCCGGGGATGAAGATCATCCCAAAAGGTCCGGCAGAGCCCGACGAGCAACCGCAGTCCGGCGGAAACTCCGACGAACCCGGCCCGGTGGAGCGCCGCCTCCAGAAACCAAACGCCGATTTGGACGTCCTTGGACTGGCGGATCAGGGTCTCCCGGGCCAGGGAGAGCACCTGGTCCCAGTCGGCCTTTTTGAGTCCCCGTTCCCAGACGCCCTGGGGCAGACTGGGATCTTCGGCCCGCCGGGCCTCCCCGATGCGGTCGTATGGACCGGCGTACCGAACATCCTCTCCCGCGGGGGACGCCTCGGAGATCGGCAGCAGCAACGCCTCCACGTCCAGCGGATCGGTGGAAGGGGTCGTGGCCGGAGCGGGCGGAGACGCGCCCCGTTCGGTTTCGGATTCGCCT
The DNA here is from genome assembly GCA_964346545.1 of uncultured Desulfobacterales bacterium. Classification (GTDB taxonomy): domain Bacteria; phylum Desulfobacterota; class Desulfobacteria; order Desulfobacterales; family Desulfococcaceae; genus CAYFVR01. The sequence continues at coordinate 10,684 of CAYFVR010000088.1, read as the reverse complement.
TCCGGGGTCGCCGGCGCGCCGACCGGCTCCGGGTCGGAATTCGTGGGCTCAGAACTCATGGGCAATCTCCTCGGTTCCCGGGTTCGGCGCCGGGGTCGAAGCCAGAGACGGCGCGGCGGCGGGAAAATCGGGCAGGGTCACCGTTCGACCCGCCCGCCCCGGCACGGCCAACTCCAGCCGCAGATAAACCCGCGTGCCGGGAAGGGTTTCGGTGGTTTCCGGCCCCACCCGTTCGGTGTCCACCCGGAACCGGAGCGTATGGGGACGCGGGTCCCGCCCGGCCGGAACGTCGCCGGAATCGACCCGGTGCGCCTGCAACATCCGAATCAACGCCCAGCGGTTGTCGTATTCAAAGGTGACGGTTCGGGTCTCGGGATTCACCGAAGCCGGCGGAGGCGCGTACACCGGCACGTCCAGCCCGTTGCGGGCCCAGCGCAGCCGCAGCCGAACCGGTTCGCCGTAAATCCATCGGGCGCCCCGGGTGTCTCCCCCGTAGCGGACGACCTGGCCGCCCGCGCCGAAGGTCCATTCGATGATCCGGTTGGCCAGCACCTCCCGGTCCCGGTTCACCCGGAAGGACACGGTCAGGTCGAAGGCCGGCACGTCGGGCAATTCCTGCGCCGCGGCCGAGGGCGCCTCCGCGCCGTTTTCCGCCCCCGGGCCGTTTCCGCCGGCCGGTGCGGCGGGCGGCGGGGCCAGAAAGGGGCCCAAAAAGCCTTCCACTTCGGTCATTCGCGTCAGAAAATCCATCACCGCCCGTTCGCCGTCCCGATTTCCAGCGGAGGCGTCGGGCACGGCGGCCAGCAACGCTTTCAAGTCGTCCGCCTCGGCCTGGAAGGTTTCAAAGAATTCGCGGACGGCCGCCGGGTCCGCTTCCACTCCCACGTCGCCGGCGGGATCGACCGGTTCCGCGAAGGGATAGCGTCCCGCCAGCAGTCGGTTGAACCGGTCCCGAAGGGCGTCCCAGCGGTCTCTCACATGGGCGTAGGAGAGGCTCCGGCAGCGGTCGTAGAGCAGCCGCCGAAGCCGATTTCGGTGGGCCAGGAAAAAATTGCCGGAACGTTCGGAAAGCTCCGCCGGCTGGACGGTTCGGAAATAGGCGGTGGGCGTAATTTCGTCCATGCGGAACCGGATGAAGGACTCCAGTTGGGTCACCGGATTGTCCGGGTCGCGATCCTGGTGGGCCTCCAGGGCGGTCAGAATGCGCTCCCATTTGAGCAGCAGGTCGGACTCCGGTCGGTCCCGCAGCACCCCGGCGCCCGCCGCGAACGCCACCAGCGGCTCGGCGTAGCTGAAAGCCAAATGGCGGACCCGCTCCCGCTGCACCCGCAGGTAGTGGTCCAGTTCGGTTTCGTCCGCCGCGCCGAAGGCGGGAAGGGAAACCGGGCCTTGGCCGTCCCACCAGGAAAAGTCGCCGCCCCGCACCGCGTAGAGGTCGTTGGCGGACAGGAAATCGTCCACGGTGGTGAGCAGGCGGGTCACTTGGCTCGCCCCCACCTCCCGGAGCACCGCGTCCACGTCCCGCAGGTTCAGCCGCTCCGCAGAGGTCAGAATCCGAGTGAGATGGGGGGCGGCGGCCCGGAAACCGTCCACCTCTTCCGCCACGTCCCGCTCCCGCAGCCGGCCGGCCCGGTCCAGGCGCAAGGGTTCAAACCGCATGGCCCGGCGGATGCGGTCCAGCAATTGCCGTTCCAAATTGCTTTGGGCCACGTTGCCCACGGTGGAACGAAGCGGCGCGGGAAAAGCCTCCAGGTCAATGCGGGCGAATCGCCGATAGGGGGCGAGCAGGTCCACCGCCTCCCGGAGAAGGGCGGTTTCCCACTGGATTTGCATCCCGGGTGGCAGCATCAGCTCCAGGGGCCGACCCTCGGCCCGCGCCATGAACGCCTGCTCCGCCAGCTTTTCCATCTCGGCCTGGAGCGCCAACGTCGGTTCCGACAGGGCCGGGAGCAACTCCTCCCCGCCATTGCGCCGCTGGAGGAGCGGACCGGTGAGCCCCGTGGCCCGCAGCCGAAGGTCGTCCCGCAAGCGGCGAAAGGCGGCGGCCACCTCGCCTTCCAGCCGGGCCCGCAGATCCCCGCCGAAGAAGTGGAGGTTTTCGATGTCGTACAACAGCTGGTTGAACTCGGTCCCCAGGTCCAGCGGCTCCCGGAATACCCAGGCCAGCTCCGGCCGACGGATCACGTCCCGGGCCGAGGCGATCCGCTCCAGCAGCGCCCGGATGTCCGGCAAGCCCGGCTCGGCCCGTTCCCGGGTGTCGAACGCCTGGAGCGCATTCTCCAGTTCCGCGATCACCCGGCGGATCGGATTATGGATAAACATTCGTTCGATAAAGCCGTCCACCCGCACCTGACGGGCCTTCATCCGGTAGGCCCGGATGTCGAACTCCCGGTAGCGGGTCTCCTCCAGGGCCCGGTAGTAGTACTGGTCGCCCTGGTAAAAGCCCTCCGGCAGGCGCAGGTCGAAAAGGTACTCGATGATCCGGGCGAGCCCCTCCATGCTCTGGGAGTCGCGCAGGTTGTTGTATTCCTCCACGAAGCCTTCGTGGCGCCGAATTCCGTCGGCGAATCGGCGAAGGGCCTCGAACTCCGGCGCCGCGTCCACGGGAATCACCTCGCCCGAGGGCGGCGGCGCGGCCCGCATGGCGGTCTGCAAGTCCTGAAACAGGGTTTCGGTGCGCTGCACCAGAAAAACGTAAACCCCCTTGAGGACGATTTCGTCGTAGGCCAGGGTCATGGCCCGCCGGATCTGGTCGTGAATCGGGCTGGCCCAAGAAGCCGGCAGAAAGGGATAGCGAAGGCTTCGCACGTCGGCCAGCCCCCGGATCAGGTTAATCACGCTTTCCCGAAAGAAGGGCTTTTCCGTGCGGAGAATGTTGAAAAAGGCGATGCCGGTGAGCCCCTCCAGCCCCTTGGCCTTCATGTCGCGCACGTCGGTGTTGATCTGGGCGATGGTCGGGGTGGTCCGCCGCACGTCGGCCCGAAGTTGCACGGCGTTCCACCAGAGCCCGCCGCCCAACACCAGCGCCAGCAGCGCCGCCGCGGCCTGGACCGCCAGCAGTCGTCGGTTTCGGGAGAGGCGCGCTCCGTGCAGCGGCCGGGCCAGCCCCGATTCGGGAAAGACTTTGCGGTCCAGCAAATCCCGCAGAAAATGGCCGTCGCCCCCGCTGAAATAGACCCCCCGCAAAGCGAAACTTTCGTGGTAGGCGCTTTGGCGAAAAATCCGGTCCACGGCGGTTCGCAGGGGCGATTCCAGGCGGCCCAGGGACTGGGGAAACTGGAACACCCCGTCCCGGTGTTCCGGCCGAACGCCTTCCGTGAGCAGCTCGAACTGAATCCGGGTCAGGTTGCGCGAGAGCGCCGAGAAGGCGTCCCGCACCCAGTCGCCGGTGACCGCCGCGCCGGGGGGCTGGTCGGAGGACCAGCCGAACATTTGGCCGGTGAGCGCCTCCGGCAGCTCCCGGCGGAATTCGGAGAACCCGTCCAGGGTTTCGCAGCGGGTGATCAGCAGGTAGACGGGAAACCGGATGCCGGTGATTTGCTGAAGCCGCCAGAGCCGCCGATAGAGCGCCTCGGCGGTCTGGACCAGCAGATTCCCGCCGCCGTTTTCGTCCGCCGCCAGCAGCTCTTGGCAGGGCAGCGCCAGCACCACGCCGTCGGTGGGCTTTTTGGGCCGGTGGCGCTGGAGCAGCCGAAGAAACCGGTTCCAGAGCCGCAGATCGGCCGGGGCCGGGTCGGATTCGGGCCGGTCGGGCCGGGCCGCCAGGTCGCCGGCCAGGTCCAACACCGCGCCCCGCTCGAAGAACCACCAGTTCAGGGGATTCCGGGCCGTTTCCTTCCCCTGGAACGGCGGGCCGTCGGGCATGTGGAGCCCGCAGCGGGCGAGGCTGTGGGTTTTCCCCGCGCCGGACGGCCCGATGAACGGAACCCAGGGAATCCGATACCGGAAGTCGGGGCCGGACACCCGCTCCCGCAGCCACCGTTCGGCCCGGACGAAGCCGGCCTTGAGGGCGCCGGCGGAGTATCGGGTGCGGCGCTCGGGGGTCGGCGCGGAAGCGGTCGCGGGGGTTGCCGGTTCGGAAGGCGGCGCCGGGGCCGGAGCGGCCTCGGGTTCGGCGGCCTCCCGGCGGGCGGCGCGGAACACCATCACGATGAGCCCCGCCAGCGCCAGAATGAGCAGGACCACCAGCACCAGGGCGGGAATCAGGAGCGTCGTCTCCGGCGGAACCGAAACCGGGGAGACCGCCCGCCGGACCCCGTAACAACCGCGCAGGGAATAGCCGGCGAATCCCAGCGCCCCCAACACGGCGGTGGCCAGCAAAACGAGGCCGGTGCGGGTCATCGGGTCCAGCCTCCGAACCGGCGAAGCAGATCGGCCACCTCCCGGCCGAGATCGGCGGTGAAGACCTCCCAGACGACCACCGACGCCAGCAGAAAGACCAGAACGATGCCCAGCATCAGCCAGAGCCAGCGGCGGATGTAGGGCAGCCGTTCCCCTTCGTCCCGGGTGAGCGTGTGGGCGTAGGCCTCGGAAAACAGGCGGCGGTCCTCCCGGTCGAGATCGGGCCGCCCCTGGTAAAGGAAACCGAAAAGCTGGCGCCGATAGTATTCAATCTGTCCCCCGTCGTCCGCGTCGCGAAACTTCCCTCGAAAGCCCAGGGCCAGCGACAACAGATAGACGGCCGCCAGCTCGCCGTCGGCGGGATCCCGATCCTTGAGCAGTCGATCCACCCGCTCGAACAGGGTCTCGCCGGCGGTATAGCTGCCGAACAACTCGTATTCCAGCAAGCGACCCCGCCACGCCTCCCGACCGGGCCAGTCCAGGGTCAGGAAAATCTCGTCGGCCAGGGCCGCCATGGCGTACTGGGCGTCTCGGTAATAGCCCACGCCGTATTCGCCGCCGCGCCGGCGGGATTCGGGCACCTGCCCCTCCAGCACGGAAATCAGATGACGACGGATCGGATCGGCCATGTCGCGTTCCCGGGACGGGACCGAGGGGGCCGTCCCGGCTTCCGGCACCGTCGCCTCTCCCGGTTCGGTGGCGTCCCGTCCCCGTTCGTCCTTGCCAAGCTCGTCTGGGGATGGATGCGCCGGGCCGGGCGGCGGGGGCGGCGTCGATGGCGCCGGTTGGACCGGCTGGACCGGCTGGAATGGATCGGGCGGCGCGACCGCCGGGGCGAACCCGACGGGAGGGGCCTCCAGCCCGGCGCCGCCTCTCTGGACGGCCCGCTTCAGAGCGATCACCTCGTCGTAAAAGCCCCGGAATTGCTCCAGCAAAAAGGATTGGCGGAGTTCGGTTTCCGCGATCATGCCCGCACTCACGAAGGATTTTTCACGAAAAGGGTGACGCCGGCCGGCGTTTCCTCGGCCGAGGCTTCCAGGGCGCCCGCGACGAGGAGCGGTTCATCGGGCCGGATAAAGGTCTCCGCGCCGTCCGAGGGGCGGGCGTCCACGGCGTACAGCAACATTCCCCGAACCGGAATCAGCTCTCCTTCGGCGGAAATCCGCTTGCGGCGCGCGCCGAGAATTCGGCGATCGGCCATGGACGGCTGCATTCCGGCCGATCCGATCCGGGCCCGGGCCATCCATTGAACCAGCTGCTCTTCGGACTGGCCCGGCCGGGTGCGGACCCCCAGGATCATTCGGTGTTCGTACCATTCGGCCCGCAGGTGCAGGGAAAAGCCCCGCTCGGTCCATGCGAAGGGGACGCCGGTGTGGGATTCGGTGACCGCCTCGTCCACCACCCGAAGCACATAATCGGCCGCCTCCCGGAAGGTGGCGTCCAGGTCGTTGTGATCGTAGGCGGAGAGCACCGGCGGCACCGTGCCCGCGCCCATGCCGGCCACCTGTCCCACCAGCCCGCACAGCCCCAGGTAAAGCGGAAAGGGATGGGAACGGCCGGTGTTGAGCACCGCCTCGAAGGGCGGCAACGCGGCGACGAGGCTGCGAATGAGCATCCGGGTTTCCACCCGCATGGCCCCTTCCACCGCGCCGTCGGCGGCGGCCACCTTTTCGGCCAGAAACGCCGCTTTTTCTCTGAGCCGGGACGCCACTAAAGCGCAGCGGCGGAACAGGGCCGTATCCCGGGTGACGGCGAGGGTGGGCGGAATGAATTCGGTGCGGGCGACGGTTTCCTCTCGGTAGGCGATCCGAGCCAGGGGAAAGCCGACATATTTGGCGGGGATTCGTTCGCCGGCCACCAGAGCCAACCGAGGGGTCAGCCGAGGAATGGCCATCTCTCCCTCGCCGGTGTTTTCGTCCACCACCGGCGCGCCGTCCACGGATCGGTATCGCTCCATCAGGGCGGCGGCCCGATGGCCCGGCACGCAGAGGTGAACGGCGACCCCGCCCGATTTCATCTCGGTTTCGTGGGCCGACAGGTCCACTTCCAGATCGGCATCCCCTTCCGCGTGGCTCACCACCAGCCCGTCCGGCATGACCGCTTCCAGATCGACGACCCGAAACACGCCCTCCAGCAGAAGACCCTGATCGACGACCAGCCGGCCCACCCCCCAAAAAAAGGGGACGGCGTTGTGAAAATGGTAGTGAAGGAGGGCATCCTGTCGGGACGTCATCAACTGGAAATGGTGGGGAGCGAGCAGCATCCCCTCGTGCCACTGGATGGCGTCGGGCGGAAACGGGGCCGGTTTCATGGGTCTCCTCGGCGGAAGGGGTCGGTCTGGGAAATCGGCGGAACCGGGGCGAAAAACAGCTGTTTTCGCAAAGAATTCCGGGTTTCGCGGGGAAGTCCGGCCGGATGGGGGGAGTCCGGCGGCCGAATCTATTGACGAATCTCGAATCCGGTTTCCTGGAACCGGAGGGTGAGGTCGGAAAAGGGATCGAAACGGACCCGGTGGGCGCCGGGCGTTCGATAATCGGCGAACACCAGTCCCCCGGCCGCGCCGGCCGAGAGGGGAATTTCCTGCTCGGGCACCCGCTGGCCGGGGACCCATTCCCAACTCCAGACGTCCAGGTCTTTTCCGGGGAGAAAATCCCGCTGGAATTGATCCCGCTGGTTGAACCATTCCCGGGCGCTCATGCCCAACAGCCGTTCCAGCAATTCCGGCTCGTGAACCATCAGCAGATCCACGGCCACCGGATGATTCTGGTTGGCGGTTTCCGATAGGACCACGGAAACATCCACCCGGCCGCCCAGCACGGAGCGGGTACGAACGAAGAGGCCGCAACCGGCGAAAAGCAGGATGAAAATTAGAATGAAAAGAAGTAAAAAAAGCCTCGAAATGCGCGAGAATCGAACCAGCGCCACTTGTTCCGCCCTCATCGCGTTCCGCGTTTTTTCATGTAAAATCCAATTAACATATCCCAAGAGAGACGATTCTGCGGGACTTCGGACGCCGGAAAAAGCCGGAAAAGACGACTCGATGCATCCGTTGACATTTAACATTTTGGTCAAATTCGCTGGAAGGCTTGCGGAAAATACGGCGTCGCCCGAAGATTTTCCCTGGAAACTCGTTTCATAACGCAAAGCCTTTCGGTCGGTCAAGGAAAAATGATGGACGCCGCGCCACCGGGATTGGATCGGGAGACCGGGCTTGGCGATTCGCGATTCCGCGTTCCGCGATCTCCGCGAAACACGAAAACCGCGAACTCCATTTGTCCGATCCGAAAGCGAGGTTCCCACCCCATCGGCAGAGATAATTCTTCAAACTCATCGCGGCCTTGACAGCACTTTGGAGCGGCGATAATTTTCTGCTTGCGGAATTTTCGCCTCGCATTTCGAAATCCAAGATTCCGGCTTGATCGCAATGCCGTTCACGTTGGGAGTCCCAAAGGACGAATGTGCCGGATTGTTTGGGGGCGAATGCAATTCGCCCACGCAAATTTTCGCCAAAATGAAAAGGATTTCATTCCATGTTCCGAAGCGAAGCCGAGTCCATCTATCAGGCGTGGAACACCTCCGCCGCCAAGAAGGCCGTCACCCCGGTGGCCCGCGCCACCGGAAAGTTCGACAAGTTCCGAACCGGCGGATTCGACATCGTCGTGACCCGCCTGACCCGTTATCGACGAACCCGCGGTTCGCACAAGGCGGCGGAGCAGACGTGGAAACTGCTGGAGAAGTTCAAGCGGCGCAAGGGCGAAATCGTGGCGCGGGAATTGATGAAAGTCCTCGAAGCGGATTCGTCGATCAAGGGCCTGCTCGCCCAATTCCCCGCCTCGATGTTCCCGGGCCTCAAGAACCAGGCGCGGCAATTCGCGGGCAAGCTCGATCCGAACAATATCGTGTTCCCCAAGACGGGAAAACGGATTCGCATCCTGCGGCTGCTCGGCAAGGGCGGCATGGGCGGCGCGGTTTATCTCGGGGAGGAGGCCAACGGCCACCGCTACGCCGTGAAGCATTTCATCGCCCAATCCCACGAGATTCCCGGCTACGGGAAAGACACGAATCGGGCTCGTCTGGACCGGACAACCCATTATCTGTTGAAATACTTCGAAGCCACGCTCACGACGACCTGCGTCGACGAACTCACCATCGGGCGGGACCAGTGGCTCCTGCTCGAACTCGGCGAAGGAACCGTGGACTACGCGACCCTCAACATGTCGGACATTCTCAGCGTTTTTCAAGATTTGCAGAAACTGTACGATTATTCCCGCCATTACATGGAGGTCCATGTGACGCAGGACGTGAGCGTTCTGCACCTGGACATCCACGGCGAAAACCTGATGCGCTTCGGCGGCAAGCTCCGGCTGATCGACTTCGGATTCGCCCAGATATTCAGCCCGAGCCAAGGCGCGGAGGTCCGCAAAGCCAAGCCCGTCAAATACGACCGGAACAACGTGAATCTCTATTTCCAGAACGCCGATTTTCTCGAAGACAAGAAAACCTCTTACGATCCGTCGAAGGGGAGCTGGAAAAAATACATCGACGACTGGCAACAGGCGTATCGCGAGGCGCCGGAGGTTCAGCGCTGCGCGAGCTGCGGTCGCCAGTATCCCGTCGGGCTGAAGATCGAGGAATGCTTTCGCTGCGGTTCCAAGAAGATCGAGACCGCGAAGCTTCGCCGCGCCGACATCGAAGGGCTGGCGAGGCTGAAAGGCGTTTCGCCGGGAACGATCGGGGACAATCCCTACGCCCATGGCACGGTCGCCTCGGTCGATCCGCAACAGTACGGTTGCGTCGTGCTCACCGCGGTGCTGATCAAGGAGATCTGGGCGGCCACGGAAAAGGGACGTGATTTGGGAATGGGCGGGACGGCCGCGCGAGAAATCGTCAACGTCAACGTATATTCCCAGGCACGGCGAGGATTCCATCGGTTCAAGGGGCAAACCCAGGCGAGCATCGTCCAAATCCTCCTGCTCTGGTTCGACGAAATGATGCGCCGTCTGTTCGACGGCGAACCGTTCACGGCCCGGGACGCCGTCAAATTTTTTGGCGGCCATCGAGGATCGCGGCCATCGCGCCATCGCCGCCATTCCGTCTCGTTCTGAAACCGCCCCGGACGGCCGCGCGGTCGCCGTGGAAACGTCCGATTCCCCCCTTCCAACGCCGCGTTGACGACGGAAATCGGCTCGGATATATTCGTCTTCGGCGTTTCACCCTTTCCTCCGCCCGGAGACGAGTCCATGACCCCTTTTCTCCCGCATTTTCGGCCGCCGCCGCCGTTCGTTTTCGCGTTTCTGCTTCTTTTTCCCGCGCTCGCCGCCGCCAACGAACCGCCGGTCATCGGCGCCGACCCCTTCGTTAATCCGAGCCGGTTTCTGGTCACCGGCGAGGCGGAGCCTCTCACCATCTCCCTCAGCCAGGGGACCGACGCCGACGGGGATTTCCTCCAACCGCGAATCCGGACCCTGCCGGAATTCGGCCAGCTCTTCCAATACGCCGACGGCGAACCGGGAGACCCCATCGAAGAAGCGGGAACGCTGGTGACCGATTTCGCCGGATACCGGCTGATCTACGTGCCCGAAGACCGAAGCGCCACCTATCTGGTGGAATTCCGGAGCACCCTGACCGACGGGACCGACGACTCGGTGAACGTGGAAACGGTGCGGATTCAGGTGCCGGCGGAAAACGCGACGCCGGAAATCACCAGCTCCCCCACCCCGACCGCCTTCGTGGGCGAACCTTACGAATACGTGGTGGAAGCCTCGGACGCCGACGCGGACCATTCCGGAGAAACGCTGGCCTTTTCCCTCCTCCAGGGGCCGCCGTTTTTGACGGTGACGGCGGGCGGCGACGGCACGGCCACCCTGGGCGGGACCCCGGCGACCGCCTTTGTGGGAAACCACGACGTGACCCTGTCGGTATCGGACCCCTTCGGCGCGACGGCCACCCAGGAATTTCTGCTGATCGTCATTCCGCCGGAAATTCTGCGGTTTGACGCGGCGAAAAACGACAACCGCATCACGGCGAACACCACCTGGGCCTTTGACAAGGTCATCATCGTCCGGGGCGAGGACAATGCCTCCCCGGTAGTCACCGTCCAGGCCGGCGTGACCCTGACCATCGCGCCGGGCGCCACGGTGGAGTTCCAGGACAACATGGGACTGGTGGTGGCCGGCGGGCTGGTGGCCGAGGGCACCGCCCAGAAGCCGATCATCTTTCGCGGCGACCGGTGGGGCGGCATCACCTTTAACGGAGCCGGCGAATCTTCCGTGTTGAAATTCGCCACGGTCACCGGCGTCAAGGGGACCTTCGGCGGCGCGATTTCCGTGGTCAACACCGACGA
>CAYFVR010000087.1:3276-16883 GCA_964346545.1 uncultured Desulfobacterales bacterium | reverse complement strand
CTGAACGAACTGCTGGAATACGCCATTTTACAGCGGTTCAAGACATTTACGCTGGAGGAGATTCGAAAAATGATAGAATTGACTCCCCTTGAGGAAACGGTCGCCGGAAAGCAATTGATCCAGCAAGGCATGGACCAGGGAATGGAAAAGGGGTTGGAGAAAGGGATGAAAACGGGGTTGGAAAAAGGGATGGAAACAGGGTTGGAAAAAGGGCAGCTCATCGGTCAAATTCAGCTGATCCAGCGGCTCCTCAAGCGTCCTTCATCGCCCACCAAGTCTCTAAGCCACTTGGGAATCAAGGAGTTGGAAGCCACGCTGGCGGCCTTGGAGGCGGATTGGTCCAAAGGAACGAAAGAGGGCTGATTCCGTCCGCCTGGAAAAGATTCGGAAAATGATAGAATCGAGTCCTTTGTGAGCAAACCGTGCCGATAGTCGGAAGTCCGGCTACCGCCGCGACCGATTTTCAGGACTTGGCGGAAAGCTCGGCGTTCTCCTCGGGGCGATGATCCGCCTTATTCCCCCTCCCCAAACAACCGGGCGATCTCGTCCACCTCGAATTTGGGCCATTCCGCCGGCTCGCCGTAAATGGACGACGCGATGCCCTCGCCCGGCGCCATGACGTGGCCGATGACGGTGATCTCGACGCCGGCGGCGAAGACGGCCCGGATCAGGTCGCCGGTGGATTCCTCCCGGCAGCAGATCAGCAGGCTGCCCGAGCCGATGAGGCCCAGGGGATGGATTTCCAGGGCCTCGCAGACCGAGCGGGTTTCCGGGAACATGGGGATGTTCTCCGCGTGGATTCGGAGGCGGTGGCCGCCGGCGATGCTCAGCTCTTCCAGCGCCGTGGCGATGCCGCCCTCGGTCACGTCGTGGAGGGCGCTGACCCCCTCGATCCCGGCCGCGATTCGCGCCTCTTCCATCACGCTGATCCGGGAGAGAAAATTTTTGCACCGCTCGATCTCCGCCGGTTCCATTCCCTTTTCCAACAGCCGACCCTCCATTTCCCGGGCGATGATGCTGGTGCCCTCCACCGACACGCCCTTGGTGACCAGCACCCGGTCGCCGGCCTTCATGTTCCGCTTGTCGATCAGTTTGGATCGAGACACGGTTCCCGCCAGGGTGCCGCTGACCACCGGCCGATTGACCGCGTCGGTAATCTCGGTGTGGCCGCCGCAGAGGGTGATGTTCCATTTCCGGCAGACGTCGGCCATTTCGGCCAGGGTGGCGGCGACTTCCGCCGGCGTGGTGCCCACGGGAAACATGAAGGTGGTCAAAAACCAGCGGGGAACCGCCCCGGCGGTGACCACGTCGTTGGCGTTGACCACCACGGCGTACTGGCTGATGGCGTCGGTGGCGAAGGTGATGGGATCGGATTTGAGGACGAGCACCTCCTCCCCGGAGATGTCCACCGCCGCCGTGTCCTCGCCCACCCGGGGATGGATCAGCAGCGCCGGGTCGTCCCGGCCCGCGCCGTCCAGAAAGCGGCCGAGCAGGTCGTTGGGAAATTTCCCCCCGGGAAGCGGGATGTAGTGGCGCAGCACCCCCGGCAGTTCCGAAAGCGAATGGATCACGTGGTCCGCGTCCGGCGGGACGGCTTTCGACCCGCCGTTGGTCAGGAAAACCGCCAGCGCCCCCGCGGCGTGGGCCGCCGCCACGTCGAAATCGAAATCGCCCACCACCATGACCCGTTCCGGCAAAACGCCCATCCGCTCCGCGGCGAGCTGGACCCCCTCGGGGCTCGGCTTGGGCGCGGCCGGGTCCTCCCGGGTGATGATCGCGGCGAAATCGTCCGGCGAAAACGAGGGAAAGTTTTCCAGGGCCCGTTCCACCGCGTCCCGCCGATTCCGGGTGAGAATGCCCAACCGGAGTCCCCGGTCCCGCGGAAATTTCATCGCCGCCTCGGCGCCCGCGTTGGGGACGGAATCGGCCGCGGCCTCCCGCTCGAACTCGGCCAGGGCTTCCATCGCGCCATCCCGGTTCGTTTCGCCGGCCATTTCCGCGATAAATTCCAGAACCGGTTGGTCGTCCGGGCAGCCGAGCTTCCGGCGCATCCGGCCGAAGTCCAGGGCCCCGGGCCGGGTCAGGGTTCCGTCGAAATCAAACAGTACGGCGTCGATACGTGTGGGGTTCATCGTTTCTCCGGACCGCGAAAATAGGTGATCAGCGCCCCGACGCCGGCCAGAACGCCGCCCGCGGTCATGGCGGCGCGAAACGCGGTCATGAACGCCGGTTGAAGCTCGGGGCGATAGACTTTGAGATCCAGTCCGCCGGTAAGGTTGGCGAACACGGCGTTGAAAACGGAGGCCGCCAGGGCGATGCCCAGCACCATGCCCAGGTTTCGCGCCATGGCCACGGTGCCGGCGGCCACGCCCATGTGGCGAACGGGGACCGCGCTCATGGCCGCGGCGTTGTTGGGGGCCATGAAGACGGCCGTGCCGATCCCCGCCAGCGCCAGTCGCCAAAGCACCTGGAGCAGGGGGCCGTCGGCGGACAGCCGGGCCAGCAGGAACAGGGACGCCGTCATGCAGATCATGCCGAAGGTGCACAGCAGTCGCGATCCGATCCGATCCGAGATGGCGCCGGACGCCGGAGCCACCAGAAACAGAAAGACGAACGGCGTCACCATGACCATCCCGGCCGTCTTCACCGGCAGTCCCGCCGCATGGATCAGGTAGAACGGCATGAGGAAAATAATGGAAAACAGGGCCCCGAAAATCACCAACAGCGACAGAATCGGCAGACTGAACAGCCGAATGCGGAGTAGGGCGGGGGAAAGAATCGGGTGCTCGCAGCCAATCTCCTGGCCCACGAGCCCCAGGCCCGTCGCCAGCCAGAGGACCGTCAGCCCCAGAATCGCCGGATGGGTCCAGCCCCACGTCCGGCCGTGGGTGATGACGAAGACGATGGAGGCCACCGAAACGGCCAGCAACGCCGCGCCGAAAAAATCGAAGGGTTCTTTGCGGGGAATGTCCGAAGAGGTGCCCTTCAGCAGCCGATCGGCCGCGAAGGCGGTCGCCAGCCCGATGGGCACGTTGATGTAAAAAATCGCCGACCAGGAAAAATGGTGGATGAGCCATCCGCCCAGGGCCGGCCCCAGGGTGAGGCCGGAGGCCACCACGGCCCCCACCGTGCCCAGGGCCTTTCCCCGCTCCCTTCGCGGAAAGGTGTCCACCACGATGGCCTGGGTGCAGGACATGATCATGGCGGCCCCCAACCCCTGAAGCGCCCGGGAGGCGACGAGTCGGAACGCGGTATCGGCCATGCCGCAGGCCAGGGAACCGGCGGAGAAGACCAAAAGCCCCCGCGTGTAGACCCACCGCCGCCCCTGGATGTCGCTGAGCCGGCCGAAGCCGAGCAGCAGCGAGGAGATGACGAGCAGATAGATCACCATCACCCACTCCACCACCGCCATGGGGGCCTTCAGGTCCGCCATGATGCTCGGCAGCGCGATGTTGACGATGCTGCCGTCCAGGGTGGACATGAACACGCCCACGGCCACGGCGAGAAAGGCCCACCACTTGCCCGACGCCGCCTCGTTTTGTGGATCCGGGTCCGCTTCCGCGGAAGCTTCCGGCAATGGTTCCAGATTTTTCAAGGATGAATCGCGCTCCTTTCGGCCGGAACACCATAGAAAAATTCCGGTCGGAAGGCAACGGAGGATTGGGGGAAGAAGGGGGATCGGCCCGAAAGGGCCGGATCCCTTTCCCATTAGTGGGAATGGAAAGGTTTTTTATGATTTGTTTTTGAGTGGATGAATTATGGGGTTTTTTCAAAAAGTGATCGGTCGCCCTTGCAATTTCGGAGAAAAAACGGTAGCCATGAACCCGTCGCCATCTGCGGGACCTCTTCTTTCCGATTTTTTTGGAATGCATTTTGCTCTATCATGCTTGGCGTGAACGCCGGGGATCGATCCAGCCATTCCATTCGGGATTTCAAGCGGACAACCGTGCCGGATTGTCCAGGGGCGTACGCGATACTCCCCCCCCCAAATTTTCGTCCAAATGAGCGGCATTTCGCCCGTAGCGTCCCGTTTCGTCCGTCGAAGCGGGGGGCGGCCGGGCAACTTGCCGCTCCCCGGGTTCGTGTTCTCGGGCGCGGGCGTTCCCGCAAAAGGTTTAAATTATTTGGCGGTTTGATTTATTTTTCTATTTTTCGGAGATATCCGAGAACCAAGAGGTTGATGAAATGGGAGTGAAGGACGCGGCGGACCCGGGGCGGCAATTTTTGGAGGCCCTTTTCGCGGCCACGGACGGCGATCTCGACGCGCAGGTTTCCATGTATGAAATCGGGGAGTCCCTGGGCATGGATCGGGAGCGGGCGGAGCAGATGGCCCAGGAACTGATGATGGACGACCTGGCGGCGTTTAAAACGCTTTCCGGCGGGATTGGAATCACCCAGACCGGGGTTGAGACCGTCCGCCCCGACCGGGCAAGGGCGGGAAAGGCGGTTCGCCTGGGAGATCATCCCTACCTGGATTCGACGGGCCGGGCGGCCGTCGCGGATATCGTCGATCGGATCAAGCCGGAGGCCGGACGCCTCGGTCTGCCCTACGAGGCCCTGGATCAGTTGGTCGCCGATTTGCGAAGCCTGGATTGCCAAATGGTCGCCCCGGGCGCTCGAACGCCGATCGTTCGGGCTTGCCTGGAGGCCGTGGCTTCCAATCTTTCCAAACAGGGCGAAATGGAGTGGTCCCGGGAAATCCGGGACTTGCTGGCCGGCTAATTCCAATGCCGTTCACTTTGGGCGTCCCAATGCACGATGGCGTCTGACGGGCCAGGACGCATGTGATACGCTCCCGCGAAATATCGCCAAAATGCGCGGCAAATTCCCCGCTTGGCGGGCGCTTGCGCATTTTTTTCGTTCCGGTCTTGGCCGAAAAGGCGCTTGGTGTGGAAATTGCGGTTTTTCTCCGGGCATTTTCCCTTTTTTTGGATGGTTCGGTAGGATTATCCTTCCCGAAATTACCCCGGCGTTCCCATTGTCCGGTTTCCCCGGATGTGCGAGTAAGAGACAACCTTTCTTTTCTTTCCGAAGGTTCACACGACAACCCGTCGGAGTCGGCCCTCGCCGTTTTTTCGCGTCGGCGCCCAAGACCCCGCCCCAAGGAGGGAGCCTCAAATGAACCCATCCATTGGCCGGATTTTTCGAGCCGCGATCTTTTTGTCCTTTGTCGGGATGGCTTATGGTCTCCCAACCGCATCGGCCGCGACGCTCTCCGATTTGGAGAGCCAGGCCAATTCGGCATTGAGCGAAGTTCAGACTTCCGTCGAATCGGAGTCGGAAGACGGCGTCCGGCAGGGACTTCGGGACGCCCGGGACGCGGCGCAACAGGCCCTGGCGGCCTTGCGGGATTCGGCCGGGCCGACCCGGGACCGGCTGAATGCGGCCTTGGACATCGCTCAAGCCGTTGTTCAAGCCGCCCGCTCGGGGGCCCAATACGCCTCCGAGAATGAAAATTCCGGATTGGCGGGGGAGGCGACGAATGCCGGAGACGCCGGCTTGGAACTGCTGGCGGAACTGCTTGCCGCCGCGCAGGGATTCGGCGATTTCGATCTGGCCGTCGGTACCGCGGAAGGATTCGAAACGCTTGGCGAAGCGCTGAATTTCGCGGCGATCCAGGCCCGCCGGGAAAAGGACACGGCATTGACCAACCAGATCCTCGGCGTGGTCGATGTTTTGATTCCCCGGGCGGAAAATGCCGCGCTGTTCGCCGGTGAAATGCAACGTCCGGACGCGGCGCTTCCCGCCATTTCCGCATTGGGAATCACCGGCGAAACCCTGACCCATTTGCGCGAGGCCACCAAGGGATTGACCGGCGCCCGCGTTCAAAACGCCCCCGGTGTCCGCTTGAGAAACCTGATCGGTTCGTTGAATCGAATTCAGCGGGCCTTTGGCCCCAACGCGCCGGAAGCGGTCAAGGACGCGATCACCGCCGCCCGTCAACAAATCGGCCGGAATGATTTCAAGTTCGGTCCTCCGGGAAGCAAGGGAAAAAAGCGAGACATTGTTCCCGCAAGCCCCATATGATCCCCCCACTGAAATGAAAACGCGCGTTACGAAAAGGATGATTGCGATGATCGGGAAAGGATTTTGTCCGAATATGCGGTGGGTTGTCTGGGGGCTCCTGTGGGGGTTGTTTTTTCTGCCCGGCGGAGGCGTGATGGCCCAGGAAAGCATCGAGTTGGGGCCCATGCGGGTGGAGGAAGGAGGAGGAGGTTCCGCCGAACGAGGAAGATGGAGCGTGGAGACGACCCTGTCTCTTTCGGGGCGATACGACGACAATTTCTTCCAGACCAACCAAAACGAGCACGGCGTCTACACCTATCTGGTTCAGCCCGCCATTCGGTTGGACTATGAAACGGCCAAAAGCATCGTTGGCGTTCTGTATTCTTTGGATGTTCATGAATACCAGGACCGGGACGACGGGCCGGAAGGGACGGCGGACGACGACGATTTCATCGGGCATACGTTGTTTTTGAACATGCAAACCTCTCCGACTCCCAAACTGACGTTTCGCATGGAGGATTCTCTTTATATTACGCGGGAAGAAAACAAGGCCGACCGGTTCACCAACGAGGTGGGGCGGGACCGGTTTTTCGTCAACCGCTTCACCCCCGGCGTGCATTACCGGTTCAGCGACCGGTTTTCCACCGCGCTCTCCTACAGAAATACGGTGTTGGACTACAAGCGGGATACCGACCAAGATTCGGTGGGCCATCGCGGCATTTGGGAGGGCTTTTACGATCTGTCGGCCACCTCTTCCATCGGCCTCAACTATCAGTACTGGCAGCGGGATTACGATGTGGAAGACAACGATTACGCCGCCCATCAGGGGGAGTTGACCTTTAACACCCGCGGGAAATTTATTGAACTGGAGGCCGGGGCCGGCTATCAGAACCGCGATTTCGACGCCGGGGACCGCTCCAGCGAGGATACGTTCAACTACCGACTCGCCCTCACCGGGCGAACCGCCGACACGCCGATGGGGCCCAAGAGCTTTCTCACCCTGGGATTTGGGCAAAATTTCAACAACTCCGGCCTTCGGGACGACTTTTTCGAAGCGCTTCAGTTTGAAGTTTCGGCCGGCCACGTCTTTCGAGATCGGCTGTTGTTCGAAATCGCGGGGCTTTATCTCAACGCGGACTATCCCCAGCAGACCGAAATCCTGGCGAATGGGGGATCGGTGGATCGCGAGGACGACCGTTACCGCCTCAACGCCTCGATATCCTATCGAATCCGCAGGTGGCTGGACCTGGTCCTGACCGGCGGCTATGAAAATCGCGATTCCAACCTGCCGGACTTCGACTTCGACGGCACCTATGTCCAACTGACCTTGAATACGTCCTATGATCTGGGACGTCGGTAAACCACACATGAGCCATTTCAAGCTTTTTGGGATTCAGATTTGGATCCTGTCGTTTTTTTTGTTTTTTCCGGGGGCATCCGGATGGGCGCAGGACAACGCCTACCAAATCGGCCGCCGGGACGTCCTTTCCTTGAGCATTTTCGCCGGCGGGGAACGGCAGGTCGGGCTTGATCTGACCGTCAGCGACGACGGGACCATCAACGTGCCATTCATCGGATCGGTCGTGGCGACCGGCCTTACGCCGACGGAACTGGAAAGCCGGATCTTCGAGCCGCTGGCGTTGGATTATTTCGTCGATCCGGAAGTCAACGTCCAGGTGAAGGGTTACCACAGCCTCCGGTATTTCATCGCCGGCGCGGTCAACAATCCCGGGCTTTACGAAACCACCTCCCGTTCCACCTTGATGAAGCTTATCGCCAAGGCCGGCGGCGTCGCTTCCAATCGGGGAAAAACGGCCTATATTTTGCGGGACGGCGTCGAGACGGCCCGGGAAGTTGTGGACGACCAAGACCGGGGGGAGGAGGCCGTCGAGGAGCTGGTGGAGGACAACGCGCAGATTCGCGTGGATCTGGACCGTCTGTTGGACCAGGGGGACATGAGCCAGAACCTGCCGTTGAAGCCGGGGGATTTGGTTTACATTTCCCTGGAGCAGTCTCAGGACGTGGCGGAGTATAAAATTTACGTGGAAGGAGAGGTGCAAAACCCGGGCGTCTATGCGTATCAACCCGGCCTCTCCTCCCTCAACGCCATCCTGATGGCGGGCGGTTTTGGGAGATACGCGGCGCCCGGACGAACCCGCGTCATTCGAAAAATCGACGGCGAACAACAGGTGATTCACGTTGATCTGGACCAGGTTCGAGCGGGGAAGATCCAAGACCTTCAGTTAAAGCCCGGCGATCTGGTCAACGTGCCGGAAAGCTGGTTTTAAATGACGATGCCGTTCATTTTGGCCATTTCAATGGACGATGGCGCCGGATTGGCCAAGGGCGTATGATACGCCCCTCCCCATTGTTCCGCCAAATGAACGGTATGGGTTGTGATGGCGTTTTGCCGGGCGTGATCCGACGGTAAGATTCCCCTCTTTTTTTATTCCTTATTCTATGCATTTCGAGTCATTTGGCCCTATGCCCGCGCGGGCGAGGGGGTTGCCGTCGCCTTTCCCCTCCCGGATGGGACGCGGATTGGGCGGATTGCCAAATATATGAGGAGTTGAACGATGGAACATCCGGAATCCCACATGGGATACGAGGCCGAGGAAGAATCGGAATTTCATCTCTCGGACTATTTGCAGGTGGTTTCCAAGCACCGGTGGTTGATTTTGGGGTGCATTTTGCTGATCGGCGGCCTCGCCGCCTGGCTGACCTTTACCGCCCAGCCCATCTATCAGGCCACCGCGACCATGGTCATCGACAAGGATCCGCCTTCCTCCCCGCTGGGCAACGACCCCGCCGGGATGGGCGGTCTGGCTTCCCAGGCCATGACCATTCGAACCCATGCCAACCTGATCACCACCCGTCCGGTCATTGAACGGGTGATTCGGAGCTTGAATCTGGAGGCCGCGGAACGAAAGGGGGCGTTGGAGGTAAACCCCTTGCGGGCCATGGTTCAGCCGTACCTGGACAATCTGCGGACCCTCATCGGCTGGGAGAAGGACGCGCCCGCGCCGGAACCGTCCCCGGCACAGAGGCGGCTGGCCCTGATTCAGCGAGTTCGAAGCAAAATCAACGTGTCGGAAGTTCGCGACACCCGTCTGCTCCAGGTGAGCGTGGAGGACCAGAGCCCCGAACGGGCCCGGGACATCGCCAACGCCCTGGTCGCGGCCTACATTCGTTTCAGCCTGGAAAATCGAACCGAATCGTCCCAGGACAATCTGCGGTGGCTGACCAGCCAGTTGTACGACGTTCAAAAGAAGATGGAGGACGCCGAGGCCGAATTTATCGCCTATAAAAAAGATCGGCAGATTTTTTCGGTGGAGGGGCGACGGGGGTTGACCAACCAGAAGATCAGCGAAATCAACGGCCGTTACCTGGAAACGCGGAACGATCGTCTGGAGATACAGGCCCGGCTGGACAAGCTGGGCAACGTGCGAAGCGGCCGGCGTTCGGATATCCTTCGGGTTCGCTCCCTGGTGCCCAGCGAACTGATTGACGATTTGTACGCGCAGTTGCTGGAGGCGGAGCTGGAACAGGGCCGTCTGGCCAAAACCTTCAAGGAAAAGCATCCGCGCATGGTGCGGGCCCAGGCCCATATCGAGGACATCCGGGGCAAGTTGAGCGCGGAAATCACCAAGGAGCTGGAGAGCATGCGTTCCCGGATGGCCATTTTGAAGGACCGGGAAGACAAGCTCCAGGCGGTGCTGAAAGATTTTGAGAACGAGGCCCTGGCCAACAATCAGCAGGAGCTGGAATACACCATTTATGAGCGCAACGTGGAAACCAACGAGAATCTGTACGACGCCCTGCTGGCCAAGATCAAGGAGGCCGATCTGACCGAGAAGATCGAAACCTCCGGCATTCGGCTCACCGAATCGGCCATTGTTCCCGGCGCGCCGGTGCGGCCCAACAAAAAACGGAACTTGGCCCTGGGCTTGGTCCTGGGCGCCATGGCGGGGGTCGGGCTGGCGTTTTTGCGGGAATACATGGACCAGACGCTTCACACCGATGAAGACGTCAGCCGTCATCTGGGCCTGCCCGTTCTTTCCATCATTCCCGAGGCGGAGAAGGTCTGACCGGAATCCGCGTCCGAGGTGTATCGATTGAGCTTATTTCGGAAAAAAAACAAGGAATCGTATCCGCCCCACGTACTGCTCGACAGCGCCCGCACTCACTCCGGTTTCGCGGAAGCCTTCCGGACTTTGCGCACCAGCATTCATTTTCTGCTGATGGAAAATGATATCCGATCCTTCGTGGTGACCAGCGCGGGCGAGTCCGAGGGGAAAACCGTGACGGCCACCAACTTGGCCTACACCTTGGCGCAAGCGGGGAAATCGGTGGTGGTGATCGACGCCGACCTGCGGAAAAACACCCTTTCCCGTCTTCATCGGGCAAGGGGAACCAAAGGGCTCACCAGCCTGCTGACGGATATGATCACCGCCGACATCCGGAGCGGGGATTTGACCGAGTTCAGCATAACGGACCTGGTTTTGTTGCAGCAGCTTCGGCGGGCCAACGGCGTTCTTCATGTCACCGGCGAAGGGGAGGAGATCGAGCTTCATTTTCGCAGGGGGAAAATGGCGTTTATCCACTGGCGCACCCGGCCGGAAGAGGGGCGGCTGGCCCGTGTGATGGTTTCCAATGGAATGTTGCCCCAGGAGAAAATGGAGGCCGCGCTCCAACAGCAGATCAACACGGGCAAACCGCTTGGCTTTATTCTTCATAGCCTGGGATTGGTGGCGCCCGAAAAGCTGCGGGGGACCCTGACGCTGCACAACCTGGAGGCCATCCGAAGGCTGTTGCGTCTGGATCGGGGAACCTTCTATTTTTCCGAGCTTTCGGAACGCGCCGGAAGCGAGACCCAAGACCTCGTGGATGTTCAACTTCTTTTCGAAGAATCGGCCGCCAACGAACATCCCTACCGCTTCCTTCGAAAAAAGCTTGAGGAAGTCCAGGTTCGGCGGGAGGACATGCCCTATACGCTGATTCCCTCGGGCGCCATTCCGCCCAATCCGTCGGAATTGATCGGCTCCCGCCAAATGCGGTTCCTCCTGTCTTACTTGGGCACGCGATACGACCTGGTGATTTTTGATTCTTCCCCCATTCTGGTCGCCAGCGATTCCGTGTTGCTCTCCGGCCAGACCGACGGCGTGGCCCTGGTGGTCAAGGCCGGTCATCTGAAGCGCGGGGTGGTTCGAAAGGCCGTGGAGCAGCTCCAGGTGGCCCATGCGCGGATCCTGGGCGTGATTTTGAACCGCGTGGATGTGAAGCGGGGCGCCTACTACGAATATTACCATCGTTATTACGCCAATTATCATGCGGAACCCGCCCAAGACTGATTTGCCTCCGGCCCGCTGGGCGCGGCTGTTGCTCTGCGGACTCCTGCTGGCGGCCGTGGGGACCGTTGGATCGCGTCCGTGGGAAAATTTCCGGATCGGGCGGGAGCGGCTGGCCGCCCAGGACGATTTTCGGGCGGGTCGGTACCGGACGGCCGAAGCGCGCCTGAAATCCGCTTTGGTCCGCCGGCCCCGGGATGAACGGCTCCACGTGGCGCTGGGGGAGGCCCGTCTGGCGCTGGCCGCGGAGGAGAACGATCTCGACGCCGCCCAAAAGTTGTTGCAAACCGCCCGCGCCGATTTCCGAACCGCCGCCTCCCTGTGTCCCCCCGGCGTGGAAGCCGCCCATGGGCTGGCCAAGGCGGAAGCCCGGCTGGCCTTTCTCCACCGCGGCGAACCCCTGGACCCGCCGTTGGACCCCATCGCCCGGTTCCGCCGATTGCTGGAACTCCGCCCCCACGGCATCGCCTACCGCTCCCTTTTCATCGAATATCTCCACGTCGCCGGGCAAACCGACCTGCTGCCGGAACAGGTTCGGCGGCTGGCCTACGCCTATCCGCCGGAAGTCCGCTCCCTGGCGAGGGAGTCCTTCTGGAATCCGGCATTGGAAGAAGCCGCCCGGGCCGGGGTCCGGCAAGCGTTGGCCGACGGCGTCCTGCCCCGGGAATCCCGCCAATTGCTGTCCCGATTCCACGCCGAAGACGGAGAATGGGAACGCGCGCTGGAACACCACCGGGCCGCCATGGCCATCCAGTCCTTCCGCAACGGCGAACGGGATTATCTTTACCTGGGCGAGATTCAACTTCGGAACCGGGCGGCGGAGGCGGCCCGAACCGCCTTTGACCGCGCCCTGGGCATGAGTTCGGATCGGGAAGCCGCCCTTCGCCGGGTGTACCGGGCCCATCAAAACGCGGATCGGCTTCCGGATTTCCCGGAATATGCCCGTTCCCTGGATCGTTTTTTCGTGTATAGTCGGGTTCCGTCCCTGATGCGGGCCGAGGCTCTTGCGGAAACCGGCCGGAAGACCGAGGCCCGGGCCCTGTTGAACCGGTTGGGCGAGGAGAAGCGAAGCGCCGAAGCCTATGCCCGGCTGGCGGAAATGGCCCGGACGGACCAGGACTGGGACGCCATGGAGCTGGCGGCCCACAAGGCCGCGGTTTTGGAACCGAGGCGTACGTCCCATCGCCTGCTGCTGGCCGAATCTCTTTCGCGGCAGGGAAAGCTGGATCGGGTGGAGTCGGAACTGAGCCTCGCCATTCAATACCAGGAATCGCCGTCGGATCGACTGTTTCATCGCCGGGCTCTTCTCCGCTGGCGGCGAAAGGATTTCGCCGCGGCGCTGGCCGACTGGCGGGCCGCCGTCCGGATTCGGCCGGACCACGCCGGGTATCAACGGCATCTGGAACGGGCGACGGAGCAACTGCGGCGCCAGGCCGAAGCCTCCGAAGCCGACCCGGAGGCCGCCGCGAACCGACATCGGGCAACCCGGGGCTGATGAATGGGAATTCGGGAAGAACGGGTTCGCGGGCGCAACGACCGGTCCAAGGCCCCGCCAAGCGTCGAAGAAATCCAAAAGGCCGTGGCCGGCGTTTGCGCGGGCGACCCCCGGATCGTGGCGGCCTGGCTCTTTGGATCGATGGCCTGCGGATCGCCCACGGTTGGGAGCGATGTGGACCTGGCGATTCTGCTGGAGCCCGATGCGGAAGATTTTTCCCTTCCGGCGTTCATGGTTTCGCTGGAAAAAGCCCTGGATCGTTCCGTGGATGGGGTGGTGTTGAACCGGGCCGGCGAATTGCTGAAACACGAGGTGCGACGAAGCGGGCGGTTGCTTTGGGATCGTTCTCCGGCAAGGCGAATTCGCTTCGAAGTGATGGGCCGCAAATATTTCGAGGATTTCCGTCACATCCACAACCGCTACACCCGCCAAGTCCTGTACGGAGGCCGCGATGGTGAATCCCGCGATTCTTGAGCGGATTCTCAACGATATTCGTTCGGAACTGAAGGAGTTGCGCTCCGCCACCGATATCTCCTGGGAGGTCTACCGGGCCGACAAGCGAGCCCGAAGGTTCGTGGAGCGTACCCTGCACGTCCTGATCGAAGCCTGTCTGGACGCGGCGCAGCACATCATCTCCGACGACGGATTTCGGGAACCGACCAGTTATCGGGACGCCTTTGCCGTGCTGGCCGAAAACAACGTGATTCCAGCGGAGTCCCTGGAGCGGTTCGAGAATATGGCCGCGTTTCGGAATTTAC
>CAYFVR010000087.1:1889-3176 GCA_964346545.1 uncultured Desulfobacterales bacterium | reverse complement strand
AAAACAAATGCACTTGGAAAAGCGGATATTGGTGACCGGCGGGGCCGGATTTTTGGGCTCCCATCTGTGCGAACGGCTGGTGGATCGGGGCCACGAGGTGATCTGCCTGGACAATTTCTTCACCGGGGCCAAACGCAACATTCGGGCCCTGCTGGACCGTCACAATTTCGAGCTGGTCCGCCACGACCTGGTCCACCCGATCTTTCTGGAGGTGGACGAGGTCTACAATCTGGCCTGCCCGGCCTCCCCCATCCATTACCAGCAAAATCCGGTCAAAACGGTCAAAACCTGCGTGATGGGCGCCATCCACATGCTGGGGCTGGCCAAGCGGGTCGGCGCCAAGATCATGCAGGCCTCCACCAGCGAGGTCTACGGCGATCCCACGGTTCATCCCCAAACCGAGGACTACCGGGGCAACGTGAATCCCATCGGGCGGCGGTCCTGCTACGACGAGGGCAAGCGCTGCGCGGAAACGCTGTTTTTCGACTACTGGCGGCAGCACGGCATGCGCGTGAAGGTGGCCCGGATTTTCAACACCTACGGCCCGCGCATGCACCCCAACGACGGCCGGGTCGTCTCCAACTTCATCGTCCAGGCGCTGCAAAACGAACCGATCACCCTGTACGGGGACGGGAGCCAGACCCGCTCCTTCTGCTACGTGGACGACATGGTGGAGGCGTTTTTGCGGCTGATGGACACGCCCGACGAGTTCACCGGGCCGGTCAACCTGGGCAACCCCGGCGAATTTTCCATCCGGGAGCTGGCGGAGAAGATCATTTCGCTCACCGGCTCCCGTTCCGAACTGGCCTTCCGCCCCTTGCCGACGGACGACCCCCGGCAGCGGAAGCCCGACATTTCCGTGGCCAAGGAGAAACTGGGCTGGGCGCCGCGCGCCCAGCTGGAAGAGGGGCTCAAGCAGACCATCGCCTATTTCGAGGCGCTGCTGTGGGAAAATAACGCCTCGCGGGAGGGCGGGAGGTAAAACGTGTCCAATATCATCCTGAACATCGATGACAATCCAAACGCAGAGCATTTGGTCCGGGAAGCCATACAATCGGAAATTGGACGGTTGCGTCTGGCTCTAAATTTTTCCCGGAAAAATCTGGCTCGGTTTGAAACAAAATACGGGACCACCTCTCACCATTTTTTTTTAAACGGGGCATCTGAAGATTTGGAACAAGGAGACATTGAGTATGCCGAATGGGTTGGCGAATATGAGCTTTCGATAAAAGTAGAGGAGGACATCGCCGCGCTTGAAGGCATCCAATATGTCGATTCGTGAGCATT
>CAYFVR010000087.1:0-1789 GCA_964346545.1 uncultured Desulfobacterales bacterium | reverse complement strand
GATGGAAAGATCATTCCTTCGGGGCCTCCAGATATTTGGGGCGTGGTGGAGGAGGTGATCTCCTTTCTTTGACGAAAAATTGGGAACGGAGCCCATGAAAGACATCCTGGTGGTCGGCGGGGCCGGATATATCGGCTCGCACATGTGCAAGTATCTGGACGAAAAAGGGCTTCGGCCCGTGGTGCTGGACAACCTGGTCTACGGCCATCGGGAAGCGGCGCGGTGGGGCCGGTTTTACGAGGGCGACATGACCGACGCGCCGCTGTTGGACCGGATTTTTTCGGAAAACGAGATCGCCGCCGTCATGCACTTCGCCGCGTTCTGCTACGTGGGGGAGTCGGTCCACGACCCGGCCAAATATTATGAAAACAACGTGATCGCCACCCTGCGGCTTCTGGCCTTCATGCGGGCGCGCGGCGTGGAGAACTTTATCTTTTCCTCTTCCTGCGCCACCTACGGCGAGCCCGAGGAAATCCCCATGCGGGAATCCCATCCCCAACAGCCCATCAATCCCTATGGCCGAACCAAGCTGATGGTGGAGCAGGCGTTGCGGGATTATCGGGCCGCCTACGGGTTGCGGAGCGTATGCCTCCGGTACTTCAATGCCGCCGGGGCGGACCCGGACGGGGAGCTGGGCGAGGATCACGACCCGGAAACCCATCTGATTCCGCTGGTGCTGAAAACGGCCCTGGGCCAACGAGAGGCCATCGAAGTGTTCGGGGACGACTATTCCACCGAGGACGGCACCGGGGTACGGGATTACATCCACGTGCGGGATCTGGCCCAGGCCCATTATCTGGCGCTGGAAAAATTGTTCGACGGCGCCCAGGGCGGGGAATACAATCTGGGAAACGGGAACGGGTTTTCCGTAAAAGAGGTGATTGAAACCGGGCGACGAATCACGGGACGGCCCATTCCGGAGCGGATCGGCCCTCGGCGCACCGGCGACCCGGCGGTGCTGGTGGGTTCGGCCGAAAAGGCGATCCGGGAGCTGGGCTGGCGGCCGGAATATTCGGATTTGACGACGATGATGGAAACCGCCTGGAAATGGTTCGAGGCCCATCCCAATGGGTATGCCTGATATCCATTCCGTTCTTCTTGCCAAAATTGTTTGTAGGGGCGTATCGCATACGCCCTTTGCCAAAGGAACCCAACCGTCCAAAATGAATTCCAACGTGATTGGCAACGTGCAAAGTTATAGTTTGGACCAAAATCAATGAACCTCCACCATCTCGGCGCGGAAGAGACCGTCACCGGCTCCTGCCACCTGGTGCAAGCCAACGGCGTGAACCTGCTGGTGGACTGCGGCCTGGCCCAGGGGGGGCGACGCGGTTGTTCCCATGGAAAGCTGGCCGGTGAAACCGGGGGAGATCGACTATCTGTTTCTGATCCACGCGCATCTGGACCACATCGGCCGGGTTCCGGAGCTGCTCCGGGCCGGCTTTTCGGGCGAAATTCTCTGCACCCACGCCACCAAAGCCCTGTTGGGGCCCATGCTGGAAGACGCCCTGGGGTTTACCGATTATTCCCGGGGCGAAAAGCGCCAGCTGCTGGCCGACTTGGACGAACTTTCCTGGGGGTTTGAATACGGCGAGGATTTCTCCCTGAAGAAGGGGCTGCGCTTCCGGCTGGCACGGGCCGGCCACATTCTCGGCTCCTGCTGGATTCGGTTCGAGTTCCCGGATGGCCGGTCCGCGGCCTTTTCCGGGGACGTGGGCGCGGCCGAGACGCCGATTCTGCCGGACCCGGACGTGCCCGAACCCTGCGATCTGCTGGTGATGGAGTCCAC
>CAYFVR010000086.1:10560-16903 GCA_964346545.1 uncultured Desulfobacterales bacterium | reverse complement strand
TTCTTTCAAGGCGCGATTGAAAATTTGCTGAACCAGCAAAAGCCCAATGGCGCGGTTTTTCCGGAATGCAGCATCGAAACGGCCAAAGGCGTGAAAGTGGCGGATGTCGTCTGGGGCTCCACCGCATTTTTCCAAAGGCACCGACTGGAAACCCCCTACATCGTGGCCCCGGAGCTTTGCGTGGAAATCCTGTCTCCCTCCAACGTTGCGGGCGAGATGATGGAAAAGAAAGACCTCTACCTCGCCAAAGGCGCCCGGGAATTCTGGATTTGCGATAACGAAGGGGCCATGCGGTTTTTTGGGAATGCGGGGGAAACCTCCGAATCCAGCCTCTTCCCTGCGTTTCCCCAAAAACTGGATTGGGAAAGCTTCCTCTGAATTCCATTCTCAACGGATGTTCATGAAGCCACCCTCACGCCGCTTTCCCCCCCTTCTCCGCCAAAATCCCCACCAAATACCCGTCCATCATCAAATGAATCAGATGATGCAGCACGCAAACCCCCAGCGCGATGCCCACTTCCGGGAACAGCGAGACCTGTAGAATCACCGACAGCGTCAGCGTTTTTTGGGCCCCCATGAAAATCACGCTCTCCCGCCGTCCCGGCTCCAGCCCGGCCAGTTTCGTGGCCAGAAAGGCCGCCAGCAGCAAAACGGCGTGGTAGAAAAAAACCAGCGCGCAGACCAGCGGCACCAGCTTTCCGCTGGCCAGAATCGCCTCCCGGGACTGGGCCGCCGCGATCCAGACCATCGCCAGAATCAGGCACTGGTTGCATTTGCTCAGCACCGGCCCGTTGCGCCGGGACCATTCCGGAATCCGGCTTTTGAGCGCCAGCCCCGCGCCCAGCGGCGCCAGCACCAGCATGCCCAGTTTGAAGATGATCGCCCCCTTGTCGATGGCCACCGGCCCGCCTTCCCCCACCAATCCCAGCAGGGCCGACAGAATGAACGGCACCGCCAGCACCGACAGGGCGTTGGCCGCGATGGTGATCACCAGCGCATGGGCCATGTTGCCGCCGGCGGCCCCGGTCATCACGATGCCGCTGCTCAGGGTCGTGGGCATGGAGGCCACCAAAAAGAGGCCGATCAAAACTCCCGGGTGCAGCCCCATCTGTGCCGGGAGAACCGCCACCAGCGGCGCCACGCAGAAGATCAGAATCAGTGCCGTCAGCGTCCCCCGAACGTCGGTCAGGCCGGCCCGAATCTGTTGGGGATTGAGGAGCAGGCCGGAGAAGAGGAAGATCACGAAAATCACGATGTCCGGCCCCCGGTTCGCTCGAAGCCAGCGGCCGGCCCCGGCGACGATTCCGGTGGGATCGCCCAGGGTGAGGGCGAAGACGAGGGTGAGGCCGATCAGGAACCAGTGTTTTTTCAGCAGAGACGACATGGGCGCTCCCCGGGCGAAAAAAAGTTGAAATCGGTTATGAAGTGCCGGCCGAGAGCGGAAAGAGGGATGTTTCGCTCCCCCCGCGCAATCTCGGCCGATTTATCCGGTTTCCGGCTACTATTCCGCAACGCCCAATCCTGTCAACGCCGCGCGGCCTTCGCCTTGCTTCCCGCCAGGACCAACCGCCCGAATCGGCTTGACTTTATCGCCGGTTTTCCCTTAAAATTTTTTCAATCGCACCCCGCACATCCGGCGGGGCGCTTTCTTTTTTCGCACCCGACTCCACCCGACACCAAAAAGGAGACCGCCATGTACGTCGGCCGCGTGATGCACCGGGAATTGATTACCGTGACGCCCGAAACGCCGCTCGTCAAAGCGCGGAAACTCATCGCCGAAAAACAGATTCATCACCTGCTGGTGGTCAACGCCGAGGGCGACCTGGTCGGCATCTTGTCGGATCGGGACATCCGGCAAAGCTGGGCCTCGCCCGCCACCAGCCTCAGCACCCACGAACTCAACTACCTGCTTAGCCAGATCACCGTGGACATGGTCATGATCCGCAAAATCGTGACCATTCCGCCGGACACCACCATCGAGCGGGCGGCGCAGATCATGCAGGAAAGCCGGATCAGCGCCCTGCCGGTGATGGACAACGGCAAGCCCCGGGGCATCATCACCACCACCGACGTCATGGGCGTGCTGCTGGAGGCCATCGGCATCGACCGGGGGGAGACCACCCGGTTCGTGCTGCTGGTGGAGTGGGACCGCATCGGCGTCATTTCCGGCATCACCCAGATCCTCAAAGAGGAAGAGATCAATATTCGCAGCATCTTCTGCTGGCCGGATCGGGACCACAAGGGCGTCAACCACGTCGTCCTTCGCGTGGCGGAGGAAAACGGCGACCGGGCGATTTCCGTTCTCCGGGACGCCGGCTACCAGGTGCTCACGGAGTACGTGGCCGATCTCAAGGCCCATCTGCCTTCCGCTCAATCCCAGCAATCCATGAATCCCACGTAAACCCGCCCGGCCGTTCATTCCCGGCCCCCGGACATCCAAGCCGGGGCCGGGGCGGTCCAGTTTTTTCTTGAATCTCCCCGCCGTTCCTCCTATTCTTCCTCCTTTTTGGCTTTGACCCCCGCAACCCCAGGAGCACACGTCCCATGCGATTGAAGCGGATGGAAATCCACGGCTTCAAGTCCTTTTGCGATCGAGCGCGGTTCGACTTTCCGCCCGGCATCACCGCCATCGTCGGCCCCAACGGCTGCGGCAAGAGCAACGTGGTGGACGCCCTGCGCTGGGCCATGGGCGAACAGAGCGTCAAACAGCTCCGGGGCAAGTCCATGGAGGACGTCATCTTCGCCGGAACGGCCGGGAAGGCGGCCCTGAACCTGGCGGAGGTTTCCCTAACTCTGGTCAACGACGGCGGGGGCGACGCGCCGGAGGGGCTCCGGGATTTTTCCGAGATCATGCTGACCCGGCGGCTCTTCCGCTCCGGCGAAAGCGTCTACCTGATCAACCGGCAGCCCTGCCGGCTCAAGGACGTCACCAATGTTTTCCTGGGCTCCGGCGTGGGGGCCCGTTCCTACGCGGTGATCCAGCAGGGGAACATCGGGGCCATCACCGACGCGGGCCCCGAGGAACGGCGGCTCTACATCGAGGAGGCCGCCGGCATCACCCGGTACAAGGAGCGCAAGCGGGAAACCCTGCGCAAGCTGGAGGCCACCGACCAGAACCTGTTGCGGGTCCAGGACATCGTCGCCGAGGTGGACCGGCAGATGAAGGGGCTCCAGCGGCAGGCCCGCAAGGCGGAAAAATACAAAACCTTCCGCGCCCGCATTCGGGATTTGGACGTGCGGCTGGCGCTGGAGGAAACCGAAGCTTTCGCTCTGGAGATCGGCGCCCTTCGCTTCCGGATCGACGAGTTGCGGGAGCAGGGGGTGGTGCTGGCGATCCGGCGGCGGCGACTGGAGCGATCCGCCGCCGGGGTTCGCCAGGCCCGGGACCGGAAGGCGGAAACCATTGCCGCCCGCAAAAACGCCCGGCTGGGGCTGGAGCGGAAAATCGACCGCGCCGAAGCCGACGCCGCCCACGCCAAGGAAGAGGCGGAGCGGCTGGACCGGGAAGCCGAGGGACTCCGCCGCAAACGCGCGGAGTTGACGGAGCGAAGCCGGGAGATGGCCGCCGAGGTGGCCGACGGCGAATCTCGTCTGGCGGAACTGCGGGAAGCCGTGGAGGCCGGCGCGGTCGAACTGTCCCGGGAGCGGTCCGAGGGCGACGCGGTTCGGAAGCGGCAGGCCGAGGCCAACGCCGCGCTGGAGGAAGCCCGAAAGGCGCGGAACAGGTTGGAAAACGAGGCCGCCCGGCTGCGGAATCTGCGGGAGTCGGCCGCGGCCGCCCGGGAGAAGCTCCAGGGACGGTTGCGAAGACTGGAAGAGGACGCGGCCCTGGCCGAGCGAAAGCAAGGCGCCCTGGAAACCGAAGTTGCCGAGGCCAAAAGCGCCGCGGAATCGGCGGTCGCCGAGGTGGCCGAATCCGAAACCCGCTTCCAGGCGGCCGGAAAGGCGGTGGCCGCCCGGCGAGAGGCCCTCCGTTCCGCCGCTTCGGCGGCGCGGGAGGCCGAATCCCGGCGCAACGCCGTGCGCAGCGACCACGCCGCGCTGAAGCGGATGGCCGATTCCTTGGAATGGTACCGGGACGGCGTTCGCGCCGTGCTGGGCCGAAAAGAATCCCAGGGCCGGGTCCTGGGGCTGGTGGCCGATCTGCTGGAGCCGGAGGCCGGTTTCGCCCCGGCGGTGGAAGCGGCCCTGGGCGACGCCCTGCAATACATCGTGGTCCCGGACACCGCCGCGGCCCGGGAGGCCATCGACTTCCTCCAAACCGAAAACGCCGGGCGGGGCGGCTTTCTGCCGCTGACCCATCTGACGCCCCCGGCGTCCGGCGGCAACGGGGACGGCCGGCTGCTGGACCATGTGGCGGTGCGGCCGGGCTTCGAGCCGGTGGCCGAGGCGCTGCTGGGTCCCGTGGGCGTGGCGGAAAATCTGGCGGCGGCCGAGGCGCGGCGCAACGGCGGTCGGCCCATGGTCACTCCGGCCGGCGAGCTGTTTTCCCGGCGCGGCGTAATGATCGGCGGCAGCGCCGACCGGCTGGACGGCATTTTGGCCAAAAAGCAGGAGTTGAAGCAATTGGCCGCCGCGCTGGCCGAGCGGGAGGGGCGGCTGACGGCGGCCCGGGAGGCGCGGGAGGAGGCCGAGGCGGAGCTGGCCCAAGCCGAGGCGGATCGGGCCGCCGCCGAAGAGGCCCGCAACCAGGCGAGCCAGGCCGAGCTGGCGGCCCAGAAGCGGCTGTACCGGGCGGAGGAAAGCCTTGCCGCCGGCCGCCGGGACGCCCAACGGGTGGAATCCCGGCGGGACGAGCTTCAGGCGGAGCTGGAGGAGGCCGAGGACCAGGTGGCGGCCCGGGAAGGGGAAGCGGCCCAGATCGACGAGCAGCTGGAAACCTCCCGGGGGGGCGAGGTCGAGGCGGCGGCGACCGCCCAATCCGCCGCCGAGGCGGCGGCCGCGCTGGACGACCGGCTCATGGAGCGCCGGGTGGCGCAAACCGCCCGCCAGACCGAGCGGGACAATCTGGAAAAAAGCCTGGAACGGCTGCGGCGGTTCCAGACCGAGGGAGCGGAGCGGCTGGAGGGGATTGGCCACGACATCGAGGACCGGGAGACTCGCCGGAACCAGGTCCTGGAAACCGCGTCGGCGGCCGAGGCGGGGCTGGCGGACCTTCGAACCGCCCTGGAGGCGGCGACCGCCGCGGTTCAGGAAGCCGAAACGGAACGGGAAGGGATCGAACGGGAGCTTCGGGACGTCGAGGCGGCCCTGGAATCGATCCGCTCCCGCCGGGAGGCGGCCGACGCCGACGGCCGAAGCCTGACGGTGGATCTGCAAGGGCTGGAAATGCGGCGGGAAAACGTCGAGAACCGGATTGCGGAGCGCTATCACCGGGTCCTGGCCGCCTTCGCCGAAGAGCGGGACCAGCTCGCCGGCGGCGATCTTTCCCCCTCCGCCATTGCCCGGGAGCTGGAAACGCTGCGGGAAAAGCTGGCCCGGCTGGGCGACGTGAACCTGTCGGCCATCTCCGAGTACGAGGCGCTGCAAGAGCGGGCGGAGTTCCTGGAAACCCAGCGGGCCGACCTGGCCGAGGCGGTGGCCGATCTCCACAAGGTGATCCGGAAGATCAACCGGGTCAGCCAGGAGCGGTTTCTGGAGACCTTCAACCAGGTCAACGAAAAGCTGAAGGAGGTCTTCCCCCGGCTGTTCGAAGGCGGCGACGCCCGGCTGGAGCTGACCGAGCCCAACCAGCCGCTGGAAAGCGGCGTGGAGTTTCTGGTGTCTCCCCCGGGCAAGCGGCTCACCCGCATGACCCTGCTCTCGGGCGGGGAGAAGGCCATGTCGGCCATCGCCTTCGTCTTTTCCATTTTTCTGATCAAGCCGGCCGCCTTCTGCATCCTGGACGAGATCGACGCGCCGCTGGACGAGGCCAACGTCTACCGGTTCAACAAGTTGCTCAAGCTCATCGGCGAAAAATCCCAGATCATCATGATCACCCACAAGCGGCGCAGCATGGAGTTCGCCGACATTCTCTTCGGGGTGACCATGGAGAAAAAGGGCATCTCCCGGGTGGTGTCGGTGGATTTGGAGGAATCCCGGGCCCTGGCCGAGGACGATTCTCCCGACGATGGCGGCGAAGAAAGCGCCGTCCAGCGATCCGAAGTGGGGGAGGATGAAGGGTCCGGCCGAGGCGCCGGGGACGAAAACGCGCCCTCGCCGAACCCGGAAGAAAAATCCAACACGCATAGCGCGGTCTCCGCTCGGGGGCCCGCGCGGCATTCATAAGGAAAAATATGGCACTGTTTGGACGCAAGGAGAAAAAAAAGAAGGAGGCCGAAGGGGTCGAACCCGAAGCTCCGGC
>CAYFVR010000086.1:0-10460 GCA_964346545.1 uncultured Desulfobacterales bacterium | reverse complement strand
GCTCCGGCCTCGGGCGGCGGCCTTTTCGGCCGGCTCAAGTCGGGGCTCTCCAAAACCCGGAACCTGCTCGCCACCGACGTGGAGGACCTGTTCCGAGGCGGAGTGGACGACGCCGCCCTTGAGGAGCTGGAGGAGCGGCTCATCACCGCCGACATGGGGGTGGAAACCGCCATGGCCATCGTGGAGGAGGTCTCTCGCCAGGCCCGGAAAATCTCTGGACCGGAGGCGCTGAAGGCCGTCCTCCGGAACGCCTTGGTGGAACGGATGACCGCTTCGGAATCCCCGGCCGAAGTTCTGGCCGGTCCCCCCCACGTGGTCATGGTGGTGGGCGTCAACGGCGTGGGCAAAACCACCACCATCGGCAAGCTGGCGGCCGCCCACGCGGCCGCGGGCCGGTCGGTGCTGGTGGCCGCGGGCGACACCTTTCGGGCGGCGGCGGTGGAGCAACTCGGCGTCTGGGCCGAACGGGCCGGGGCCGATTTCGTGCGGGGGCGGGAAAACGCCGATCCCGCCGCCGTGGCCTTCGACGGGGTGGCCGCCGGGAAGGCCCGGGGAAAGGACATCGTTTTCCTGGACACCGCCGGGCGGCTGCACACCCGGACCAACCTGATGGAGGAGTTGAAAAAGGTTCGCCGGGCCGTGGCCAAGGCCATGCCCGACGCCCCCCACGAAACCCTGCTGGTGCTGGACGCCACCACCGGGCAGAACGCGTTTCAGCAGGCCCGGATGTTCCACGAGGCCATCGGGCTGACCGGTCTGGCCCTCGCCAAACTGGACGGCACCGCCCGGGGCGGCGTGGTGGTCGGCATTCTGAACGAGCTGTCGCTGCCTCTTCGCTACATCGGGGTGGGGGAGGGAATCGACGATCTTCAGCCCTTCGATCCCCATCGGTTCGCGGAGGCGCTTTTCGCCTGAGCGTTTTTCCCCGAAGCGCCGGGGGCTTTGGGAATTGGGGGGATGGGCGCCTTTCCCGCCGGGAAGCGGCGAAATTCGCGGGCTCGGCGGGCCGACGGCGGGAAAAGTGAGGAACCATGCGGTTTTATGTTGACATCCCGGAACGCCTCCGCTATGTCGCAAACACGCGTAGACGGGCTGAGCCCTTGGCGTTCGCGGGTTTATGGCCCGCGAGACGGTTTTCGGCGCAACGGGATCGTCCGGCGTCGATTGCGAACTTAAAACGGGGTAAGGAGTCAACATGAGCATGACCAAAGCGGACCTGATCGAGAAAATGGCAACGGACGCGGGAATCTCCAAAGCGGCGGCCGCCAAGGCCCTGGACGCCTTCATGGACGGGGTGACCGACGCGCTGAAAAAAAAGAAGGAGCCCAAGGTTACCTTGGTCGGCTTCGGCACTTTCACCAAGGTTCCCCGCAAGGCCCGCAAGGGGCGCAACCCCCAGACCGGGGAGGAGATCCAAATCAAGGCTTCCAACGTGGTCAAGTTCAAGCCGGGCAAAAAGCTCAAAGACGCGGTATAGTCCCAACGTCGTTCACTTTGGCGCTTGAAATGGACCATGCGGCCGGATCGGCCAAGGGCGCATGCGATACGCCCCGCATCTTTTCGTTTTTCGCCGAAATGAACGGTGTTGGCTCCCATCCGGAACCGTCCAGGCCGGATTCTCTCGCGTTCGATCGGGCCGCGCCCGATGCGTTTCGGCCCGCCGCTTCGATCGAAACCATTTCCATCGAAGCGGCGCCGCGCCGAATTCCATCCCCGTCCCCCCGCCTCCGTCCACGACCGTTTCCGTCGAACGAAAGTCAGCCGGTGATCTCGAACCGGTCAAATTCTCCCCGGTGGTCGGACCAATCGGCGGTCACGTCCTCCACCACCGCCTGGGGCGATCCGCCTTTGCACCATTCCACCATGGAAAGCACCGATTTTTCCCTTCCCTCGAACACCGCCTCCACCGAGCCGTCGGGTCGGTTCCGCACCCATCCGGTCACGGATCGTTCCTCCGCCGCGCGTTGGGTTTCCGCTCGAAAAAAGACGCCCTGCACCTTGCCGTGAATGCTCACGTGGGCGCGGGCCATGGTCGGTTCACTCATGATTCTCCTCCGTTTCGGACAGCAGGGCCAGAAAGGCCGGTTCATCCAGCAGGGTGACGCCCAGCTCCCGGGCCCGGTCGGCCTTGCTTCCGGGCCGGTCGCCCGCCACCACGTAATCGGTTTTTTTGCTCACGGCGCCGGCCACCCGGCCGCCGGCGGCCAGCACCCGGTTTTTGGCCTCGGATCGGGTCATGCCGGAAAGCGCGCCGGTGAGCACCACCGTTTTTCCGGTCAGGGGCGAATCGGCCGGCGCGAGATTTTCGGTCGGTTCCCGGGAAACCGGTTCCACCCCGGCGGCGCGGAGCCGTTCCACCGATTCCCGGTTTTCCGGTCGGTCGAAAAAGCGTCGCGCGCTCTCCGCGATTTCCGGGCCGATGCCCTCCACCGCCGCGAGATCGTCCAGCGGCGCGTTCATCACCGCCTCCAGGGTTCCAAAGCGTTCCGCCAGCAGCCGAGCCACGGTTTCGCCCACGTGGCGAATGCCCAGGGCGTACAGAAAACGGTCCAACCCGATCCGCCG
This sequence comes from uncultured Desulfobacterales bacterium, assembly GCA_964346545.1. Taxonomy (GTDB): domain Bacteria; phylum Desulfobacterota; class Desulfobacteria; order Desulfobacterales; family Desulfococcaceae; genus CAYFVR01. Next base: position 7,895 of record CAYFVR010000086.1, on the reverse strand, counting down.
GGAAGTCTCCAGCGCCCGGATCAGGTTGGCGGCCGATTTCGGCCCCATGCGGTCCATGGCGGCCAGGCCCTCGGCGTCCAGGCGAAAAAGGTCCGCCGGCTCGGCCACCAGGCCTCGGTCCACCAGTTGCTCCACCAGCTTGGTTCCCAGGCCGTCGATGTCGAAGGCGCCCTTGCCGCCGAAATGGCGAATGCGCCCCTTGATCTGGGCCGGACAGGAGAGGTTGATGCAGCGGGCCACCGCCTCCTCCGGCGGGCGTTCCACTTTCGCCCCGCAGGCGGGGCAGGTTTCCGGCATGGTGAACGGGCGTTCCGCCCCGGTACGGGCCGAGGCGATCACTTCCACCACTTCGGGGATCACGTCGCCGGCCCGGCGGATGCGCACGGCGTCCCCGATCCGGATGTCCTTGCGCCGGATTTCGTCGGCGTTGTGGAGCGTGGCGTTCCGAACCGTGGCTCCGCCGACGGTCACCGGTTCCAGCCGGGCCACCGGGGTCACCGCGCCGGTGCGGCCCACCTGCACCTCGATGTCCACGATTCGGGTGGTTGCCTGGGCCGCCTCGAATTTCCAGGCGATGGCCCAGCGCGGGCTCCGGGTTCTGGCCCCCAGCTCCGCCTGCCAGTCCCGCCGGTCCACCTTGACCACCAGTCCGTCCACCTCGTAGGGCAGATCGCGGCGCGTTTCGGACAGCTCCTGGAAAAACGCCACCGCCTCGTCCAGGGAGATGTCCGGCCGGGTCGTCGGGTTGACCCGGAATCCCCATTCGGCCAGCCCCCGGAGCAGCGCCCCCTGGGTGGGCGGGTCGAATCCCTCGGCCCGGCCCAGCCCGTAGACGAAAATTTCCAGCGGCCGGGCGGCGGCCACCCGGGAGTCGAGTTGACGGATGCTGCCGGCGGCGGCGTTGCGGGGGTTGGCGAAGGGCGGAAGATCGGCCGCGGCCCGGTGGGCGTTGAGCCGCCGGAAACCTTCGTTGGCGATGAAGATTTCTCCGCGGACTTCCAGGCGGGACGGCGGGTCGCCGTTCTCGGTTCGGAGTCGAAGAGGGACTTGGGAGATGGTCCGGACGTTTTCGGTGACCACCTCGCCGGTGACGCCGTCGCCCCGAGTCACGGCCCGGGTCAGCCGGCCGTTTTCATAGACCAGTTCCACCGCCAGCCCGTCCAGCTTGGGCTCGGCGGTGTAGCGGATGTCGGCCTCGGTTTCCAGACGACGGCGCACCCGATCGTGGAATCCCCGCAGATCGGCCTCGGAGAAGGCGTTGTCCAGACCGAGCATGGGCGGGTCGTGGGGGGCGGAGTCGAATTTTTCCAACGGCGGCGCGCCCACGCGCAGGGTGGGGGAGTCGGGCGTCCGGAGTTCGGGATGGGCCGCCTCGATCTCCATCAATTCCCGCAGCAGCGCGTCGAAGGCCGCGTCGGAAATTTCCGGATCGTCCAGGACGTGGTAACGGTGATTGTGGCGATGCAGCTCCGCCCGCAGACGGCGGGCCCGCTCGATCACTTGGGTGGAGGATTCGGTGTCGGACATTGCTCGGACAGGACCTCTCGGGCGAGACGGCGACCCGCCCGGAACCGGGGATCCCGGAAGCCGGGCCGCCAGGTGGAATCGGCCAGGGAATCGGACACCACCAAAAGCGCCGCCACGGAAATGTTCCGGAATCGGCCCACGGTGAAGAGGGCCGAGGTTTCCATTTCCACGGCCACCGCGCCCCGATCCCGGAATTTTCGGATTTTGGAGGGGGTTTCCCGGTAGATGGCGTCGGTGGTCCAAACCGCGCCCCGGCGGGGCGGGCGGCCGCGCCGGGCAACCGCTTCTCGAAGACTTTCCGACAGCGCCGGATCGGGCGTCACCGGTTCGTCCCGAAGCCGCCCGTACCCCACGCTGGTGCCTTCGTCCACCAGCGACGCGTCGGGCACCAACAGGTCGCCGATGGACAGATTCGGCGAGAGCGCGCCGCACCAGCCGATAAACACGGCCCGGCGGACGCCCCGGGCCACGAGGGTTTCCAGCAGCATGGCGGCGTAGGGCGCGCCCACCATCGGCCCCGCCGCGCAGAAGCGGGGGGAATCGGCCGCCTCGGGGCGGATGTGGCTCATCATGATCCGTTCGCCGGGGGAAACCAGCGGCAGCGTTTCCCCCAGCCGCTTCAGGTCGCCGCCGCCGCCGACCAGCAGGGCCAGTTCCCCCACGCCCGAGGCGCCGGCCGGGCGGAACGGTTCCACCACCGCCCGTTCGGGATCGGACGGGCTCAGGCGGGCCCCACCCGGTCGGAGAGTTCCTCCTTGACCTCGTCGATGATTTCGTAGAACCACATCATATCTTCGATGGTCAGCCGACCGGCCTTGCCCTGTCGCTCGCCGCCGTCCTTCTTCACGAAGACGCGCGGCCCGATCTGCACCTTGGGTTCGCCGTCGCCGTATTGATGAATGGCCACGATCAGGCCGGTCTCTTCACAACGCCAACTTTTGAGGACTTTATCTTTCGAGGGGTCGAATGCCATGGGGTCTCCGCTGCGGTACCGGTTGAAAGTTGGCCCACCTAATCATCATCCGGCCCGATCTGTCAACCGATCTGTCCAGCGGGACGCGCGGGGAGAAGCGGTGCGGGCGGGAATCCTTGCGTTGACTTTCCGGGAAACCCGGTGGTAAAGTAAACGGTTATGGAAGCTGGAAATATTGTCGAATACATCGACCGACGGAAAATCGTTTGCGCGGTGGTCCTGGAGGCCCGAAACGGCCGGTTGCGTCTCTTGAACGAGAACAACCGCGAGCTGAAAATGTCCGCCGGCCGGCTGGCCCACGGAAGCGCCGCCCCGCTGACGCCGGGCATCGGACGGGATCGGATGGTGGAGGCCCTGCGCGAAGCCGCCGATCGGCGGCGGGCCCTGGCCGAATCGGTGGACGTGGTGGAGCTTTGGGAGGTGCTGCACGAAGAAGGGGAGTGGATCGACCTGGCGACCATGACCGAATTCGCCTTCCCCGAAGCCGCGGACGCGGACCACGCCGCCGCCGTGGTCCGCGCCTTCTTTCAAAACCGGCTTTTTTTCAAGTTCAGCGGCGACCAGTTTTTTCCCCACACCGAGGCGCAGGTGGCCCGGCTCCGGACTCGGGCGGAGGCGGAGGCCCGACGCGCCCGGCTCATCGAATCCGGCGCGGCCTGGGTCCGCTCCGCGCGCGAAGCCGGGGGACCGCTCCCCGACCCGGACCCCGAAGGCGAGGCCGACCGCTACGTGGAGATTCTCCGCTCCTTCTACCTGCTGGAAAAGGAAAGCCCCCACGCGGAGACGGCCCGGGAGATCATGACCCGGGCCGAACTGGACGGGCCGGAGGCCATCTTCGATCTGCTGGTGACCCTTGGCGTCTGGAACCGGGACGAAAACGTCGATCGGATGCGGCTGGAGATTCCGGTGGAATTTTCGGCGGCGGCGGAAGCGGCCGCCGAGTCGGCGGCGCGGCGGCCGCTCCCCTCCGGCGAAGATCGCCGAGATCTGACCGATCTCCGGACCTTCACCATTGACGGCCAGGCCACCCGGGACTACGACGACGCCCTCAGCGTCGAATCGGTCGGCGGACGAATCCGGATCGGCGTCCACATCGCCGACGTGGGCCATTTCGTGGCCCGGGACGACGCGCTGGACCGGGAGGCGCTGACCCGGGGCAGTTCCATCTACATGCCCGATCAGCGGATTCCCATGCTGCCCCATCGACTGGCCGAGGGGGAGTGCAGCCTGCGGGCCGGGGAGATCCGGCCGGCGATCACCACCCGGATCGATCTGGACCCCTCCGGAGAGGTGGTCGATTTCGACGTCTTCCCCAGCCGGATCCGGGTGACCGACCAGATCACCTATTTCGACGTCAACGCGGCGGCGGATACCGATCCCGACCTTCGGGCGATGCACGAGGCGGCCCGGCGGTTCCGAAAGCGCCGGCTGGGCGACGGGGCGTTGCAGATCAGCCTTCCGGAGATCAACCTCTGGTTCGACGAGGCGGGGAAGCTGGTCGTGAACCGCGTCAACCGGGAAAGCCCCAGCCGGGTGCTGGTTTCCGAGATCATGATCATGGCCAATTGGCTGAAGGCGCGGTTCCTGGCGGAGCGGGGCCTTCCCGCCGTGTTTCGATCTCAGCCGGCCCCCCGGGAGCGGCTGTACAGCGAGGACGGCGGTTCCCTGTTCCAGAACTGGATGCAGCGCAAGCTGGTGAGCCGGTTCGTGTTGAGCCCCCATCCCGAGCGCCACGCCGGTCTGGGGCTGGACGCCTATCTGACCGGCACGTCGCCCATTCGGAAGTTTTTCGACCTGGTGACCCAGCGACAGATCCGATCGGTCTTCGGCCTGGATTCCGCCTACGCCGAGGAAGAGATCAACAAGATCACCCAGGCGCTGGAGACGCCCATGCGCAACGTCTTTCGGCTTCAGAACCGCCGGAAGCGCTACTGGCTGCTGCGCCATCTGGAAGGGCGGATGGGCGAAAAGCTGGAGGGCGTCGTCCTGACCCGCCGCCGGAACGGGTATCAGATTTTGCTGCCCGAGATCATGATGGAAACCGGCCTGCCCGCCGTCGGCGGGTTCAATCTGAAGGCCGAGGACATGGTTCAGGTAACGGTCCAGCACGTCGACGCCCGCCGGGACGTGCTGACGGTGTTCATGGGGTAGGCGCGAACCGGTTTGGCGGGCGGGTTCGCCGGGCCCGGCCGCCGGGGAATCGGACGACGGGGGCCGGGCGATCACGAGTCGGGGAGACATGTTCACTTCCGTTTTGTTTCGACGCATCTTCCTTGCGATCCTGCTGAGCGTCGCCTTTCTTTCGGTGGTCGTCTACCTCGCCTGCGCCCCCATGATCCAGTCGGCGATGTACCGGATCGGCGAAGACGCGGCCCGGGCCATGCTGGAAAGCGTCGCCGACCTGCTCCAGACCAAGCATGGCCACCTGGAAGCCTTCCGCGAATACGCCCTGGACGTCCGGAAGCGACAGATCAAAAACGCCACCCTGGTTCAGGAATCCTTCCTCAAAACCAAATACCGGGAATTTCAGCAGGGGCTCTTCCTTTCCGAGGAGCAGGCCAAACAGGTTGCCCTGGAGGAGCTGCGCACCTTCCGCTACGGCGAGGACAATTATTTCTGGGTGGCCACCTACGACGGCGTATTCGTCTCCCATCCCGATCCCCGGCTCCAGGGCCGGGATTTTTCGGGGGAGACCGACGTCTACGGCAACCCGATTCTGGCCCCCATGATCCAGGTGGCCCGAGAGCGCAACGAAGGCTACACGGCGTACTGGTGGCCGCGCCTGGGCGAGGGGGAACCGCTGCGGAAGGTCTCCTACTCCCGGAATTTCCCCGTCTGGAACTGGGTGATCGGCAGCGGGTTCTACGCGGACGACGTGGAGCGGGAGGTGGCGGCCCGAAAATCGGCCGTGATCGACGACGTGCGGCGGGTGTTGAGCGGAATGCGGATCGCCGAAAACGGCTATCTGTTCATCTTCGATTCCCGAAACCGGATGCTGGTCCATCCCAATCCCAACATCGAGGGCGCCGATTTTTCCGACCAGCTCAACCCCGACACCGGCCGACCCATCGGTTCGGAACTCAAGGCCGTGTCGGAAAGCCCCACCCCCCGCCTGGCCTACCGCTGGGACCGTCCCGACGACCCCGGAAACTACGGCCATTCCAAAATCGCCTGGGTCCGCTATTCTCCCGAATTCGACTGGTATCTGGTCGCCTCGGTCTATGCCGAGGACCTCAACCGACCGGCGCGCGTCCTTCGCAAACAGCTCATGCTCATCGCCCTGATCACCTTCCTGACGTCCCTGGTCGTCGCCAGTCTGCTGCTGGGGAACATCCTGACGCCCATTCGCAATCTGGCCGGGCAGGCCGCCGAGTTCCTGCGGAAGGGCGACACGGCGCTCAACCGCTACCATGTGGACATCGGCGAGATCGGCGTGCTGGGGGCCGCCTTTTACGCCATGGCGGAGAAGATCGACGGCTTTCGGCGAGAGCTGAAGGAAAAGGAGCGCCGCCTGCGAAACGCCGAGCGCATCCAGGGACGGGCCCGGGAACGGGCCTTCGAGGCGGAGCGGGAAAGCGTCCGGCTGAAGGACCGGCTGGAGGCCTACCAGCGCGAGTTCGACAGTCTCCGGCGCAGCGAGGACCGCTATCGGGCCATGCTGGAGAACATCGAGGAGTATTTCTACGAGATCGACCTGCTGGGGAACCTGATCTTCTTCAACGACGCGCTGTTCAAAATGCTGGGCTACACGCGGGACGAGATGGTGGGCATGAACTTCCGGGAATACATGGACCCGGAGACTTCGGAAAAGGCCGAGCAGCTCTTTCGCCGGGCCTTTGAAACCGGGCAGACACAGCGGGGGGACGACTGGCGGCTGCTGAGTCGGGACGGCAAGGTGCGCCAGGTGGAGATTTCCGTCAGCCTCATCAAGGACGCCGACGGCGAGACGGTGGGCTACCGGGGGGTGGCCCGGGACGTCAGCGACCTCATCTACCTCGTCTACCACGACACGCTGACCGGCCTACTGAACCGCAAGGCCTTTTTCAAGCGGCTCAAGGAGACCCTGGCCTTCGCCCGCCGGGATCGGATGGAGAAGAACATTTTCTACCTGGACATGGACAAGTTCAAGAAGGTCAACGACGAGTACGGCCACGACGTGGGCGACGAGGTGCTCATCGAGGTGGGGCGGCGGCTGCGGGATTCCCTGCGGGAGACCGATCACGTCTGCCGCCTGGGGGGCGACGAGTTCACGGTCATCCTCAACAACGCCCACCACTCCAACCCCGAGCAGGTGGCCGAGCGGGTGGTGGAAAATCTGTCGCGGCCCTATCACGTCAAGGCCAACGTGATCGATTTTCTCAGCCCCAGTCTGGGCATCAGCGCCTTCCCCAAAGACGCCGAGGAGGTGGAGGCGCTGATCCGATGCGCCGACCTGGCCATGTTCGAGGCCAAAAAATCGGGAGGCGGCTACGCCTTTTACGGTCCCGACCTGAGTCCCCTGAAGTCGGAGGCCAACTGAGAGGATCGGCAAGAAAACCCGGACTTGGCTTTCCTGGGATCGACGAGTTTACTCGTCGAATCGGGAAGTGGAAAGAATGAATTGGGGAACAATTACAGCGCGTCGCTCCGAGGTTCGGCGTGGAATTATGCGCAAAGCGCCGCTACGCCCAATAACGTTCATTTTGCCAAAAAGCCGAGATAAAATTCCAAATGACCGATAAAATTATTCGAGAGCTTTGGCAAATCAAGGACCATATTGCATCGAAGCATAATTACGACGATAAAAATTTTTGGGCATACCCAAAAAAAGAGCGGGATGAGAAATTATGGAACAAATTATTATTCAAGTTAAAGATAAATTAAAAGCAAAAATGCTGATTGAAATTCTGAATAATATGAATTTTGTTATCAACATAAAAACTATTGAACAAAATGTTGATGAGAGCCACAAGGTTGATTTCTTTAGTTTTGCAGGTATTTGGTCGGACCGAGATATAAACCTCAAATCTATTCGTCAACAAGCCTGGCCGAGGCGGCCCAGAAGGGTGAACTCCACATGTTGGTACAAAAAATGTTCATTTTCATCACCAATCTCTTGGCGTTCTTGTTCCTCTCAAAATGAATAGAATAACACACCAAAATTCGGCCAATTCCGAAGAAACGGCTTCGGCTTCCCAACAGCAATACGCGCAGACCGAGCAGTTGAACTTCATCGTGCACGAGCTGTCGGGGCTTGTTGGGAAGCGGGGAGAGGCAGAGAATAAAACGGGACAGGTGATTGCAAGTTAGCCGTCTCTCGAAAAATTTTGAGGTTTTTGGCGGGAGGCAGAAAAATCTTTCTATGTGACAGATTCCAATGCGCTTCCAATTTTAACGGTGTTCCGTCTGTCCAAAC
>CAYFVR010000085.1:0-16919 GCA_964346545.1 uncultured Desulfobacterales bacterium | reverse complement strand
AATCTCTTCCAGAATCGCCGGCGTGGTCAGGGGATTCATGATCACCGCGCGGAACACCGTGACGTCGTTCTTTCCCTCCCGGCGGATGGTCGTTCGGGAGACGAAGCTCCGGCCCGCTTCCCGCTGATTCCGTTGCACCGTCGTGGTGATTTCGTTCAGCCGTTCGGTCATCCGGCCCCGCTCCGCCTCGTCGGCCGCTTCCCATTCCTTCCGCGTTTCCGGGGGAAACACCCGGTAGGTCAAAATGTTCAGCCGGGGCGCCGTCACCAGCTCGAACAACGGCCGACGGCGGATGGCCTCCGCGAACGCCCGGGCGGTTTCGATGCCGTGTTCGATCAGCAGGGCGTATCCCCCCGCGCCCATGATCTCCAGCGCATTGCCCAGCACCAGGGAATTGGCGGCCCGGGAACCTTCCAGCGACCGAATCCCCAGATCCACGGAGGTGGGCCGGTTCACGTAGGCGGCATGGTAGGCGATTCGATCCATGGCCGTCGGCGCCCGAAACAGCACGATCCCGCAGCCCATGGGCATGTAAAACTGCTTGTGGCCGTCCACCGTCACCGAATCGGCCCGCTGAATGCCGTCCAGCAACCCCCGGTACTTTGGCGACAGCAGGGTCGGTCCACCCCAGGCCGCGTCCACGTGAAAATGGGCGCCGATCTTTTCGCAGAAGTCGGCCAGCTCCGGCAGCGGGTCCACCGTCCCCGTCTCGGTCGCCCCGGCGATGCCCACCACCGCCATCACCCGGGTGCGGGGCGAAAGGGAATCCACCGTCCGCTTCAGATCGTCCAAGTCCATCCGGCCCTCGCCGTCCACCGCCACCGCCCGGACGTTGGCGTTCCCGATGCCCAGCAACCCGCCCGACTTCCGCAGGGAATAGTGGCCCAGCCGGGAGACCAGCACCACGCAGCGATCCAGCCCGCGGGCGGCCAGCGCGGGCGCGACGCCCTCCGCCTCCACGCCGGAAAAGCCGTCGATCGGCCCCAATGCCTCGTTCCGGGCCACCCACAAGGCCGTCAGATTGGCCACCGTGCCGCCGGAGACGAAACCGCCCAGGGTGGAACCCGGGGCCTGGACATGCCGGTCGTAAAACCCGTCCTCCCGGTCGTAGACCATCCGGTGAAGCTTGGCCAGCACTTGGCGCTCCAGGATGGAAACCACCTTGGAAGTCTCCAGCTTCACCGAATTCTGGTTCAGCGCCGCCATGATGGTGTGGAGGTGGACCATGAAAAACGGAATCGCCGACGTCATGTGCCCCACGAAATAGGGAGAGGCCACGTTCACCGCGTGGGGCGCGATTTCGTCGATGAGGGCGGCGATGACGTCGGCGAGCTTTCGGCGAGGATTCCAGTCGATGCGGCTCTCGGTGAAGCGGTCCGAGAGATCTTTCAGGGTGGCGGCCCGAGTGATGCCCACGTGACGGCGCAGGAAGTCGTGGAGCCCGAAGAGAATCTGCTCCATGTACTTGATCAGCGCCGTCCGGGACGCCTCGTCCTCCGGACGGATGAAAATCCGCTGGAGCGTCTCCCAATTGGCCACCAGGGCGGGGCGGGAATCCGGAGACTCGGATCCCGCGTCGGGAGAAATCCACCTTGCCAAGCTTGGAGCGCCCATCAGAGCGTCGCCGCCCGGGCCGCGGGCGCCCCCTGTCCGTAGCGGCGATAAATTCCCCGAAACAGCCGTCGCGCCTTGTTTTCGTCCAGGGAACGCAAAATCCGGTATTGCTTCAGCGCCCCGTCTCGATTGTGGACCCGCAGATGGGCGAAGCCGAGCCGGAAATGGGCGGCGGCGTGGTTGGGATTCACCCGGACGGCGGCGCCGAGCGACTTGACCGCCTCTCGGTGGCGGCCCATTCGGGCGTAGGCATGGCCCAGGTTGTAATGGAGCTGGGCCACGTTGGGATTGATGTCGATGGCCCGTTGGAAGGCCTCCGCGGCTTTTGCGTGATGACCCAATCGGCCGTAGCTGAATCCCAGATCGAAATGGGCCTTGAGGAAATCGGGACGGAGCCGAATGGCGGATCGGAAGGCGTCGATCGCCTTTCGGTAAAGACCCAGCTTCCCGTAATTGCAGCCCAGGTTTGCGAAAAACACCGCGTTTTCCCCCTCCAACTCGACGGCCCGCTTGAACGCTTCGATGGCGCCGGCGTGATCCCCGATCCGATCCAGCCCGCACCCCAGATTGTTGAAGGCGGCGGCGTTGTCCGGTCCCGCCGCCACCGCCCGCCGATAGACGGCCACCCGCTGAAGCCGCTCCGCGACGTCCCGGACGATGGGAACGGCGGTTTCCGCGGGAAGGCGGTACCGGCCGTCCGGAGGATCGGCCTCGTAGGCGGCCAAGGCCGACCGAATCACCGCCTCGGCCTGTTCCCGATCCGGAACCGCCGCGTCGAAAACCACATGGGGAACATCCGCGGGAGCGCGGCCCTCGCGAGCCCGCTTCGGCCGAGAATCGGCCGTCCCGATTTCCAACAGCGGTTTTTCGATCGGCGGGTTCACCCGTATAAACAGATATCCCTGGCTCATCGTCGGATGCCTTCCCGTTCCGGGGGCCGCCTCGCCCCGTTATCCCCCATTCTCATCGCCCCCCGCCCGAACCGCAACGGTTAAGATGTCCAAATAATACCCCATACCGCCGCAAGAAACAAGGAATCAAGCGCCCGGAGAATCCGCGCCGCCCTCTTCCCCATCGGAGGAATCCGGGCAGGGAAGGAAGGCGTTGGAAGCGGCTCCTCCGGGCGCCTGGCGGGCGCTTTCGCGAATCGTTTCAAAGGTTGTTCAAAAATTCCAAATCCTTCTGCTGGCTGTTCTTGGTGCCGACGACCAGCACTTCGATCCGGCCCTCGCCGGTCTTGCGGAAATAGAGCCGGCCCTTGTAGCCGTAAACAACCTCGAGTACCGTTTGCCGCCCCTTTTTTCCAAACACTTTCCGTTTGATGGTGACCAGGGAGGGGTCCTCGTTGAGCTGGTGGATCACCTCTTCGCCTTTGATCCGCATCTCCTCGGAAAGCGCGATGTAGCCGTCCACCGCCCGGTCGTGGATGGCGATATTCTTGTAGAGCGCCCGCAGCCGCTTGCCCAGCATGGCGTCCCGGCGGGAGGCGCTCCGGCCGCCCTTGCTCTGCTCAAATCCCTGTATCTGCTCCTTGAGATGGGCGATCTCCTCCTTCTGCTCTTCCTGGAGGGCGAGGTTTTTCCGGAGCTTTTCCTCCAGCCCCACGATCTCTTCGATCATGAGGTCCTCGTTTTTCATGGCCTTTTCTTTTTCCCGCTCCAGGGTCTGCTTGATCCGGCCGAAACCGGACATCAACTCGTCCCGGTCCCGCCCCAACTGGACGAGATTTTTCTGGTGGCCCGCCTCCAATTCGGAAAGTTCCGCGATCCGTCGGGCGTTTTCCGCCTCCGCCTCCCGGGCCTGCCGGAGGCCCAGCCGGTATTGCCGACGGAGGAGAAACAAAGAGACCGCCAGATAGGGCAGCAAAATCAGAAGCGAAAGCCAACTGACGTAGTTCAGACGGAGGGAGAGACGGACCACCAGCCCTTCTTCCATCCGCTCCAGGTTCCGGGCGGCCCGCTGCACCGGCTCGGTGATCATCAGCTCTCCCCGGAAGTCCAGCGGCGGCGGATAAAGAATGGTTCCCCGGCGGGTCAGAACGGTGACTTCGGGTTCCACGCCCAGGATGACCGCGGGCTTTCCAGACAGGAATTGGCGCACGTTTTCCTGAAGCTGCTCCTCGATCCGGACGCTGCCGTCCAACAGCGGACGCACATCCCCCACCAGAGCGTTCTCCAGCCCCCGGGTCATCTTTCCGGCCAGATACGTGTCCAGAAATACCCCCTGCACCGCCTCCACCGTCAGAATGAACAGCAGAGGCGGAAACAGGAGGCACAGCAGGAGAATGCGGAAGTTGAGGAAAGTCATTCCCGACGATCAACCCGCTCCGAAATTTAGGGACTCGGAATTTGTCATTGTACCGTTTTAAATGCCGTTCATTTTGACGGAATCCGGGTAGGGGCGAATTGCATTCGCACTTTTGCAATCTGGCACGATTGAGCGATGGAAATCCCAAACGGTATTTCAGATGTTGCCGAGTCCCTTAGAGTTCGGCCAGAATTTCGCGGGCGTGGTCGGCGCCGTCGAAGGATTCGTTGAGCGACAGCGCCTTTTCCAGTGCGGCCCGCGCCTGTTTCGGCTGTTCATATTTGTGATGGGCCAGCCCCAGGTGATAGTGGACCACCGGGTTGTCCGGGATCTTCTTGAGGCTGTCGGAAAATTCGCTGATGGCGCTGGCGTAGAGACCCCGGTGATAATAGACCCAACCCAGGGTGTCCATCACGCTGGGATCGTCGGGCATCAGCTCCCGGGCGCGACGGGCCAAGTTCAGCGCCTCGTCCAGGCCGCCCTCGCGCTCCACCAGCAGGTAGGCCAGGTTGTTGGCCGCGGGGGCGAAGTCGGGCCGGACCTCCAGCGCCTTCCGGTAATGGGCTTCCGATTTCTCGAAATCCTTTCGCATATCGAAAAGCGTGCCCAAAAGCATATGCGGCCCGGCCTGTTCGGGATTTTTTTCGATGATCGCCTGGTACTGGGCGATGGCCTCCTCGGCCCGGTTCTCGCTCAGGTAAATCCGCGCAAGTGCGTAATAGGGCCGCAAAGACTCCGGATTTTTTTCCAGGGCGGTCTGGAACGCCTTTTCGGCCGCCGGATTATCCCCCTTGGCCATGTGGAGTCCGCCGATGAGGTTGTAGACCATGGCCTGGGAAGCGGGAGACTCGGACACCACCGCCAGCTGATTTTCGGCTTTCCGCAGGGCCGCGTCGTGCTCCTCTCGGGCGGAATGGATCAACACCACGTTGGTAAAGACGTCCATCAGCCGCGGGTTGATCTCCAATGCCCGGTCGAAATGGGACAGGGCTTCGTCGAAATTCCCATCCAGGCGGTGGGAAAAGCCCAGCCGGTAATGGCCCACCGGGTTGTCCGGGTCCATTCGCACAAGGTGCTCGAACTGTTCCCGGGCCTTCTCGTTTTCGCCGCCGAACAGGAGGCTGTTGCCGTGGACCAGCCGGGCCTGATAGCTGCCCGGCATCCGCTCCAGCACCTCTTCGGAGAGCCGGCGGGCTTCCCCGAAATCCCGCTGCCGAAGGGCGATTTCGGCCAGCAGCAGCTTGGCCTTGTCGTAGCCGGGGTCCAGATTTACCGCCCGTTCCAGGCTGGCGCGCGCCCGGGAGGCGGCGCCGTCGCCCAGATGGGCCACGCCCATGAAATAATGGGCCCGCTCCGCCTCGGGCTCGTCCTTCAGCAAGGATCCAAACAGGGCGAGGGCCGCTTCGAAATTCCGTTTGAGCACCAGGATTTCCCCTTTCAGCATCCGGGCGTCGAAATTTTGGGCGTTTTTCCCCAAGAGGCGATCCGCCAGGCCCTCGGCTCGATCCACATCGCCATGGTTGAAGAAAAAACGGGCGGCGGGCAGAAGGGTTCGGCTTTCCTCCGGCTGAATCTCCAGGGCCTTTTCATACATGGCCCGGGCGTCGTCGGTTTGACCGACGTTGTCGTAAAAGCCGGCCGCGACCAGATAGGGGCGGACATCCTCCGGGGCGCTCCGGATGGCCGATAGATAGGCCTCCTCGGCCCGGTCCTCCCGCTGTCGGCTGAAAAAATAATTGCCTTCCAGTATCCGAAGGTCCACGTCGTCCGGGTTTTCCTCCAGAAGCTGCCGAAGGTGGGTTTCGGCCCGGTCGAACTCCTTTTGGGAGATGAAATAGCTGAAGAGCGCGAGCTTGGGCTGAATGGCCGCCGGATCCACCTGGATGGCCCGGCGCAGATGGGCTTCGGCCTCGGTGGAATCGTCGTTGCGGGAATGAATCTGGGCCAGCGCCATGTAGGCCCGGGTCTGGGCCGGATCGAGCGTCACGATCTTTTCGAACACCTCGGCGGCGGCCGCCACGTCTCCCGCCTGCTGCAACAGACCGGATTTCAGGTAGAGCATTTCGATGTCGTCGGGATTTTCGGCCAGCACGGCATCCACCCGTTCGGCCGCATCCTCGAATCGTTTTCCGAGAAAAAAGAAGGTGGCCAGTTTCCGCTTGGCTTCCAGATTGTCCGGCTCCAGCTGTTCCAGCTGGCCGAACTGCTGGAATGCCTCCCGGGCCTGCCCCAGCTTGAGATAGGTTTCCCCCAGCACCCGGTGGGCCTCGACGAAGCGGGGATCGATTTGCAGCGCGTTTTTCAGCTCAATTTCCGCAGTTTTATATTCTCCCGACTCGAAAAACGCCTTTCCTTTCTCAAAAAACTCAATTTTTTTCTCTTCGCTGGAGGCGCACGCGGCGACCGAAAAGGCCGTCAGACCGACCAGGACCATACCGATCAACTTTCTGGTTTTCATGGAATCTCTCCGAAATTTTGGTTGGAAATCCGATCGCGGGGGCAATCAACCGGCCTGTTCGAGAGATATGACACAGACCGGAAGCGGAATCAATAGGCGGGAATGGGGCCGCCCCCGATTCAGGGGGTGAAATCGGCGCAATCGGGCCCGCGGGTCCAGGAAACCGAGGCGCCGGGAACGAGGCCCAGTTCGGGCGGGGGGACGGACGGGGACAACCGGAGGCGATCCGGGGCGGCGGGCGGCCGGGCCGGCCGGTCGGAGAGGAAGGACCCGATCCGGGCGCGAAGTCGCCAGAGGTCGGCGGGACCCGCCGCCCCGAAAACCGCCGTGCCGGCGTCGGCGGCGTGGGTTTTCCGGACGGAGGCGTCCAGGTTCAGATTGCGGCGCAGCCAATCGGCCACTTCGACGCGGTCGCGGCCCAGCGCGGCGGTCAGGGCCGTCAAATATTCCACGTCCTGCTGGCCGCGTCGGAAGGCCTTGAGCCGGACGGAGGGGCGAGGTCCGTCCGGAGCGGGGTAAAACAGCGCGGTCTGATCGGCGGTTCGCCAGCTCTTCTCCCGCCCGATGGTCTGCCAGGGCAAAACGCCGTCGGCCCCGGCCGCCCAGGCGGAAAGGCACCAGAGCGCCGGCTGGGTGTTGGGCGCGGGGATCGGATTGGCCGTTCCGTATTCGTACAGGCTCGATCCGGGCCATCGACGGTTCATTTCCCGCCACATGCGGGTCGTCTGGGGATCGTTGCCGCCGAGGTAGGTTTCGTCCAGCAGTCCCCAAAGAATGTTCCGCCCGAAGCGAAAATAGGAGACGTCCGCCCGAAACCGGAGAGATGCCTCCTCTCGGAACGGTTGCACCGATTCCCGGAACAGCCGGGCGTACCAGCGCAGGGCCCAGAAATCCTGGGTGTTGACCGGCTCGTCGAAAATCCAGGGCGCGGAACTCTGGTCGTACCGCTCCCGGTGATAGACTTTGTTGTTGAGATAAAACTGGAAACGGGTTTGAGACCAGCCCTTCTCCTTCAAATGGCGGGCGAACGCGGCGAAGGCCCTCCCCAGCTCCTCCCGGTAGGCCGCGTCCAAACCCTCTTCCGGCCAGTAGGAAGGGGTGTAGTGGGGATAGATTTCCACCGGCCAGTTTTCGCTGAAGGGCAGATAAAGCACATCCACCGGCCGGCCGGATCGGGGGAGATCGGCGAAGGCGGTCCCGTCCAGCAGGGGACCGAGTTTGCGATCCCACTCCGCCCATTCGAAATCCTCGCCGTTCCATTTCGGCGCGAACTCCGGTCGGCCGTTCCAGCCCGAGGGCAGCCGGTTCAGGCAGGCGCGGTGGGCGTGGGCCAGCCGATAATAATCGTATCCGCGATAGGGCGAAACCGTGCCGTAGGCGTTCATTTCCGGCACGAAGGAGAGCTTGTCGGGGAGGGAAAAATCCCAGACCGTAAGCGCGATCGGGATTTCCAGGGTCTGGTCCCGGGATCGCAGGGTCAAAACGCCCGGATGGTTGCCGGGTCGTGTTTCGTGGGGAACGTGGATGTCCGCGACGACGGAATGGCGGCCCCGGCCTTCTCCCGAAAATTGAGGCGCGGGAACGGAAACCGGGCCGGTCAACGGTTTCAGGGGATCGGGAAGCGGGCCTTCCGGGGATTCGACATAATGGAATTCGAACAGCTCCGTCCGAACCGCCGAGTCCTTTCCGAAGGAGATGGACAGGTCCACCGCCGGGCTTCGTCCGATCAGCAGAATCTGGAAAGCGGCCGTCTCGTTCCGCGCGGCCTGGAGACGAATCCCCGGCGGCTGGACGGAAAAGAGATGACCGCCGACGCCATCATCCGGGGAAAACTCGGCCGACCGGGCGCCGAAATCCGGCGCGACCTTGTCCAACAGATCGAGAATCCGAACTTCGACGCCGCCCGCGGCGGGAAAAGATGCCTCATGACGCGGAAAGAGCGAAATCGGGCTCTCCGGTATCCCAACGGCGGCGGGCCCGGGAGAAACTTGAAAAGGGGTCTCGGTCCAGGGTCCCGCGTTTCCCGCGCCGTCCACGGGACGCAGCCGAAGTCGATAATCCACGTCGGGTTTCAGGGAGAGATGGCGGAGATGCAGGAATACCGGACGTCCCCCCTCTCCCGCCATGGGCATTTGATACAAGGGGATTTCCATTCGCTCCTCGGACCCCCGGATTTCCCCGTGGAAGCCGACGACGCCGGCGGGGCCTTGGTCCGAGGGCGTCGTCCAGCGGAAGCGGGCCTCGCCCTCGGGAAGAATTTCTGGGATCCAATGGATTTCGGGAATCGGCAAAGGAGGTTGCGCGTCCGACGGACCGAATCGAATCTCCATTCGCGAACCGCTTTTCAGGCTTTCCCGGCCGTAGACGAACCGGTTGGGAAAGTAATGGTAGTCGAACGTGCCGTCTTGGCAGGACCATTCATTCCCGACTTCGTCCCACAGCAGAAAGCCATGGCTGATTCCCGCGACCCGGGCGGCGACGACCTTGGGATCGATCGGGAACGTCTGCCAGCCTTCCGCGTCCGGCGGGGTGGCGTCGGCGAACCGCCAAAATGTGCCGCCCATGCCGAACACCGCGTCCATGAGGTTGCCCCCCGGCGGCCCCCAATCGCGTTTCCCCAGTTCCGCCTGAGAAAAACAGGCGCTCCCTTTTTGGGGACGATAGCCTTCCGCGGTTCCTTCCACCCACGAAGAGGCGACCGTGGAAACGCCGACGCGGGCCAGGGGCCACTCCGGAGACGCGGAACGAATGTGGAGAATCGCCTCCCGAATCGTGCGCCCGCGAAGGGGTTCGGGGTCGACGTCCAGGAGGATGGATTCTTGTTGGCCTTTGAGTTTGAGGCGACCGACGCCCCCCGAATTTCCGTCGCGCTCCGAGGGATAGGCGGAGATGATGGTGTCCCGCGTGACGGGCAGGCGAAGGACCGAAGGATCCGGCGCTTCCCCGGAATCGGGGGAGCAGGCCAGAAAACAGCCGGGAAGGACGAGAAAAGAAAAGAGCCTCTTGAGGAGGCTCTTGGAAACAGGTCGATGGAATGGATTCATTTCACCTTTTCGGATCGGATCGGGACGGGGCTCCGGGCGTTCAGCCGCCCACGATCCGCAGATTGGTCGGCGCGGGCGGGGTTTCGTCCCCCGGCGGGCCGGCCACTTCCCCGCCGAACTCGTAGGCGCCGATGTCCGGACGCGAACCGACGGGCCGGGCATTGCCGTCGGCGTCCGCGGGAAGCAGATGGCTCGCAATGCCGGCGTTCACGGCGGGCGAGGCTTCGGTCAAGCGGACATCGATGTGGGAGGAGCCGTCCCGGGCGAGATAATCATCTCCCGACCGAGGAGCGCTGACCACTTTGGGAGAGCCGTAGATCGACCCTTGCTCCAGGCCGGTTCCGCCCGCAATTCGAGCCGTATATTCCCTCCACCCTTCCAGCCCGTAAAACTCGTTGGGACTGTTGGTCGGGAAAAAAACCCGCTCGCCATCGCGATAGGGGTTGTAGTAAAGGTTGTTTCGGAAGGTATAGGAACGAAGCTTGGCGGCGGTCAACTGGGTTTCCGGATGAAGGAACGCCACGGGCATGCGATGCACGATCACGTTGTTTTCCACCACAAGTCCTTCCACGTCGTTAATGAAAAACAGACCGTAATAACCTTTGCCGTCGCCGTTGTAAATCGTATTTCCCGTCACGGTCACCCGATGGTCCGGGAAATCCCCGCCGCCGAAGCTGATGGCCTGGCTGCCCACATTCACCAGCACGTTGTTCCGGATGATGAAATCCTGGGTGTTTTGCAGTCCGATCCCGTGGCCGTTGGTTTCGGTGATGTAGTTGTTCTCGATCACCCACCTTTCGGAGGGGGAAGCCTTCTCGCCATAGCCATGCTTGTTGGAATTGATGGCGTGATGCCCCATGTTTCGAAAGAAATTGTTTCGAATTACGTTGTCGTCTCCCGAAATGTAGATGCCGATGGCATCCCCGCCGCCGTGAATGTCGTGAAAATAACATCCTTCAATCAGCGCGTTATGATGTTCGGCGCTAATGGCGTAGGTTACCCCTTGGCCGCCGATCACCAGATCGCGATATTCCATGTGGCGTCCGTAGCCGATCCCGCCCCAAATGTCCAAGTATTCAAAAGTGACGCCGGTGGCCCCGTTCAACTGAATCATTCCAATGCCGCCGTTTCCATTCAAAACCTTGATCTTGGGTCTGGGCCCGCCGCGCTTGCCCTTGATGATGGTCCGGGTTTGGGCGCTTCCCCCTTCCGGCCCCAAATACATTTTATTTTTCCAGGGATCCTTGCACCAGGCGCGAAAATCCACGATCTCGTAATCGCCCGGCAGAACGATCAGGGTGTCCCCCATTTGGAGACGATACATGGCCTTCGACAGATCCTTCAAAGGCCTTTCTTCCGAAAGACCGTCGTTCAGGTCGCTGCCGGTCGGAGAGACATGGTAGGTGACGGCGCCGGGCTGCTCAAACATAATATCCTTGGTCGCCGTGGCCACGTTGCCATCCGTATCGGTGACCGTCAAGACCACGTGGAAATACCCAATGTTCGGATAACGATGCTCGACCGTAAGACCTTGAGCGGTCGCGCCATCCCCAAAATCCCAAGCGTAACTTGCAATGCCGCCGCTATCGGCGCTTTTGGAGGCGTCGAAACGAACGGGGGCGCTCACATCTCCGGAATCATAATTCACCTCAAATTTGGCCGTCGGGGGCGCGCCCACCGGCTGCTCGACCGCGCTTTCCAAAGTCGTCGCTTCAACCGGAGGGGTCAAAGCGCCTACATTCCCCGCGGAGTCCAGAGAGGCGATTTGGTAGGAATATCGGGTTTCGGGCGCAAGACCTTGGTCCTCGTGGGAAGTGCCCGCCACTTGGACGATTTTTTCCCCGTCGCGGTACACGTGGTATCCCGCCAGATTTACATTGTCCGAGCCCGGTTCCCACTCCAGCCGGACAAATTGGTCGCCCGCTTCGGCAACGGAAACCGATGGAGGCGGAAGCGGGGGGGTGGAGTCTCCCCCCGCGGCCTCCCGTTCATAGGCCCCGATATCCACACCGCCGCCTTGCGGACGAAGAACGCCTCGAATGTCGGTCAAAAGCCGCTCGCTTCGAACGCCGGCATCCAGTGCGGGAGAGCGGCCGGTCAAAGACAGATCGATGTGGGAAGAGCCATCCCGGGAAAGAAAATCCGAAGCCGAATTCGGAGAACTGGTCAATTTCGGGTCCGCATAAATCGAATTTTGCTCAAGCCCGGTCCCATCCATCAGCCCCGCCGTGTGTTCGCGCCATTCCGCCACGCCCATGAAGTCGTTGGGATCGTTGGTCGGAAAAAAAACGCGTTCGCCGGCCCGATAGGGATTGAAGTACAAATTGTTGCGAACCGTGTACGAACGGAGTTTGGCGGCCGTCAACTGGGATTCCGGATGAAGAAAAGCCACCGGCATTCGATGAACAATCAAGTTGTTTTCAAGGACGAGACCTTCGACGTCATTGATAAAAAGCAGACCGTACGTCCCCATGCCGTCGCCATTAAAAATCGTGTTCCCCGTCACGCTTACGCGATGATTCGGGAAATACCGGCCCCCGAAACTGATGGCTTGGCTTCCCACGTTCACCAGCACGTTGTTCCGGATGACGAAGTCCTGGGTGTTTTGCAATCCGATCCCGTGGCCGTTGGTTTGGGTGAAAAAGTTGTTCTCGATGACCCAACGCTCCGACGGAGAGGAATTTTCCCCGTAGCCGTGCTTGTTGGAATTGATGCCGTGATGACCGATGTTTCGGAAAAAATTGTTCCGAATGACATTGTCATCCCCGGAAATATAAATGCCGATGGCGTCTCCGCCACCGTGAATATCATGAAAATAACACCCTTCGATTAGAGAATCATGGTGCTCGGCACTGATGCCGTAGGTCACGCCTTGACCGCCGACCACCAAATCACGATATTCCATGTGCCGACCGTAACCGATGCCGCCCCAGATATCCAGATATTCAAACGTCACGCCGACGGCGCCGTTGAGTTGGATCGTGCCGATGGAACCATCGCTTTTCAGCGCCTTTATCCGGGGACGCGAACCGCCCCGCTTGCCTTTGATCGTCGTCCGAATCTCGGCGCTTCCGCCGTCGCGACCGAGAAACATTTTCTCTTTGTAAGGATCTTTGCACCACGCTCGAAAATCTACCACGGCATATTCGCCCGGAAGAACAATCAGCGTATCCCCAAGTTTCAACCGGTACATCGCGCCGGCCAAATCCTTCAACGGGCGGCTTTCGGAAAGCCCGTCGTTGATATCGTTTCCCCGGGGCGAAACGTAATAGGTTGCCGGTTCATGATCTTGAGCCAAAACACGTCGTCCCATAAACGGAAGCAAAAGGACAATCAAAAAAAGAATCTGGAAAATTGGTTTCGTTTTTGGGCCTATGGAAATCATTGCTGATCCTCCCCGTTGGTTTCACTGTGTGCAAATTCCCAGGCGCGAGGGAACGTGTTGGCCGTTGCGACTCAACGGTCGCGGTAAAAAAAGCGCCTTCTTGATTTTATTCGAAGGCCAGGTTGAAGACAATGGGGACTCCGGGGTAATTGGACATGGAGAAAATCCCACCCTTCTTCACCGTTCCAACTCGATTTCGATCCGGGAGATATGTTTTAAAAGTCCAAAATAGAAAGGAAAACGTGCGGGTTTATCGAGCGACCAGGTCAAGAACTCTGCGGGCATTCTCCTTCCAGGTAAATCCCCGATTCAAGACGGTTCGTCGAGCCTCTCGACCAAGCCTGTAAATCATCTCCCCGTCATTGATCAATCTTTCCACTTGTCCGGAAAAATCTTTCCAGTCCCCGGGTTTGAACAACAAACCGTTGATTTCGTGCGCGATCAATTCCCGAATGTTTCCCTGGCATGGCGCCACGATCGCTTTGCCGGAGGCCATGTATTCGATCAACTTCATGGGACAGGCATAGGAGGTCGCCGCGGGCTGCAAGGCGATGTCGATTTCCGCGAGATGGGAGAGAACTTGGTCGCGAGATGCCTCCCCCGTGACGGCGACGTAGGATTCGACTCCGTTTTCGTAAATCTCGTTTTCCAAATCCGGGCGAGACGGACCGTCTCCGACCAACAATAATCGGACTCCTTTTTCTCCCCAATTCCGGTGCTTCATGCTTCGAACAACTTCCGCCAGTCCATGCCAATCCCGGAACCAGCCGACAAAGCCAATGGTGCAAAACCGGCCTTTCGAAGGTTTCGAAGGATTGGCCTTTCCTTCAAACGGGCTTGCTTTCGAAAAAAAATCATGCCTGTTCACGCCGTTATGCATCACGATCATCTTGTCTCTCCGAGCCCCCTCGCGGAGAAGCATGTTTCGAAGCGAACTCGTAACCACAATTGTTTTATGGGAAAAATTGATAATGCTTTTTTCGATGAAACGCGCCAATGCGACAAAAAAAAGGTGATCATACTTTTTTTTCTCATATACCAATGGAGCATTTATTTCTTCCACCAAAGGTATTCCGGTTAAAACGGAAACCAATATTCCGGCGAAATTGAAAAGAGAGTATCTTTCGTAAATAAAAGAAGGTCTTGTCCTTTTGGCCCTTCGATAAAGCCTCCAAAAACCGACAAAGTTGTATCCGATCTCCAAAATCTCATACAAAAAAGGGGGGATTTTAGCCAGTAGATCATACGCTTCGCCTTGCCGAGACACTTTCCCGACGGCTTCGTCGGAAACCAAGGCAACCATTTCCACATTCCAACCCAATTCTCGAAAAGCGCGACACATTTCGTGTATGTGAATGCCTTGCGCATCCACCGCCTGGGTGCGATGGTGATAGATCAGTGTGTTTTGGGAGGCGTCATTCATTTTGGATTCCTTAATAGATGATTCCGCTCCGGATTTCCGTGAAATGAGGAGGTTTCGGAGGCCGGACAATTAACAAAAAAAGGCGCCGGAAACACGATCCGACGCCTTTAACCGTTTGAAGTTACTCTTTTTAAACCTATGAACAATCCGGGATGGGAGAAATTGTTTAAAATTGGTATTTTTTAGCAATAACCAAGAAACGGCATTTCGGTACGGTGAAAAACAAAAAGAGTGGAAAACCGCTATTCAAAAACAAATCAAGGATAGAGCGAATCGAAAATCTCAAAATATTTTCTTGAAATTCGATCCCAGGTAAACCGCCTGGCATACTCGATACAAAGGTTTGCGTCCCAATTCTTTTCCAAGCCCTTTTGAATTCCCCTCGCGAGAGATTCGGGGGTATTGTCCTCGACCAAAACCCCCAATTCTTCGGAAACCAAAACCTCGGGAATGCCGCCGACTCGATGGGCCACCACGGGGGTGCCGCAAGCAAGAGATTCCAGAATGACCGTCGGCCATCCTTCGGAATGACTGCTGATCGCCAGCAATTGAGCCGACTGGAAATAAAATCGAAGATGATCGTGCGAAATCGCTCCGGCGAAAGAAACCCGCCGATCGAGGCCAAGCCGAGAAACCTGATTTTTTAAATTTTGCTTTTGCTCCCCATCGCCCGCCACGATCAAGCGCACCGATTCGGGCAAAAACAAAAGCGATTGAATTAAAAGGTCATATCCCTTGACGGGGTCCAATCGCCCCACGGCGAGGATGTATCGGCTCTCCCGTTCAAGTCCCAATTTGCGACGGGCAAATCCAGGATCCCCCGGAGAAAAGCGGTCCAATCCGACGCCGTTCGGGATATGAAAAGCATGAAAACCCCTTCCCACAAGGGCGTTCACCTTCCTTCTCAACTCATTGGACACGGCGACCACGGCCCCGGCGTGTCGAAAGGCCTCAATGATTTGCGAACGCCTCGCCGAATCATGGGCCAGCTGGTTGACATCGGTGCCATGCACGGTGATCACGACGGGAAATCCATATTTTCGGCCCAGCCGCACAGCGGCGACCGCGTCGGGATAAGCGTAATGGGCATGAACGATTGGAAAATTCCCCATATCGCTCGCCGCCGCGCGAAAAGCGGACTCCGAACACAAAGACATGAAGGCGGCGTCAAAAAATTTTCCAAAGCGAGGAAAATTAAAAAAAACGGGATAATGCACCGGAACGGATTCCGTGCCGGCCACCGAACCCGACGAACGGGGCAATCGTCCCGTCAAACGCCATTGACGCAATCCGTTGATGGGGGCGACAACACGAACGTGAAGGCGGGTCGCCATGGCGCGGCAAAGTTCCGCCACGAACATTCCATGCCTTGGGGCGGCGGGAGAAGGATAAAGAGAAGAATACGCCAAAACCCGGGGGGAATTTTCCTTACTTCGCAAAGGCGACGTCCTCGGAAATGTCTTTGGAAATCGGCTCTGTTTCCGGCACGGTTTCTTCAAACAGATTGGGTAAAATTACAGCGAAGCAGAAATAAAGAAAGAGCAAAACCGAAAACTCGCGACTGACGAAGCTTCCGGAAATGCAAAAGGCGACCAAACCCGCCATGATGGCTCGCGCATGAAGGGAAATCCAACGATCTCCCGCTTTGGTCGCCCGCCACCACACCCGAAGCAAAGACCAGAAAGCGACAAGGATCATCAAGCAAAAAGAAATCAGCCCGGCATATCCGGCTTCCGCTCCGACCTGGAACCATGTGCTATGCGTTACGGTGTCTCCAGGATGCACCTCGTAAAACCTTCGAGCCGGCACGTAATTCCCCCACCCGACACCCACAAAGGGATGGTCTTCCATCATCATGTGGGCAATTTTCCAATTCCACACGCGTTCCGCCCCCGTATATTCTCCGCTGGCATGGGGATCTTTACCACTTTCCATAATTTCACCAGCGGACTCCTTGGCGACAAATATGCTTTCAATCTGGTCCACGTAGCTGGGCGGGGCATAAAGGGCGAGAATGGGAAACATGCAAACAATAACAATAAGTGCCCGAAATTTGTTCCTTTCGGTTAGCAGCAGAACGGAGGCCGCTCCAAAGGCGCCCAGGAACCCGCCGCGGGAAGAGGTGATTGTCAAGACCAACATTGAACAAAGCGACGCGCCAATATGAAAAAGGCGCCATTTCCATGTCTTGGCCTGCATAATCAAAACATAAAAAAGCGGCAGCGACATGGCCAACGCAAGCGCCCAATCGTTGGAGTCCCCAATCCACCCGGCCGTGCCGCTAACGGCGTACCACTTCCCTTTGGTCTGGGTTTCCACAAGATTTTTTAATACATTATAATAGACACTAAAAGCAGTGGCCATAAAAAGGGTTTGATAGTCTTTTCTTGTCCGAATCACCCAAACCGCGATGAAGCAAACCAAGGCAATCTTGTTGAATTCCGATTGGCGTTTGAGCGCCAATTCCGGAATCAGCGCATTCCATGCCGACAAATTGGAAAAAAAAAGAAAAACCAGAAGAATCAGAAATTGGCTTGGAAAATAAATTTTTGCTTGATCGCTGTTCATGAAAAGGCTAAAAAAGGCGAGCAAAAAGGAAAGCAAAGACAAGTGAAGCGCGTAAAAAATCGGCGCAACCGTGTGAGGATTAACGATGGAGGCGGCAAAATAAAGGGCAATGGCCATAAC
>CAYFVR010000084.1:0-16933 GCA_964346545.1 uncultured Desulfobacterales bacterium | reverse complement strand
CCCCTCCCCTCCATCAACTCCCCCAACAATTTCCCCAACCGGCGCATGTGGGCCAGCGCTTCCTCCCGGTCGCGGCCCGGGTAGCGGCCGAAGGTGAAGAGAATCCCGTTGAGGGCCGCGAAGAACAGATGGGTGTGGTGGCGGACCTCCGGGTCGTCGTAATCGCCCCCCAGCACCCGGTCGATCCGTTCGAAGAGCCCGCGATAGGTTTCCCCGATCCGTTCCAGGGATTCCGACGACTGAAACCGGCCGTAGAGCAGACAGTGCTGGCTCATGCGCAGGCATTCGTAATGTTCCATGATGTAGTCGATGTACAGCCGCGCCGTTTCCGCCGGCGACGGATTGCCCGCCCGGCTTGCCGCGTCGAACCGGTCCCGCAGCCGCTCCGCGCCCCGCAGCGCCGTCTCGATGAACAGCGCTTCCTGGTCGGGAAAGTAGGTGTAGATCGTGGCGGGAGAGACGCCCGCCGCCGCGGCGATTTCCCGCATGTTGACCCGGTCGAAGGTCTTCTCGGCGAAGACTTGCTCGGCCGCGTCCATGATCCGTTGGCGGCGAACCTCCCGCTCCCGTTTTCGCAAATCCTGAAAGCCATTGGAGGTCGCCGCCTCGGTGTTCGGCTTCATGGAAAATCAGATCTCGCGGCCGGCTTCAAACCCGGCGTGGACCGCCTCCATGGCGCGGGCGATCTCCCGGGCGTCGCCGACCACCGCGTGGGGAATCTTTTTCCGTTCCAGAACCGATTGCAACGGATTGTAGGGTCGGGAGCCCGCGGCCAGGACCACCGTGTCCGCCGGGATTTCTCCGACCTCGCCGTCCACGTCCACGCGCACCCCCGTCGCGGTGATTTCCAACGCCCGGGTCGCCGTCCGCACCCGGACGCCGATCCGTTCCAGATCCTGCATCATGCCCCATCGGGTCGATTTGCCGATGTCCTTGCCCACCTTTTCCAGCAGCTCCACCAGCACCACCTCCCGGCTGCCCCGGGTCGCCAGTTCGTAAAGCCGTTCCGGCGTCTCCGCACGGTTGACCATGAGGAATTTGAGCGCCTCGCCGGACAGCGTTCCCTTTTCCGCCAGAAAGAGCGCCGTCTCCACGCCCACGGCCCCGCCGCCGATGACCGCCACACGTTTGCCGGTGGGCGCCTTGTCCGACAGCACGTCCCACGCCTGGACGACGTGGGGCTGTTCCACGCCGGGGATGTTCGGGGTCAGCGGCCCCGCGCCGGTGGCCAAAATCACCGCGTCGGGCGTTTCGGCGTCCAGAAGCGCCGGCTCCACCTCCGTGCCCAGCACCGTCCGGACGCCCCGCAGTCCGAGCTGTCGGCGCAGATCCCGGGCCAGCTCCGCGAACTCCTCCCGTCCCGGAGGCGCGGCCGCCAGATGAAGCTGTCCGCCCAGCCGCTCGTCCCGCTCGTACAGGGTCACGTCGTGTCCCCGGTCGGCCGCCGCGATGGCCGCGCTCATGCCGGCGGGACCGCCGCCCACCACCATCACTCGCTTGGGCGTCTCGGCGGGCGCCGCCGCCGGTTCGCATTCCCGCCCCGCCCGTGGATTGCACAGACAGGTGACGCTTTTCAACTGGAAGAGCCGATCGAAGCAGCCCTGGGCGCAGGCAATGCAATGGACGATTTCGTCTTCCCGCCCCTCGGCCGCCTTTTGGGGCAGGAAGGGATCGGCGATGAGCGAGCGGCCCATGGCGACCATGTCGCACATGCCGTCGCCGATCAGCTCCCGCGCGGTTTTCGGATCGTTGATCCGGTGGCTGGCGATCACCGGCACGTCCACGGCGTCCCGGATTTCCCGGGCCAGATAGGCGAAGACGCCCCGGGGCACCGACGAAACGATTTGGGGCACCCGGGCCTCGTGCCAGCCCACGTTGACGCACAAGGCGTCCACCCCCGCCTCGGTCAGCGCCTTGGCAAAGGCCACCGGCTCTCCGGGTTTCTGGCCGCCGGGCATGAAATCGTTGCCGTTCATCCGGACGATGATCGGAAAATCCGGCCCCGCCGCTTTTCGCACGGCCCGAACCACTTCCAGCCCGAACCGCATTCGGTTTTCCAGGGAACCGCCGTATTCGTCGGTTCGCTGGTTGGTGAGCGGCGACAAAAATTCGCTGATCAGGTAACCGGTACCGGACAGGATTTCCACCGCGTCGAAGCCGGCTTTTTGCACACGCCCGGCCGCGGCGGCGAAGCTGTCGATGATCTCCCGGATTTCTTCGGTCTCCAGCGCCCGGGGCGTTTCCCGGGTCATGCGGGATGGAATCGCCGAGGGGGCCACCGGTTGTTTTCCGTCGATGAAAAAGGAAAAATTGTAGCGGCCGGCGTGGTTGAGCTGCACGGCGGAACGGGCGCCGCCCTGGCGAATGGCGTCCGCCAGCCGGGCCAGGCCGGGGAGGAAGGCGTCGTCGTGGGCGCCGATGTTGGCCGTGGTCCCGGACATCTCGTCCACGGTGGCGAACCCAACGCAGATCATCCCCGCCCCGCCCCGGGCCCGCTCGGCGTAGAAGGCCGTCAGTTGATCGGTCACCTGAAAATTTTCCGCCATGTTCAGGTGCATGGCCGGCATGTAAACCCGGTTGGGAACGGTGATGGAATTGAGTTGAATCGGCGAGAACAGCGGGTCGGACATGAGGACCTCCCGGTTTTTGGATGAGTCGAAGGATTTGGTTTGAATATCTGTGTATTGAACTTTGTTCACTATCCCGTTTTTCGTTTAATTTGTCAATGGGAAAGGCCCCGGCCTCGGGAACGGGTCCCCGCTCATGGATCGCCCAAAAACCCGCCGCACGTCTCCGCATGAAAAAGGTTTGAAATGCCTCGCGGAAAACGGTAGCCTGATCCTTTGGATTTCGGGGTTCATTCCGGAAGCGGCGCCAAAACTACCGCCGGACCAATCCCGTGCCCGATTTCGAATGCGATCCCGAATCCGCCCGCCTTTCCTCCGGACCGAAAGGAATTCCATGGCCGCTCCGTTCTTCCGAAAAATTCTCCTTTGGCCCTTGTTCCTCCTTTTTCTTTCCGGCTGCGCCACCCCGGGAACCCGGCTGGAGCCGCCGTCGGTCTCTCTCGTCAATATCGCCGTCAAAGAGGCCCGGCTGCTGGAAACCGTCTTCGAGGTGGAGCTTCGGGTCCTGAATCCCAACGAAACGGCGCTCACCGTCACGGGGGCCGACTGCACCCTCCGAATCAACGACCGGGATTTCGCCCGGGGCGTCGCGGGCGTTTCCACGGAAGTCCCCGCCTACGGTTCCGCCGTGGTGCCGGTCACGCTCTATTCGTCGATCATCGGGCTGGTGCGAAGCGCCCTCAACGCGCGGGAAACGCTGGCCTACGAGCTGGAGGGAAAGCTCCGGCTGGCCGGCGGCTTTCTCGTGCCGGGCACGGTTCCGTTTTCTTCCGAAGGCCGCTTGGATTTGGATAACTTGGGAGAGGAATTTTAGCGGGAAATCCATCCCGCGAAATCGCCGGGCTTGATCAAACCGATTCCCAAAGCCGCCGCGTTAACCCCTTTTTCGAGCCATCTTCCCATGAAACCAACCGATCATCCGTCGTCCATCGACGCCTCCATGACGCCCTTCGGCCTCATGCGCCACGCTCCCACCGAATGGAACCGCGACAAGCGATTGCAGGGGCAGAACGATTCCCCCCTGCTGCCGGACAGCGAGGCGCTGGCCCATGAATGGGGACGAAGGCTGTTTCCCCTGGGATGGGAGCGAATTTTGGCCAGCGATTTGGGCCGCGCCCGACGCACCGCCGAGCTGGTCAACCGGACCCTGAATCTGCCCCTGGAGGTGGACGCCCGGTTGCGGGAGATCGATTGGGGGCGATGGACCGGTTTGCGGCTGAACGATTTGGCCGCCGTCGCCCCGGAACAGTTTTCGAATCTGGATTCCGAAGGATGGACCTTCCGCCCGCCCGGCGGCGAGGATCGCCTGGAAGCCTGGCGTCGGAGCCGCGAGGCGCTCCGGGACGCCGGGAACCGGTGGCCCGGCCGCCGCATTTTGGTGGTCACCCATTTCGGCATCATCAAATGCCTGGTCTACCGGCTGACCCGGCGGCGCTTCGTCCCGGACGAACCGGCTCTGTTGCGGCCGGCCCATCTGCATCAAATGGCTTTGCGAAACGGCGGGCTTGTGGTGGATCGCGTCAACGCCCTGTCCCTGAACGGGGACGGGTAGCGCGGCGCCCTTGGCTTTGGATTCCAAATGAATGATGGAGCCGGATTGGCCAAGGGCGTATGCGATACGCCCCTACACAATTCTCCCAAAATGAACCTATTCCACGAAGGCGATTTGCGGAAATCCCCCTGTCGTTCCCAGGATTCGTGCGTCGGAGCACGGTCTTTCCTGCAAATCACCTTGGGCGGGACTAATTTCTGAAGACGCCATCCATGAAAATCCTCATTTACTGTCAGCACGTCCTGGGCGTTGGCCATTTTTTTCGCACCCTGGAAATCTGCCGGGCGCTTTCCGGCCACGACGTGGTTTTGGTCACCGGCGGTTCCCCCGTGGAGGCCGATTTGCCGCCGCACGTTCGGGAAATTCGCCTCCCCGGCCTGATGATGGACGCGGAATTCAGCGGACTCCACGCGGCGGGGGACGGTCCATCCGTCGAAGAGATCAAGGCGGAGCGCCGAGACCGGTTCATGGCCGTCGTTCAAGACGAAGCGCCGGGCCTGCTGCTGGTGGAGCTGTATCCCTTCGGCCGAAAGAAATTCCGCTTCGAGCTGGACCCGGTGCTGAAGGCGATCCGCTCCGGGGGGTTGCCGCCCTGCCGGGTGGTGTGCAGCCTGCGGGACATCCTGGTGGAAAAGGCGGATACGGCTTCCTACGAAGAGCGGGTGGTCTCGACGCTGAACCGGTATTTCGACGCCGTGCTGATCCACGCCGATCCGGAACTGGTTCGCCTCGATGAAACCTTCTCCCGGCTGGGCGACGTCGCCGTTCCCGTGGCTTACACCGGCTTCGTCACGCCCGCCCCGACGCCGGACGCACGGAATCGGCTGCGGGGAGAACTTGAACTCGCCCCGAATACCTCCCTGATCGTCGCCAGCGCCGGCGGTGGGAAGGTTGGCGGCCCGTTGCTGGAAGCCGCCGTTCATGCCGTCGGTCGGCTGGACCGCGACGTCCGACTCCAGGTTTTCACCGGCCCGTTCATGGAGGACGAAATCGTCTCGCGCCTCCGCTCCGTCTCCGATTCCCGGATCGCAGTGGAGCGCTTCACCCCGGATTTCCTCTCCTGGCTGGCGGCGGCCGATCTGTCGATCAGCATGGGCGGCTACAACACCACCATGAACCTGCTGGCCGCCCGAACGCCGTCGCTCATCTGGCCATTCGGGCAAAATCGGGAACAACGATTCCGCGCGGAGCGGATCGCCCGGCACGGCGGGTTGGAACTGCTTGCGGACGATGATCTGAAATCGGCCCGTCTGGCGGAACAGATGGGAGCGATGCTGGATCGGCGGGAACGACCGGGGATCCAGTTGGATTTGGACGGGGCCGAGGCGACGGCGCGGTGGGTTTCCCGCCAGGAGGCCGCCGGGGAATAAATCCCCCGTCTCATCCCGGAAAAGCCCGCTGAAGCGGGCTCGATGAACGGGACTGGGGCGAGATTCAGAGGAGCGCCCTTCAGGGCGCTTTTGGGGATAGACGGGAGATTCATCTCCCGGCGTCGGCGTTGGAGCGAAATCCAAAAACGATTTCTTCCATCCGAACATCCTCGAACTGGAAACCAATCGATGGCCGTTTCCACCACACCATCGGCGTTGTGGAAAGAAATCCCACCGGACCTGGACGCCCGTCTCGCAGGGGCGTTGAATCGGGGATTGGAGCGAGTCCCCCACGGTCGCGCCACCCTCTGGTTCCGGGCCGACGACATCGCCGCGCCGGGGGCAAATTTCCAGCGGATGATCGAGGCGTTCACGCGCCACCGGACGCCCTTGGCCCTGGCCGTGGTGCCCGCCTGGATGACGCGCCCTCGCTGGGAGGCGATCCGGGAAATCGCCAAGCCGGGCGCGGACCTCTGGTGCTGGCACCAGCACGGATGGCGTCACGCCAACCACGAAGTCGTCGGCAAAAAGCAGGAGTTTGGTTCGGCGCGACCGGCCGAGGCCGTGGTGGGTGATTTGGAGAAAGGGCGGGACCGGCTGCGGAACGTCCTGAAAGACGACTTCTACCCCGCCTTCACCCCGCCGTGGAATCGTTGCGGTCCGGAGGCGTTGGCCGGGCTGGTCGATTTGGGTTTTCGTGCCCTTTCCCGGAGCGAGGGAGCCAAGCCGCCGGCCCCGTCCGGCCTTCCGGAATTCCCCGTGAACGTGGACCTGCACACCCGCCGGGAAGCCGATCCCGAAACCGGATGGGAGAATCTGCTGTCCGAGCTGGAATCGGCCGTTTCCACCGGAACTGTCGGGATCATGCTGCACCATCAGCGGATGAACGACGCGGCGGTTTCGTTTTTGGACCGGTTGTTGCCGTTGGTTGGCGGACATTCCGGAATTCGGGTGGCGGGATTGCCGGAATTGGTGGCCGCGTAGGGGCAACCCTACGGTTCCACCCCAATCATTCGCGCCCAATTTTCCGGCATTTTTCCACCCCGGCCACCTTGCGGAATTCCCGTGTTGCGCTGCGATACTGTTTTATCGCACCGCAACATCGCCTATATTTCACCGCCGGGAGTCCGCGGAGAAACTTCCCGCGGCCGGCACGCCGTCCCCCTCCCCTTCCGATTCCGAAACCGTCCCTTTTGCCTTCCGCTTTTCCCGCCAGCGCCGAATCCGGTCCTTGGTCTGCTCGAAGGCTTCGTATTCCACCGGGATCATCAACAGCGCCAGGGTGGTGGCGCTGGCCAGGCCGGCCACGAAGGCGGTGGCCATGGGCGCCCAGGAGATGGAGCGGTTGGGAATGCCGATGGCCATGGGCAGCAGCCCCAGGATGGTGGTCACCGTGGTGATGATCACGGGCCTCATGCGGGCGGCGGCCGCCTCGATCACCGCGTCCCGCAGGGGGCGGCCGTTGCGGAACCGTTTGTTCATGAAGTCGATCAGCAGCAGGGAGTCGTTCACCGCCACGCCGGCCAGGCCCACGATGGCCAGAAAGCTGCCGATGGTGAAGGTGGTCCGGGTGAGAAACAGCCCCATCACCACGCCGATGAGCGCGAAGGGAACGGCCGTGATGATGATGACCGGCTGGAAGTAGTCGTTGAACTGGGACGACAGGACCATGTAGATCAACATCACCGCGATGAAAAAGGCGAAGGTCAGCGAGGCGTAGGACCGGCTGGTGGATTCGAATTCGCCGCCGTAGCTCAGGGTCGCCCCGGCCAGTTCGCTCCGGCTTTCCTGATAGAACCGGTCCACCAGCACCTGGGCCCGGGCCGGGGAAAGCTGGGCGTCGGGCCGGATGTCGGCGGTGATGGTCACCGTGGGCCGGCCCTTGTATCGCGTCCGCACGTTGGGCTCCCGCACCACTTCCACTCCGGCCAGATCCCGCAGCAAAACCGGCGCGGCGGCGTCCTCCACCACCGGCACGTTCAGCACATCCCGTGGATCGGACAACCCCGCGCCCGGCGGGTTGGCCGGGTCGCTCTCCCGGGCCAGTCGCACCAGCAGGTCCACCTCCTCGTCCAGCCCCCGGAACTGTCCGGCCATCCGGCCGCCCAGGGCCCCGGCCACCATGCCGGTCACCTGGGCCGGGGTCAGGCCGTATTCGTAGACCGCCTCCTGCTTGGGCACGTAGCGGACGATCCGGTGATAATCCGGCCGGTCGTCGTCCAGGTCGATGAGCGGTTCCAGCTCCTTCTCGCCCCGCATGTAGCCGAGAATCCGATCCGAGGCCGACACCGCCTCGTCCATGGTGGCGGCGGTCACCCGAACGCTGACCGGTTTTCCGGTGGGCGGGCCGTCCGGCTCCTCGAACACCTTGAGTCTCGGAGAAATTTCCGTACCGGCGTAGCGCTCCGCCACGAATTGGTCCAGCGCGTTCCGCATGTAGGCCAAATGTTGAATGGGATTGTCGTCCGGATTCTCCGGGAAATCCCGAACTTCGTCCTTGGGCAGCGTCACCACCAAATTGCCGTAGTGGCTGCCGTGCTGAAGGGAATAATCCTCGTTTTCGTAAAAGCCCGCGCTGCCGGAAACCGACTGGGCCGCCTCCGGCCCCATCCCCACGATGAATTCCGAAAGGTCCCGCACCACTTTGTCGGTCACCTCGATGGGCGTGCCCACCGGCATTTCCGTGGTCACCCGGTAGCGGAAATAGTTTCCGGGGAAGAACTGCACCTTGATCAGCGGCATGATGCCGGTGACGGACAGCACCAGCACCGCCACCGAGGCCAGAAACAGCCCGCCGATGCCCAGAAACGCCATCTTTTTATGGTTGAGCAGCCGTTTCAGCGCGAACTGGTAGGCTTTCCAAAGGTAGGAAAAAATGCCCGTGCGGAGGTGGTGAAACGGGTCCTCGTCCTCGGTGACCACCTTCTTGGTTTCCACCTTGGGTCCCCAATCCAGAATGTGGATGGGCAGGATGAAGAGCGATTCGATGAGCGAGGCGATGAGGGCGTAGGTGACCGTCTTGGGAATCTGGGCGAAAAATTCCCCGGTGCTGCCGGTCATGATCAGCATGGGCAGAAAGGCCAGGATGGTCGTCACGGCGGAACTGATGACCGGCAGAAACACCTCGGCGGTTCCGTCCACCACCGCCTTGATCCGGTTTTTACCCATTTGCAGGTGGCGGAAGACGTTTTCCATGATGATGACGGCGTCGTCCACCATGATGCCGGTCACCAGCACGAAGGCGAAAAGGCTGATGGTGTTCAGCGAGACGCCGGCGAACTTCATGATGAGGATGGAACAGAGGAACGCGAAGGGGACGCCCACGGCGGTGAGCAGGGCGTTGCGGAAGCCCAGGGTGGTCCAAAGCACCAGCGTCACCAGGGTCAGCCCCAGGATCAGGTTGCCGCCCAGGGTGGACACCGAGTCGTTGATTTCGATGGTGGAATCGTTGGTGAAGACCACCCCGACGCCCTCGGCCTCGTGATTGGCCGCGAATTCCCGGCTGATGGCCTTCACCCGCTCCGAAATGTCGATGGAGTTTCCGCTTTCGGATTTCAACACCCGCAGCCGAAGCGTGTCGTGGCCGTTGACCGAGGGAATCACCGTCGGGTCCCGGTGGCTCATGCGGGCGCTGGTGACCAGGTCGCGGACGCGGATGAAATTGCCGTCGCCGTCCCGCCGGACGATGATGTTCAGCACTTCCGACTGGCTGGACAGGCGGCGGCCGGCGTCCAGCTTGTACTCGGCGTCCGCCTGGCGGAAGCGGCCGGTGGGAATCCGGGTGTTGGCCGATTCCACGGCGTCGGCCACCTGGTCGAAGGTGACGCCGTAGGCCCGCAGCTTGGCCGGGTCCACCGAGACGTGAAATTCCCGCTCGAACTCGCCGTCGATTTCCACCGTCTGGACGCCCGGCACGTCCAAAATTTGAGACTTCAATCCCTCGGAGAGCAGCTTCAGGGATTTTTGGGGCAGGTCGCCGGTGAGGTTGACCACCACCACCGGCAGCCACTGCTTGGTGTCGATGTAGAGAAAGACCGGCTCGTCGGCCCCCGGCGGCAGTTCGTTCTTGATGTTGAGGGAAAGAAAGCGCAGCTCGTCGTACAAGTCCTTGTAGTCCACGTCGTCGTTGAACTTCACCTGGATGGACGAGCTGTTCCGGTAGGATTCCGACTTGATGTACTCGACCTCCTCCAGGCCGTCGAGCGCGTCCTCGATCTCCTTGGTGACGAGCTGTTCCACGTCGTCGGCCGATGCCCCGTACCAGACGGTGTTGATGAACACTTCGCCCATGTCCACGGTGGGCATGTTTTCCACCGGGATCGTAAACAGGGAAAAGCCGCCCGCCAGCACCAGAACGACGAAGACGACGTTGATGAAAACGGTCTGTTTCAGGGAAAATTTGACGACGGGTTTCATGGGACCATCAGCTCCGTTCCGACGCCGAGCCGCGGATCCGGGGCCACGATGAGATGGCCGTCGGACTCGCCCAGCACCAGGATATTGACCGTTTCGCCGCCCGCCTTCAGGGTGACGCGGGGGTTTTCATATCGATTGACCACCGCCGATTTGGCGATCCAGACGCCCTCGGCCGGAATTTGCAGCGACAGGGAAAACCGCAGCCCGCCCCGGCGGGGACCGTCGTAATTCACCAGAACCAGCTCCACCGCCAGCTTGCGGGTCCGTTCGTCGAACTCCGGATTGACCCAGTCCAGCCGGGATTCCACCGGTTCCCCCTCCAGCCGGGCCTCGAAGACCTCCGGCATGTCGCGGATGGCGTCCAGCTCTGGCCCGGAGACGGCCAGCGGAACCGTCAACGTCCGATAATCGGCGGCCCGGCCCACCGGCGTTCCGGCGTCCACCAGCTCTCCCGGTTCCACCCGGCGCTCGATCAGAATCCAGCCTTCCGGCGCGAAGATTTGGTGGCGGGCCTTGCGCTCCATCAGCTCCGCCAGCTTCACCTCCAGCTCCGCCGCTTCGGCCGTCAGGCGGGCCGCGTCCAGCCGGGCCTGGTTCAGGTTTTCCTCGGCCTGGTCCCGCTGCACTTCCGTGGCGCCGTCGGCGCGGAGCAGCCGCTGGTAGCGGGCGTATTCCTTTTTATAGAAGGCGACGGAGGATTCGTTTTTCTCCTGGACCGCTTCCACCTTTTTCAGGGCTTCCCGGGTGGCCTGAATCTGGAAATCGATGAAGGTGGGATCGATTTCGATGAACGGGATTTTCGCCGCGACCTGGGCCACGT
This sequence comes from uncultured Desulfobacterales bacterium, assembly GCA_964346545.1. Classification (GTDB taxonomy): domain Bacteria; phylum Desulfobacterota; class Desulfobacteria; order Desulfobacterales; family Desulfococcaceae; genus CAYFVR01. Next base: position 6,148 of record CAYFVR010000084.1, on the reverse strand, counting down.
CGTACCGGACGGTTTGGACCCGGCCGGAGACTTCCGGGGCGAGGGTCATGACGGCGGCGCTTCGGGTAAAGCCGGTCAGTTCGATCTGCTTTCGGGCCGGTTCCACCCGGACGGTTTCCCGGGCGGAACCGGGAGCGGCGCAAATCAACAACGCGGCAAGGGCAAACCAAGGACGGGGATTCATCAGGGGTTTCCTCCAAAAAAAACGCTCCGGTCGGCGCCGAAGCCTTCGGGTCAGTATAAGCATGTTTTGAGATGGAACCAGCACCCTTGAAACGGGGGAAGGCATGTCGGTCCCGAGCCAAAGACCATTTCGCCGCCATCGATTTGTCCGGAAGTGCGCGAGCCGAACTATTCCGAACGTCCGCCTTCGATCGCCACCAATTCTTCCCATCGCGTGCTTTCGAACGATTCCCGGAGGGTTCGAAGCACTTCGGCCGCATTCTTCAGCTCCGCGCCGGAGAAGCCCAGGTCCAATTTCTCCACAAGCCGAAATTCCCGGCGGTTCATCTCGTCGAGCGCCTCACGGCCCTGGTCCGTAAGTCGAATCAGGTGGGAGCGTTTGTGGGCCGGGTTGGGAATTTTTTCGACCAGCCCCTCTTCGAGCAGGCTGTTGACGAACACCTGGGCGTTTTGCCGGGTGACGGCCCGGGCCCGGGCCATGTCCGGAACGGTTTGGGGGCCCTCCGCGTGAAGAGACCGCAAAAAACCGCGTCGGCCTCCGGAGAGCGCTCCTTTCCGGTGAATCTGGTCCGCGACGTGGCGCAGGCGAAAATAAAGCCGGATGGTTTCGTCCACGACATGAATGGTGGCCGCTTCCCGGGAGAGCTGCCGGGAAGAATCGCCTTCCACTCCGTTTCCATATCCGTTTGCCGGATTTTCCGTTGGCGTAAACATGACAAGCGGTTTGCCATAATGACAATCTGATTGTCAATAAAAAATGGGCTCCCGTCGCCATGGGAGGAACGGAAGGGGCGATTTTTGGGGCGGGTCCCCGATCTCTCTCATTTGCGAAAATTTTTGGAGGAAAAGGCGGGCGGCCGGGTCCAGCGAAGACCGCATTTCCCCATTCGGAAGGCGAATTGTGGCGTGAGAATTGGGGAGCCAAGAGGCAAAAACCCGAAGGAATTTTCGAAATGCTCATTTTTCCCTTGAAAAACGGTTAAAAATCGGATTTTATTCCTGAAACGGAATGAAACGGATCCGCCCCATTCAAAGATTTTTGGCTAAAATTTTCTCGTATCGATCCTCGCATATCCTGGTTCAACAGCCATGACGATTATGGAATTATGTATGATTTTGAGGAAAAAAGCTCACAAGTCGATGACCAAAACGGAATCCCTGAGACCAATGGCGATTCTTCGGTGAAGCGGTTTTAATCGGTTATGAACGTTTCCGTTTTACTTTACACCGTTTCTGCTTTCGCGGCATTTCAAAAAGAATCGGTTTTCCAGCGGGCAATGGACCGGTGGAAGGCCGGCCGAAAGGTGTGCGCATGAAGCTCCCCACGCTTTCGATTTTCGCCAAAATCTGGCTGAGTCTCGTGATTTTAATCGGCGGTTACGTGTTTTCCGTTCTTGCGGTCCATTTTCTGGGCCACCGGGTGACGGAAGATCTGGATCGGATCGCGGCCGCCTTGTTCCCCGCCGCCATCCAAAGCCAGAACGCCCAAAGCCAGTTCGAGCGATTGACCAAACTGTATGAAGACGCGGTGTTGATGGGCGAAACCGCCCTGCTGGAAACGGCGGAACAATCCGCCGCCGCGACCCGTTCGCACTTGAGCGAAATCGCGGGGATGACGGCCCTCCCGGCTCGGCTCGCCTTGTTTGCGGAAGGATTGAACGGCCGAATTCTGGATTTCGCGGAACGGGCTTCGGCGCTCTACGGCCATATGGCCCAAACCGGAATGGACGAATTGTTGAGCGAGACCGACATGAAGGCCATGTCCGACCTGCAAACGGCCAAGGAAGCCATCGCCGCCGATCTGGAAGCGCTGCGCGCGAATCTGCGGGAGGAACTTCAAATGGAAATCGCCGGTACCCAAGGATTTTTCGAACGTCAGCGGCGGATCAACTTCGGCCTTTTCTGGCTGGTGCTGACGATTTCGCTAATTTCGATCTGGCTGGCGGTGCGGATTTCGGTGGAAAAACCGATCCGGGGCGCGGTGGAGCGGCTTCGCGGCGTCAGCGATTCGGTGCGGACCGCCTCGGAGCAGGTGGCCGCCGGCAGTCGGGCGATGGCCGACGGGGCGGCGGAACAGGCCGCCGGCGTGGAGGAAACGGCGTCCACCCTGGAAACCCTGGCCGGCGCCACGCGACGGAACGCCGAACATGCGGAATCCGTGCAAGGGCAACTAACGAAGGCGGCCCAACTGGTTTCCGACGCCCAGACCCAGATGGAACGCATGGCCGAAGCCATTCAGGAGATCACCGAATCCAGCCGGGAAACGGAACGGGTGGTGGGATTGATCAACGAAATCGCCTTCCAGACCAATCTGCTGGCGCTGAACGCGGCGGTGGAGGCCGCCCGGGCCGGGGAATCCGGCGCGGGATTTTCCGTGGTGGCCCAGGAAGTTCGCAACCTGGCCCGCCGTGCCGGGGAGTCGGCCGACAGCACCGGCGAGCTGATCCATCGGACCATCCAGTCGGTGGAAAACGGGACGAAGCTTTCCGCCTCCGCTCTGGGATCGGTGCGGGCCAACGCCGCCATCGCCGATGAAATTGCCGGTCTGGCCGACCAGATTTTGCGGGCGTCCCGCGAGCAGGCCGACGGCATCGAACAGGTGAACCAGACGGTGGGCGGCATGGACGCCCGGATTCAATCCGGCACCGTCGACGCCGAAGCCTCCGCCCACGCCGCCCGGGAACTGGCGGGCCAGGTGGAGGTCATGGCGGATGTGGTGGCCGCCTTGGGCGGTCTGATCTCCGGGAAACGCAATCCGGCGTGATCCCGCGTTTTTGCAAACCGTTTTCGCCAAGGCCGTTCCGGAGGAATTCTCCGCGAGTATTCCTCCGGAACCGTTTCAATGATCAGCTTCAATGATCAGCCGCTTTTCCCGGTTCCCGACCGGGCATTTCAACCCCAATTCCAGGAGGAAGGAAGTCCATGAACACCCAACGATTTTCCGCGGTCCGTTTCCGTGCGCCCGCCGGATTTTCCGGCACGTTACCCGGCGACGCGCCTCTCCGCCGCCTTGCCCGACCGGGGGTGAATCCATGAAAATCTTTCGAATCGGATTCCTCGCGGTGTTGTTTTTGGGGCTTGCCGCCCTGCCCGCCGCCGGTTTTTCGCCCGACGACGTGAACATCCATGGCTTCATTTCCCAAGGGTATCTGCTCAGCGACGACAACAATTTCCTCGCCGCCGATACCTCCGACGGCACCTTTCAATTCAACGAACTTGGGATCAACTTCAGCGCCGATCTCGCCGAGCGGCTTCGGGTGGGCGTCCAGTTTTTTTCCCGGGACCAGGGCGCCATCGGCAACAACGACGTGGTGGTGGACTGGGCCTACGGCGACTATCGCTGGCGGGACTGGCTGGGGGTGCGTGCCGGCATCATGCGGCAGGCCTATGGGTTTTACAACGAAACCCGCGATTTGGACATGTTGAGGAACAGCATCCTGCTGCCCCAGGGAATTTACAACGAGAATTTTCGAGGCGCCTTCAGCCGCCTCCAAGGCGGCTCGATCTACGGCGATATCGGTCTGGGCGGCGCCGGTAATCTTTCCTACCAGTTTGTAATCGGCACCAGCAACACCGACCCGGACGGCGGGGTGGCCCGACAGATCGAGGGGGCCGGCGGATTCGACGTCCAAGAATTCGATAACGGAGTGACGTACAACGGAGGCCTAATTTGGGATACGCCGTTGAGCGGGCTTCGGGTCGGGGCCAGCGGGGTGACATCCACCGATCTATCCTTGGACGTGTTGACCACCGCGCCGATTGGGCCGTTGCCCCCGGGAGCACCCCTCACGTTCGATATCGACCACATCCACAGCTATGTTTTTTCCGCCGAATACACATGGGAAAATCTGGTTCTGGCGGTCGAATATATGTTCATGGAGCTGGAAAGCGGCCTCAAGGAGATTCCCGGTTCCGAACAGACCCAGAAACCCGAAGGTTTTTACCTTTCCGCCACCTACCGATTCAACGACTGGTTCGAAGCGGGGAGTTACTATTCGGTTTACCACGAAGACCGGGACGATCGGGACGGGGACGACTTGGAAGCACAGGGGCGGCCCGATTACCGGGCCTGGTTGAATGATTTCGCCCTGACGGCCCGGTTCGACATCACGCCCAACTGGGTGTTCAAACTGGAAGGCCATGCCATGGACGGGGCCGCGCTGCTGATGTCCCAGGACCATCCCGACGGCTACGAGAAAAACTGGTATCTGCTGGCCGCCAAGGCGACGTTCAGCTTTTGATGTGCGGTCGCCTTTCGCATGGATGGGAACCTTCGACCCGGGTGAACCTTGCCTCCGTCCATCTTGATTTCGAAACCAACAAGGGGAGAAAAATATGAAAATTCAGTGTTGGTTGTGTTTGGCCTTGCTTGCCCTGGTCTCCTTCGGGGCCATTCCCGTTCCGGCCGCGGACCCGGGCGTGACCGTGATTCTTCATCCCGGCGTCCGGGAAAATCCGGGAGAGGAGGAGATTCGGGAAATTTTTTTGGGCCGGAAAACCCGTTGGAATTCCGGAGAGGGCATTACCTTTGTGGTATTGAAAAACGGGGGCGTTCATACCGAATTTATGCGTCGGATCGTCCAAAAAACGCCTTTGCAGTTCCAGACCTATTGGCGGAAAATGGTGTTCACCGGCAAGGGGCGCGCACCGGAGTCTTTTGAATCGCCCGAAGAGATGGCCCAATTCGTCGCCGCCACCCCGGGGGCCATCGGATACGTTCCGTCCTCCGCGCCCGTCGACGGCGCGCGGAAGATCGAAATGCCCTGATTGGCTTATGGCGAGAACTCGAAAAAATGTTCCGGCGGGTTCGCGATTCGGCGAGGATGTGTCGCCCCCCTCCCCTTTCGCGAACCCGTTTTTTTTTCTTCCATTTTCCGGGATTGGACTTCCGTCCGTCCATGAAACGAACGCTCCGACCCGGCAAAAACGCAACCCGATGAAGGTCGCCTCGTTTCGAATTGGGGCATTGCCCTTACTCCCTTTTTCCGATACATGGACCCCGACTGACCGTCGCCGTTTCCGCCGGTCCGCTTTCCCCAAAAGGATTCCATCCATGGCCGACTCCCCCACCCCGCCCAAACCCCGCGTCCTGGTCGTGGACGACGAGCCCGATTTTTTGGAATTTGTTCAGTGGCAACTGGAAACCCTTGGCTATGAAGCCCGGACGGCCGAAAGCGGGGAAGCCGCCGTGGCCCAACTGGACCGAGCGGCGGTGGATGTGGTGCTGGCCGATTTGCGGATGCCCGGCATGGACGGGATCGAGCTGATTCGCCAGACAACGCTTCGCCGTCCGGACGCCCAGTGCATCGTGGTGACCGGCCACGGCGGGATGGAAAGCGCGGTGGCGGCCATGCGGCTGGGAGCGGTGAATTATCTGCGGAAGCCGGTGGGCGTTGAAGAGCTGGACGTCGCCATCCAGAAGGCGCTGGAAAAGGTGGCGCTGATTCGAAGCCTTCGCGAGCGGCAAGGGGAACTGGAGGCCGCCAACGCGAAGTTGGCCGAGAAAAATCGGGAGCTGGAACGGCTTCGCAAGGAACTGGAGGCCGCGGTGGAGACCGAATCCCGCGGCCGGCGGGCGGCGGAAGTCGAGCTGGCCCGAACTCGGCTTCGGGAATGCGTCGTGGAAGTCATGGCGCTTTCCCTGCAATGCTGGCGGCAATCCACCCGGAAGGGCAAGGTGGACTTGGCCGAGGAAAGCGGAATTTGGACCGCCACCCTGGAGCACGGCGGGAGCTATCGAACCCGAACGCTGGATCGCTATCTGCGGCTTCAGACCCTGCCGCCCAATCCGCGGTTTTCCGACGTGATGGACACCGGCCATTTCGTGCTGAACCGATGTGACGGCGACGGAGCGCTTTGGTCGCGTCTGGAAAACAGCGTGACCGAACTGGAACAACTGGTCCGGACCATTTCCTGATCCGGCGGATAAAACCGCCTCATTCCCATTTAGGTGCAATACCGTTCA
>CAYFVR010000083.1:12614-17161 GCA_964346545.1 uncultured Desulfobacterales bacterium | reverse complement strand
CCATCGCGATGGATTCGATTCGCGGCGGCGGCGCTGACGGCGCTGGTCCTCGGAGCCTGCGACAAGATCGGCGGCGACGACGCTCCATCCTTTCTTCAGATCGGCGAATTCACGGTTCGACGGATCGCGCCGGATCGAACCGAAGTGCGGGACGGCGCCGGCCGTACGCTGGTGCTGGTTCCCCGGGGCGCGCCCGCGCCGGCCGACGCCGCGCGGAAACACCGGACGGTGGTGCGCGTGCCCGTGAAGCGGGTCGCGGCCTATGGATTCTTCGACGTGGCCACCCTGCGCGCGTTGGGCGTCCTGGAGGAAACGCTCGTGGGCGTCACCCGTCCGGCCGAAGCCTGGCACATCGAAGAAGTGCGCGAGGGCATGGCCACCGGCAAAATCGCCTATCTGGGAGAAGCCGGCCGCATCGACTTCGAGCGACTCCGGCGGCAGCGGCCGGAGCTGGTGCTGACCTGGGATCCATCCATCCTTCCGATGCTCGCGGAACTGAACATCCCCGGAGTCGTCACCTCCACGCCCATCGCCATGTGCCTTTCCGCCCGCATGCGCTTCGTTCAGTTTCTGGCGCCGTTCTTCGAGCGCGAAACCGAGGCCGACGCGTTTTTCGAACGGGTGAATTTCGCCCTGATGGACATTCGCGAACGGACGGCCGACCGACCCAAGCCCCGGGTGATGTGGGGCGACGTTTACGAAAAACGGGTCATGGTGGAACCGGGAAACGCCTGGGTGGGCGAACTGATCGGGCTCGCCCAAAGCGATTACCTGTTCGAGGATGTTTTCGGCACCTCCTGCATCGAAATCAGCGTGGAACGCTTTCTGTACAGCGGCGAGGACGCCGACATCCTGTTCACCTACCGAACCCGGGAAAGCGGCGTCACGTCCAAGGCGGCCCTGGCGCGCCTGAATCCGATTCTGGCCGATATCCGGCCCATTCGGTCGGGCCAGGTCTTCGCGCCGCTGCCCCACTACGCCCAATCGGGCGACCGGCTGGATGAAATTCTCACCGAAATTTCCGCCATCCTGCACCCGGAAGCCTATCCGGACTTCGAACGCCGGTATTTCACGGAACTTCCGGCCGTGGATCCGGCTCCGGACGGGGGGCGATCATGATCGCGGCCGAAGGCGTCCTCGCCCGTCGAACGCCGTCGCTCCGGCGACCGGTTCTGGTGTTCGTCCTTCTGGGTTTTCTGACGATTGTCCTGGCGACGCTCAATGTCGGCATCGGCTCGGTTTCCTTCTCTCCGGGGGAAATCCGGGAAGCGCTCCTGCGGCCCCGGGACGCCGGGATCGTGGGCGACATCATCTGGAAAATCCGGATTCCCCGGGCCCTCGCCACCGTGTTCGGCGGCGCCTGCCTGGCCGTTTCGGGGCTGCTGCTGCAAGTCTATTTCCGCAACCCCATCGTGGGTCCTTTCATCCTGGGAATTTCCTCGGGCGCCACGGTGATGGTGTCCCTGGTCATGCTCACCTCGCTGACCGTCGGCATGACGGTGCTTTCGCCGTTCATGACCACGCTGGCGGCCTTCGCCGGGGCCTACGGGGTCATGACGATCGTGGGGACCGTGGCCGCCCGGGTCAGAAGCGGGGTTACCCTGCTGATCGTGGGGCTCATGATGGGATACCTGTGCGGCGCGATCACCGGCATCCTGACGGCTCTGGCCGAAAAGGAACAAATCAAGGGCTTCGTGCTCTGGCAGCTCGGCAGCTTTTCCGGCTTTCGCTGGAGCGAAATCGCCGTGCTCTTCGTCGTCGGCGGCTTGATTCTGGCCTTGATCCATTGCCTGGGCAAGCCGCTGAACGTTTTTCTGCTGGGCGAGGAATACGCCGCTTCCATGGGCGTTCCCATTCGCCGCTTCCGTCTGACGGTCCTGCTGTGCGCCTGCGCCTTGGCCGGCATGGTCACGTCCATGGCCGGACCCGTGGCCTTCGTGGGGCTGGCCGTGCCCCACATGGCGCGCCTGGGCTTCGGCACGTCCGACAACCGCATCCTGATTCCCGGCGTCTGCCTGACGGGGGCCGCGGTCGTGAGCTTGTGCGACCTGATCGCCCGCATGCTACTTGCCCCGGTGGAACTCCCGCTTTCGGCCATCACCGCCTTTTTCGGCGCCCCCATCGTCATCGGGCTGCTGACGAAACGCCGGGTGAAGCTGTGAAAAGGGAAATCCTCTTGAAATTCGCCGCCTTTCTTCTTCCGTCCCTTCTGTTCGCGACGCCCGTTTTGGCGCAACGCCATGGCGGCGGGTCGGGTGGGAACGGACACGGCGGCGGGCACGACCATGACGCGCAAGCGGTGATTCTCGAAGAAATCGCCGTAAAGGCCGGGAAGATCGAAGCCTACATCCAAAATCATCCCCGGCACGTGACGGTGGTGAACCGGGCGGAAATCGAAGATCGGAATTTCCGGAGCGTGGCGGAAAGCCTGAACAGTATGCCCGGCGTGGATGTCCGGCCGTCGGCGGGACTGGGGTCGCGGATTTCCATCCGGGGCTCCGGCCGGCCCGGCGGGGTGCGGGTGCTGCTCAACGGCCGTCCCCTCAACTCCAGCCAGTACGGCGGTGTGGACCTGTCCACCGTCCCCGTGGAGCTGGTGGAATCGATCACCGTGTTCAAGCCGCCGGTGCCGGTCTGGCTGGGGCCGGGGGCCTCCGAAGGGGCCATCGCCATCGTCACGCGGGATTTCGCACCCGGAACCGGGGACGACGAAGCCGACGGCGGGGCCACCCGCGTTCGGCTCGGCGCGGGCTCCCACGGCCACGCGGAAGGCGGCGTCCGGCACGTCGCCAAGTGGAAATCCGGCGGGGCCATGGCCTCGGCCTCGGGAAGCCGCCGGGACGGCAAGCGGTCCAACGGCGACCGGGACAAGGGCGTCTTTGGCCTCCACTGGGATCACCAGACGGAAACCGCCGTCCAGTACGAGATCAACGGCCGCTATTACGCCTCGGAATCCGGTTCTTCCGGCCCCACGGACAACCCCACCCCGGACGCCCGCCAAGAATACGAAAAGGTCTCCGCCGACTTGGGCATGACCGGCTGGATCGGCGGAAGCGGGGAATACGAACTCAAGCTCTACGGCGACCGGATCGATCTGCGGGACCAGTCCCAGTCCGGCTTCGTCTCCGACCTGGAAAACGTCGCGGCCGGGGCCAAGGCCGACGCCAGCTGGGCGGGGCCGGACGGCGAATGGGAATTCCGCCTGGGGACGCGGCTCTCCCGGGACGAAGTGGACCACACCCTGTCCGGCCGCCATCACCGGGTCGCCATGGGGCTCCACGGCCAGTACGACCGCCACCTCGGGCCGTTCACGCTCACCCTGGGGGCGCGGGGCGACCACACCGGCGATTTCGACTTCCAGCCCGGCGCGTCGGGCGGGCTCGGCTACGCCGCGACGGAGCGGCTGCTTCTCAAGGCCAACGCCGGATACACGGTCAACGTCCCGACCTTCGGCCAGTTGTACCAGCCGGCCCACGGCTCCATCGACCAGTCCCGGGGCAACCCGAACCTCAAAGAAGAGCGGGTCGCCAACTACGACTTGGGGCTGGAATACCGGCGCCGAAAGGGCCGGGTCTTCCAGGCCACCCTGTTCCGATCCGACACCCGGGACCTGATCGTCTACCGACGGGGCGACGACCGGATTTACCGGCCGGAAAACGCCGACCGGGCCTGGCGTCACGGGATCGAACTGAGCGTCGAATACGCCGTCCGGCCGGGTCTCAATGTGGATATCAGCTATATCCTCCAGGATTCCGAAAACCGCGAGACCGGCCAGGAGCTGGCCTACACCCCCCGCCACGAATTCAAGACCACGCTGCAATACACCCTGCCGCCAACGGACACGCGGTTGGAAACCACGGTGCGCGGGGAAAGCGAGCAGTTCAGCGAATCCGGCGCCCGCCCCGAATGGCGGCTGGGCGACTTCGTCACCGTCGATTTGAAGGCCCTTCAGCCCGTGGAAATCGCCGGGATGGGCGGCGAAGTCTGGTTGAACCTGATCAACCTCTTCGACCGGGATTTCGAGTTCCACCACGGCTACCCGGACGACGGCCTCCGCTTCGTGGCGGGGGTGAATTGGAATTTTTGAGGAACGGAGGGAACGTGAACGTGTTTTGCCGGAGTTTGAATGGAAAGACGCGGAGACGCGGTGAAGGGAGGACGAGGAGAGGTGTGCCCCGGTTCTCCCCCTCTCCGCGTCCCCGCGTCTCCCCGTCTCTTTTGCTTCTCGCTCTGCTCCTTCCGGCGATTGCGTGGGCCGGGGAATTGGAAGCGCCCGTTTCATTCCGAGGTCCCGGCGGAGAGACCGTTTCCCTCGACCGACGCCCCTCCCGGGTGGTCTGTCTGGCCCCCGCCGTGACCGATTTGGTTTTCGCGGCGGGCGGCGGGGACGCCGTGGTCGGGGTAACCTATGCCGACGAATGGCCGCCGAAAGCGGCCCGGAAACCCGTGGTGGGCGGTTTTCGCTCGCCTTCCGTCGATGCGATCCGGAACGCTCGGCCGGACCTGATCATCCTCTCCCCCGGGTTGGAGACGCGGAGAGGGTGGGA
>CAYFVR010000083.1:0-12514 GCA_964346545.1 uncultured Desulfobacterales bacterium | reverse complement strand
GGGGATCGGAGCGGCGCGGAGCGGTTGGTCGCCGAAATTCGGGGAGAGATCGACCGGGTGAATCGGAAACTCGCCGCCATTCCGACGGAAGCCCGCAAGCGGGTCGTCTGGTTCGCGGGCGGGGATCCGGTCCGAACCGCCGGGGACGACGCCTTCCCCGCCGAGCTGATCCGGCTGGCGGGCGGCATTCCGTTTTCCACCGGGAAGGCCGGCGGGACGGTTCCCCTTGCCCTGGCGCAATGGCAAGCGTTCCAACCCGAATTCGTGGTCGGACGAAAAAGCGACAAGGCGGCCATGAAGGCGCTGCTCGACCGGCCGGAATGGAAAGACGCCCCGGCGGCGAAGCGGGGCGCGATCGTCGTCTTTCCGGATTTCCTCATCGGCCCGCCCTCGGCCGACACCGGCGGGCTGGTCACCGCCTTGGCCCAACGGCTCTACGGCCGGGAATTCGAAGAAAACGGACCGGTGAACCTCGACGGAATCCTTGAACGGAAACCCGTGGCCCTGGCGTTGCCGGGGATCGCCTCGGCGGAAATCGTGTTCAGCGACCTCCACGACGCGGTCCACAAGACGCTGCTGGTCCATCTCGACCGGCCCATGCGGGTGGCCTCCACGTTGGAAGGCCCCCGGGACGGCATTCTTCACGTGGGCAACGGCTATTCGCCGCCGGAGGTCTGGGAGTTGTACCACCGGATCGGCCTGGAAAAATCCCGGCGGCAATTGCTGGCGGTGTTGGGCCGGGACGCGGCCGACACCAGTCTGCTGTTCACCGGCGCGGACATGGATCACCTCTCGGTCCAGACCCGTTCCTTCCAGGAGATGACGGTCGCGGCGTTGGTCACCGCCGGGGCGCGCTCCAACGCCCTGCGCATGTCCCGGGACCGGGGCGACTACTACGAGCCGGGCACCATCAACATGATCCTGATGGCCAACATGAAGCTGAGCCCCCGGGCCATGAACCGGGCCATCATCGCCGCCACCGAGGCCAAGACCGCCGCCCTCTGGGACATGGACATCCGCAGTGCCTACACCGGGGCCGTCAACCCGGCCACCGGAACCGGAACCGACAACATCATCGTGGTGGAAGGCGAAGGAACGCCCATTGACAACGCCGGGGGCCACACGAAAATGGGCGAGCTGATCGCCCGCGCCGTCCATGCCGGGGTCCAAGAGGCGGTGTTCCGCCAAAACGGGCTGACGCCCCGCCGTCCCGTCTATCGCCGGCTGTCGGAGCGGGACCTTTCCCTCTCCGATCTGCCGGTGGACGCCCCGGAAATCCGGGAATGGATTCCCGCGCTGGAAGCCCTGTTGCTGAAGCCCCGCTACGCCGGCTTTCTGGAATCCGCCCTGGCCGTCAGCGACCACCGGGAACGCGGCCTGGTTTCCGACGGCGCGGCCTTCGACGCCTGGTGCGGCCAAATCGCCCGGGAGATCGCCGGCGGCCCGATCCCGGAAACCGCCCGGATCGTTCTTTCCGGCGACGCGCCGCCGGTGCTGAAACGGGCGCTGGAGGCGTTGCTGAGCGGGTTAAGCGCCCAAAACGAAAGGGAATCAGCTCTGTTGGATATTCCGTAAACCGGTAACGAATCCATCCGATCGGCCGCGCCATCCAGCGGCCGATCGGATGGAAAACCGAGAACTAAAAGGAGAAAATTGTGAAAAGAGCATTGGCGTGGATGTTGGTTCTTTTGCTGAGCGCGACGCCTGCGGCGGCGTTCACCCCCTTTGCGTCGGAGGTGACGGATTCGCTCGGCCCCTTTGGCGACGATCCTTATGACGACCCCCAGGCCCTGCTCGGAAAACCGGCGCTCGCCGGTCCGCCGAGCGCCTTCGGAGACGGAAAGTTTTCCGTGACCTTCCCACCCTTCGGGACCGGCGTGGAGGGGGAAAAACTGATCACCACCCTGAACAGTGGCGGCCAGGTCACCGTAAAATTCGACCACAAGGTCTTCGACGACCCCTACAACCCCCATGGCGTCGATTTCCTGGTGTTCGGGAACGCGTTCTTCGTTCTCTCCGGGGATACCCTGGACGGCAACGTGTTTTCCGAGGCGGTCACCGTTTCGGTGAGTCCGGACGGGGTGGATTGGTACACCTACGAGGACGGCCCGTTTGCCGACGATCTGTTTCCCACCCAGCCCTGGCAATGGGACGCCGACGCCGAGGACCTTTCCGACGAGGAAATGGATTTCACCAAGCCGGTAAACCCGGCACTGACCGCCGAGGATTTCAACGGGCTGACGCTGGGCGAGGCCATCGCCGCGTATGACGGCTCCGGCGGCGGGACCGGCTTTGACCTGGCGGAGTCCGGATTCGATTGGATTCAGTATGTCCGGGTGGAAAGCGACGGGGGAGAGGTGGACGCCTTCTCCGACGTGGCGCCGGTCTTTCCCCCGGCGGCCGGACAGGAAGGGTCCACGGCCGTCGCCAAGGACGATCCGTCCATCGTGGCCTGGGCCACCGGAACCGACGAGGTCGTCTATGGCGACGATGTGGACGAACAGTGGCGCGTGCCGGAAAACGCCCTGGGGCCCGCCGAAGGGACTTCCACGGATGTCCTCGTCCTGGGCCGGGGCGGTTCCGTGACGCTCACCTTCGACGAGCCCATCTTCAACGCCTTTGGGCCGGATTTCGCCGTATTCGAAAACAGCTTCAGCGACACCTTTCTGGAACTCGGCTATGTGGAAGTCTCTTCCAACGGGGTCGATTTCGTCCGCTTTGACGCCTTTTCCCTGACTCCCGAGCCGGTCGGCGGCTTCGGGAACGTCGATCCCACCCGGATTCGGGGATTCGCCGGGAAGTACAAGCAGGGATTCGGCACCCCCTTCGATCTGGAAGATTTGAAGCGCAAACCCGAAGTGGCCGACGGCACGGTGGATCTGTCCAATATCCAATATGTTAAAATCGTGGACGTGATCGGGGACGGAAGCGAAACCGACGCGGCAGGCCGTCCCATTTACGACCCCTATCCGACCAGCGGCAGCGCGGGATTCGATCTGGACGCGGTGGCCGTTTTGAGCGCGCCCTTCACCCTGGCGACGTTCGAAGAATTGCCCCTGGAAGCGGATTCGGTCTGGCGGGGCGATGAAACCGAAGGCGGCCTGTCCTATTTCAGCAGCGGCGGCGCGGTGTTCAACAACTATTTCGACACCCAGTGGAGTTCCTGGTCGGGATTCGCCTATTCCAACCAAACCGATACCTCGGCAACGGGGCTGGAGGGTCAGTTCGTCGCCATCCCGGGCGGTGGGAAAAACAGCGACACCTACGCGGTCAGCTTTGTTTCCAGCTTTTACGGCCCGGAGGCCGAGCCGACCGTCACCCTTCCCGGGGAGCGGGTGATTCCCGGCGCCTATTTCACCAACAACGCCTACGCCTATGATTCCATGCGGAACGGCGACGCGTTCGCCAAGCAGTTCACGGAAGACGACTGGTTCAAACTGACGATCACCGGAAAGGACGTCGCCGGCGCCGAGACCGGGACCGTCGAACTGTTGCTGGCCGACGGAACCGACATCCTGGACGAATGGGAATGGCAAGATTTGAGCGGGCTGGGGGCGGTCCAGACCCTCGAATTCAGTCTCTCCTCCTCGGACGTCGGGGATTTCGGCATGAACACCCCGGCCTATTTCTGCATGGACAATCTGGGCGCAACCGAACCCCGGACCCGGACCATCGAGCTGACCGCGGGGTGGAACCAGATTTCCCTGAACGTGCAGCCGGAGGCGCCCATCCATCTTCTGCTGGCCGCCATCGAGGACGCCATCCTCCAGGTCTGGGGGCTGAACGCGGATGGAAGCGAATACCGGGTGTACGATCCCGAGAATTTCGATCCGGAGAATCCCGAAGAGGGCGATTTGACCGAGTTGAAAGCGGGCCGGGCCTATTGGTTCAACATGCAAAGCCCCGCGACCCTGGAGGTCGCCGGCCCGGTCCCCGCCGACACGGATATCGTCCTTTCGGCCGGCATGAATTTCGTCGGATTCAACGGCACGTCGGCGACCGATGTGGAGACGGCGCTCGCGTCGATTCTGGATCAGCTCAATACCATTTGGGCCTACGTGGATGGATACTGGCAGGTTTACGCGCCGGGATTCGGCGGAAGCGATCTTTGGGAACTGACCCCCGGGCAGGGATACTGGGTGGACGTCGACGCCGATTGCACCTGGTCCCTGGAGGATTGATCTCTCAAGCGCCGGCGCATTGGCCGGCGCCCAAAAACGGGCGCGCCTTCGGGCGCGTCCGGGGCAAAGAATATGGAAGAAATACACCAACGCGCAAGACGCCGGACGGCGCTGGCCGTCGCCGCGCTTCTTTTCCTGGCGGGGCCCGCCCCGGCCTTGGGAGAGCGCCCGCACACCCGTACCGTTCATTTCGAGGGCGGGTCCCTGGCGGACGCCCTGGCACGGGTCGGGGCCGTTTTCAACATCGAGATCACCGTCGGCGCGGAAATCGACCGGCCGGCCCGGAAGGGTTCCTATGTGAACCAGCCCGCCGACCGGATTATCCAGGACCTGTTTCGGCATGAAAACGTCGCCATCACCTGGGGATACCGGGACGGCCGGCTCCGAACGGTGGACATCCGCCTGGCCGGAACGGCCGGGCCGGGCCGTTCGATTCCCATGCAAAACGGCGGCGCGGTCGCCAAGGCCGGCCGGCGGACTGCGCCCCGGGCGCCCGAAAAGCACCGGCATTTGACGCCGCCGCCGCTGCCGTCCTCGGGCTTTTCCCCGTAAATCACCCATGCGGCCGCCGACCTTCCGCTCACCGACGGGCCGGAAGGTCGGCGGCTTTCCGGAGGAATGTTCATGTCCACCCAAAATCGACTGTTGTTTGCGCTGCTCGCGCTTCTTGCACTGCCGCCGCTGGCCCAACGGGCCGTGGCCGCGCCGCCCGTGCCGGCCCGAATCGGCGGAACGCTGACCATCGACGGGGTCCAGGCCACCCATGAATCGACCGACGTGTACGCCGTTTCCGTTCTGACGACGGCCGACGGAGAAACCTTCGAGGAAGTCGCCGCCACCCAGGGGCTGAATGAAGCGGGCTGGTACAGCCTCAACATCCCGATTTTCGACGCGGACGAGCAGCCGGACGGTCTCAATCCCGGGGAGGAGGCCTGGCTGCGTCTGACCCGAAACGGCGTGGCGCAGGTCATCGCCTCCCCGACGGGTGGACGGATCGTGGTCGGCGAATCCGCTTCGGTCGCCGAAATCGACGTCGCGGCCGGCCCGCCCCCGTTGCCGCCGCCCCCCGTACCGGCCCGAATCGGCGGAACGCTGACCCTCGACGGACAAACCCTTTCCCCGTCCGAGGCCGGGGAATACACCATCCGCGTGGTCCGGCTCGACGGTTCGGAATACATGCCCCGGGCGGAAACCCGGGGGCTCAACGACCAGGGCTGGTATTCCATCAACATTCCCATCTTCGACGAAATCATCCAGCCCGGCGGCGCGACCCCCGGGGAAACCGGCGTGATGGAAATTCTCTTCGAGGACGCGCCCATCGCGAAGGTCTTCGAACCGGAAAAAGCCTGGGTGACGGTGGGCGAAAGCGCCTCGGCGACGACGCTGGACATCGTTGCCGAACTCCAAACCCGGGTGGACGTCCGTCCGTTGAACGTCTCCGGGGAGGCGGGGGGAACCATCGTCGTGCCGATCATGATTCAGGTCGG
The DNA here is from genome assembly GCA_964346545.1 of uncultured Desulfobacterales bacterium. Classification (GTDB taxonomy): domain Bacteria; phylum Desulfobacterota; class Desulfobacteria; order Desulfobacterales; family Desulfococcaceae; genus CAYFVR01. The sequence continues at coordinate 6,846 of CAYFVR010000083.1, read as the reverse complement.
CGGCGCGGCGCTGGAAATGGACGCCATCGGCTTTTCCCTGTCCTTCGACGCCGATTCCTTCGACTGGGTCGATGTGGACTCGGCCGGAACGCTGACCGGCGGGTTCACTCTGCTGTCGGGTCGGGAAATCGAGGCGGGTCTCGTGAAAGTGGCGGGGGCGCTGTTCGACCAACCCGTTCTCGTCTCCGCGGATGGCGTGCTGCTGAATCTGCGATTCACGGTCGCGGACGATGCGTCCGGGGATTTCACCTTCGCCCTGACCGACTTCAAGGACGACATCGCCGGAGCGACCACCGCCGACGCCGTCTTTTCGGTGCGGGTCCCGCCCACCCCGCCGACGCCCCCCTCTCCTCCGCCGACGGATACCGTCCCGCCGGTCATCACCCTGATGGGCGACGCGGAAATTTCCGTTCCGGCGGGAACGCCCTTCGTCGATCCCGGCGCGACGGCCTCGGACAACCGCGACGGGGACGTCTCGAACCGGATCGTCGTCGAGGGCGCGGTGGATACCGACACGCCGGGAACCTACCCATTGACCTATACCGTCCGGGACTTCTCCGGCAACGCGGCGGAACCGGTCACCCGCACCGTGACCGTGACCCCCGCGGAAGGCGCGGACACGACGCCGCCCGTCATCTCCCTTCTGGGCGAGGCCACGGTGCGGATTCCCGCGGGCGCGTCCTTCGTTGATCCGGGCGCCCGGGCGGAAGACGATACCGACGGCGACATCTCCGCCCAGATCGCCGTGCAGGGAAGCGTGGATACCGCGACGCCGGGAATCTACACCTTGACCTACACGATCCGCGACGCGGCGGGCAACGCGGCGGAACCGGTCACCCGCGACGTGGTCGTGACTCCGCCCGTGGGCGTGGACGACACGCCGCCGGTGATCGCCCTGGCCGGCCCGGCCACGGTGGAAATTTCGACGGGAGAAACCTTCGCCGATCCGGGGGCCACCGCCATCGACGACGTGGACGGCGACATCTCCGGCCGGATCGTCGTGGAGGGGACGGTGGATACCGCGACGCCGGGGACGTACATCCTGACCTATACCGTTCGCGACGCCGCCGGCAACGCGGCGGAACCGGCCATCCGCACGGTGATCGTCGGAGAGCCGACGGCGCCGGAGGACGCGACCCCGCCGGAGTTGACGGTGGACGCCACCGACGTCGTGGAAATCCCCCCGGGCGGCACGTTCACGCCCCCCGCGGCCGTCGCCGCGGATGACGCCGACGGCGATCTCTCCGGCCAAATCGAAGTCGCCGGGACGGTGGACCCCCTGACGCCCGGAACCTACACCTTGATCTATTCGGTAACCGACGCGGCCGGAAACGCGGCCGACCCGGTCTCGGTTCGGGTCGTCGTCACCGATTCCGAGGCGGCGGCCGATCTTTCCGCGACGCCCGGCTCCCTGACCACGTTCCGGAGCGTGGATCTCCCCGAAACCGGCAGGATTCCCTTCGACCTGGTCCTGCGGCCGGGAGGATCGGACACCTCCCCGATGCTCCGTCTCGCGGCGGGGACGGTCGTGCTCACCGCGTCCGACGCCCCCTTCGGCGGAATCCTCCCGGCGCCCGTCCGAACCGAAGCCTCGCCGTCGATTCGGGCGGAGCTGGGACCGGATGCCGTCGCCTTTCGGCTGGCCGATTCGGATACGCCCCTGTTTCTTTCCGGCGGAAGCCCCGGTTGGCTGACCGTGACGGTTGTCCTTCCCGAAGGCGCGGCGGACCCGACGCTTTGGCGGACCGATCCCGGCGGCGGCGTTTCTCCGGCCGGACTTGAAGGCGAAATGGACGGGATCGCCGTTTCCGAAGGGGGGACGGTGATCGACCGCGCGGCCGATACGCCGGAGCCCGGCTTCGTCGCCGTCACCCTGGTCGCCCTGGTCGATGAACTGGGAACCTACGCCGCAGGCGATCGGAGCGAGGCCGACGGCGGCGGCGGTGGCGGCTGTTTCATCGGCGCGGTCGCGAAATAGGCCCTTTTGCGGCCCGCGCCGCTTTCGGGGGGCGCGGGCCGTTTTCCCTTTCATCCGAAACCCGTGGCGGTGGATCGATGATGTTTTTGAAATGGTTGCGAGCCGGGCTTCCCTTGGCTCTTTTCGTCCTTCTTCCCATGAACGCGCCGGCCCGGGAGGCCGAAGCCCCCCTGGTGCTGGACGCGGTGGTGGTCACCGCCGAACGGGTGGACGAGACATACCAAACCGGCGACGTGGATACCGAGGAGACGCCGGCGTTTTTTTCCGTGATTCGACGGGACCAGTTCGAGGGAAAGCTCGAAAGTCTGGCCGAGGTCATCGAGAAGGAGGCCGGCGTCCAGGTGCGGCGGACGGGCGGCCTGGGAAGCTATTCGGTGGTCTCCCTTCGCGGCTCCACCAGCGAACAGGTGATGATCTACCTGGACGGCATTTTGCTGAACGAAGCTTCGGGCGGCGGGGTGGACTTGAGCAATATTTCCCTGTCCGACGTGGCCTCCATCGAAATCTACCGGGGAATTTCCCCCGCGAATTTCGGCAAGGCATCCATCGGCGGGGTCGTCAATATCAAGACCCTGCGCGGCCGGGAGGCGTTCAACGGGAACGCGACCGCGGGATTCGGCTCCTTCGACACTTATCGCGCCTCGGCCTTCGTCAACGCGAAGCCGGGTCGCCTGGATTACCTGCTGTCCGCCGAATACCTTTCGTCCCGGAACGACTTCACCTTCACCAACAAATACCGGACGCCCTACAGCCCGGAAGACTGGACCGAGGAGAAACGCCGCAACGCGGACCTTTCCCAGTACAACCTCCTGGGGAAAATGGGATACGACCTGACCGACACCCTGCGGCTCACGTTGGTGAATCAATGGTTTTCCAAGGATCAGGGCATTCCCCGGCGGAACAACGCCGCCAACGAAACCGAGTTCCAAACCGACCGAAACCTCGCCACCCTCGAACTGATCGCCGACGAGTTGGGGCCGTTGGGGCTCAACACCAAGACCCGGATCAGCCATTCCTGGAAAGAAGAGGAATACGACGACCGGGAGGGGCAGATCGGCAAGGGGAAAATCCACACCACCGACACCACCGACGGGATCGGCGGGAATCTGTTCGTCGAATACCCGACCGCCAACAATTCCCTGAGCCTGATTCTGGACGGGAAGTACGAGGAATATGAGAGCGAAGACCATTTTGGCCGAAAGAACCCCAACGAAAGCAGCCGCGAAACTTATGTGGTCGGCGTTCAGGACACGCTGTATCTGCTGGCTCGGCGGCTGAGCCTTACCGGGGCCGTCCGGTACATGCACGTCCGGGACGATCTGGAGGCCGCGCTGGACGTGTTCGGCTACCGGCTGTTCGCGGAAGATTCCAGCGAGGACTACTGGATGCCGCAACTGGGCGCCAAATACCGGCTGCTGGACTGGCTCTCCTTCAAGGCGAACATCGCCCGCTACGTGCGGGAGCCCTCGTTTTTCGAGTTGTTCGGGGATCGGGGCTATTTTTCCGGAAACCCCCGGCTCGACGCGGAAACGGGGCTGAACTACGACCTGGGCTTCGAGATCGACTGGCGGGCCGGGTTCGACTGGCTCGGCCGGGTCTCCGTCAGCGCCGCCTGGTTCGCCAGCGATACGGACGACACCATCATCCGCGTGTTCAACGCCGCCGGATACGGCACCTCCAAAAATCTCTCGGAGAGCCGAATCCGGGGAATCGAGAGCGCGGCGACCGTCGATTTCCTGAAATTTTTCCGCTTTTCGGCCAATGTCACCTGGCAGGATACCGAAAATCTGACCGACGAACCCGTCCTGCGGGGCAATCGGGGCAAGGCCCTTCCGGGACGGTTCGAGACCGCGTTTTCGGGCCGCTTGGAGGCCCGGTATTCGGGGTTCAAGGCGTTCGCCGAACTGATTCGGGAAACCGGGATGTATTACGACGAAGCCGAAATCCTTGAAGCGCCGGACAAGGACGAACTGAACGCCGGAATCTCCTGGCGCCGGGCCGGATTCCAGATCAACCTGGAGGGCAAGAACCTGGAAGACAAGCAGTACGAGGAATACTTTCGCTATCCCCTGCCGGGCCGCTCGTTTTCGGTTTCGGTGAAGTACGATTTTTAACGGAGTCGGGGAGTCGGGGAGTCGGGGGAATCCGGCGTTGGGACGCGGGTCGCCATGCGCCTCCCCGTTTCGCCTCATCCCCACTTTTTCCGGGGCGCGACACGCCCCAAGGAGGGAGCAATCATGAAAAACCGTTTTGGAAAATGGACGCTTTTGTTGGCCCTCTGGACCGCGGCGGGAATCGCCGGGCCGGTTTTCGCGGCGGAAATGAACCAGACGGCGGTGGTCGTCACCGCCTCGGCCGGCTGGTCCAGCGGGGCCCATTCGATCATTCGGCGGGACGGCGGGCAATGGACGCTTCGGAACGTCGGCGGCGAGACCAGTCTTCTGCCGACCATCTCCGACCTCGCCGTGTCCGCCCATCGCCAGTTTTTTTACCGGATCGAGCGGTTCCAGTCGGACAACGTCGCCAAGTTCGACGTGTCGGCCCCCAATCAACCGATCTGGAACGTATCCGCCATTTCGCCCGGCGAGCTGGGGCTGCAAAGCAACAGCAGCAATCCGTTCGCCCTGGTTTCCGCCTCCAACGAAAAAGCCTACCTGATCCGCTACGGCGCCAAAACGGCCTGGATCGTGGACCCGTCGGTTTCCTTTGAAAACCGAACCGAATTCAAAATCGGCGAACTCGACTTGAGCGCCTATTCGGTGGAGGGCGGAACCCGGCCTTACGACGACACCGACGGCTATTCCGAGATGGCCAACGGCGTGATCGTGGACGGAAAACTGTTCATCGTCATGCAGCGGTTGGTGACCTGGTGTCCCGCGGAAACGGTGCATTCCTACGTCGCCGTCTTCGACGTGGCCACAGACGCCGAGATCCAAACCGGCATGGGAGAAGGCGGCCTCAAGGGAATCGCCCTGCCCTTTCCGGTCTTTAACGCCGGGTTTCCCGCCTACGCTTCGATCCATTACCTGGAAGAGAACCACACAATCTACGTGTCCGGTCCCGCCTCCTTCGGCTTTTGCACCTCCGGACTCGGCGGAAACGGCGGGGTCGTGGCCATCGATCCCGACACCTACGAGACGGAAGTGGTGCTGGACGCCGGCGGAAACGACTGGCCCCACGGCAGCATTTTTTCCACCGCGATCGTTTCCCCCGCCAAGGGCTATTTTCTTGGCGTGCCCGACGCCTACGACGTTTCCGGAAGCGGCAACGCCCTGAAAACCTTCAATCCAACCACGGGCGCGGTGACGGGAGACGCCAACTTTGCTCTGAACGGAAAGGACCTCGCCCATCTCGCCCTGGATCGGGACGGCTATCTCTGGATCTGCAACTCCAGCGATTCCAAGGTTCAAATCTTGGATACCGCCGATGATTCCATCGAACAGGAAATCGCCACGGACCTGCTGCCGAAAATCATCGATTTCGTCTACACTTTCGACTTCGAGCCCGGCGACGTGAACCGGACCGACGGGATCACGGCCCAGGACGCGGTGGACGCCTTCGACCTGACCCAACAAAGCCGATGGACGTGGGAGGAATTGTGGGCCGCCGATTTCAACGGAGACGGCGAAGTCACCGCCCAGGACGCCGTGGATATCTTCTGGGCTTCTTTTTAACCCGTTCTCAAGGAGGCCATTCCATGCCATGGAAACCGATCGGCCGCCTTCTTCTGGCCGCGGCCGGCCTCGTCTGCGCCGCCGCGCTGGAGGCGGGCGCCTTCGAGTTGTACGCGGAAGACGTTTCCGGGGAACCGGGGCAAGAGGTCGCCGTATCCATTCGGCTTCGAAACGTGGAAACGCCCATCGAGGCGGACGCCATCGGCTTTTCCCTTGCTTTCGATTCCCGGGCGCTGGTGTACGAGGAGGCGGACAAAAGCGGCACGCTCACCGCTCCCTTCACCCTGCTCGCCGGTCAACTGGTCGAGCCGGGCCGGGTCAAGGTCGCCGGCGCGCTCTTCGGCGATCCGGTCACGCTGGACGGGGACGGCTTGTTTCTGAAACTTCGTTTTCGGACGCCGAACGGCGCGCGGCTGAATTCTTCGCTGACCTTGCTGGAATTCAAGGACGACATCCGGACGGCCGAGACCACGGCGGGGACGTTCACCCTGGTCAATGCCCAATATCTGCCGGGAGACGCCGACAACAGCGGACGCGTCGAACTGGCGGACGCCATCATTCCGCTCCAGATCGTCGCCGAGGTCCGTCCCGCCCGGACCACGCCCTTCGTGCTGGGAGATACCGACGGCAACGACCGGGTCGATCTGGCGGACGCGATTTTGCCCCTCGGCATTCTGGCCGGGGTCTTTTGAACGATGGCATCATCGCGCCGGCAAGAATTCAACCCCGAAATCATCCTGAAATACAACCCGAGAGGAGGTTCCTTGAAAAAATATTGCTTCCCAGTTTTCCCGATGGTGCTGATCGCCCTCCTGGCGGCGGCGCCCGCATGGGGATTCGACATTCGACCGGACGATGTCGCCGCCGAACCCGGCGAAACCGTTTCCATTCCCATCCGAATTCAAAACGTGTCCGATTCTTTCGAAATGGACGCCATCGGCTTTTCTCTGCCCTTCGACGCCGATTCCTTCGACTGGGTCGAGGTGGACGCGGCCGGAACGCTGACCAACGGGTTCTCCCTGGTGGCGGGTCGGGAAATCGAGACGGGTCTCGTGAAAGTGGCGGGAGCGCTGTTCGGCCAACCCGTTCTCGTCTCCGCGGACGGCGTGTTGCTGAATCTGCGATTCACGGTCGCCGACGATGCGTCCGGGGATTTCACCTTCGCCCTGACCGACTTCAAGGACGACATCGCCG
>CAYFVR010000082.1:0-17281 GCA_964346545.1 uncultured Desulfobacterales bacterium | reverse complement strand
AAATTCAAGTTTGACCTACATCAATGCGCGTCCGGGGCAAATGGGGATAAAACGGAATTGCGCGGGGGGAAACGCCCCCGCTTTCCGAATCACCTCCAACCGCGACCCGTTCCGGGTCCGGAAAGGTAAAGATGCCATGGCCGAATCTCGAAAAATCATCGAAATCGACGAGGAAAAATGTGACGGTTGCGGCAACTGCGTGCCCGGCTGCGCCGAAGGCGCTCTGGAAATCGTTGACGGGAAGGCGCGGGTGGTGGCCGATCGCCTGTGCGACGGGCTCGGCGCCTGCCTGGGGGAATGTCCCCGCGACGCGTTGCGGATCGTGGAGCGGCCGGCCGACGCTTTCGACGAGGCGGCGGTGGAATCCCATCTGGCCCGGCAATCGGCCGAGGATAAACCGGCCCCGAAATCCGGCGGTTGTCCCTCGGCGGGAATACAAATTCTGACGCCGGGCGCCGCTCCGGCGTCGAAAGCGGCCCGGAACCGGGAACCGATCCCCGGCGACGCCGACTCCGCCCTGGGCCATTGGCCGGTTCAGATTCGGCTCGTGCCGCCCGCCGCGCCGTTTCTGAAGGGGGCGGACCTGCTGGTGCTGGCCGACTGCGCCGCGGTGGCGCTGCCGGAATTGCACAAGGACTGGCTGCCTGGCCGGGTGGTCTTGATGGGGTGTCCCAAGTTCGACGACCGGGACGCCTACGTGGAGAAATTCGCGGAAATTTTCCGGACGGCGGAGATCCGGAGCGTGACCGCGGTGGCGATGGAGGTGCCCTGTTGCGCGGGGATGCCGGAGATCGTGGCCCGCGGCCGGGCGGCCGCCGGCGTGGACGTGCCGTTGCGGCGGGTGGTGGTCGGCCGAGGCGGCGGCGTGACGGTGGAGGAAGAGGCCGACGGCGGCCGGTAGGCGGCGGCCGTCGCTTCCCGGCGGCTATCCGTCCTTGGTCTTCGTCTTGTCGTCCGAGGCGTTCCGGTGTTTGGCGCTCAAAATCGGGGTGTTGACCACCAGGGCGGACAGCTCGTCGGAGCGGCGGATGTCCAGTTTGAAGGCGTCCTGGTCGATTTCAAAATAGCGGGAGATGACCTCGACCATGTCTCGGTGCAGGTTTTCCAGAATGTTGTCGGAGACTTCCAGCTTGTCGTAAATCAGCGCGAATTTCAGCCGCTGTTTGGCCACGTTCTTGCTGTCGGACTGCTTGCCGAGCAGTTTTTTCAGGAATCCGTCGAGCATGCGGGCCTCCTTATCGGCTGAAGCCGAACCTGTTCCGGATTTTTTTCAAAAACCCCTGCTCCGTCCGGGGCACCTCGATGGGCAGGTTCACCTGGCCGTTCAGCCGGGCCGCGATGCGCCGAAAGGCCGCGCCGGCGCGGGATTCCTTCTGCATGGGCAGCGGCATGCCGGTGTTGGTGGAGACGATGACCTGGTCGTCCATCTCCACCAGGCCGATCAGCTCGATGGACAGCACGTCCACCATGTCCTCGTGGCTGAGCATGTCGCCCCGCTCGACCATTTGGGCGACGATCCGGTTGACCAGCAGCTTGGGCGTGATCCCCTTGGCGTAGAGCAGGCCGATGACCCGGTCGGCGTCCCGAACCGAGGCCACCTCCGGGGTGCAGACCACCAGCGCTTCGTCGGCGGATGCCACCGAGTTTTCGAAGCCGCGCTCGATGCCGGCGGGGCAGTCGATGAGCACGAAATCGAAATGTCGCCGGAGCTGTTTGCCGAAACGGATCATCTCCTGGGGGTTCAGCGCGTCCTTGTTGTCGCTCTGGGAGGCGGGAATGAGGTAGAGCGATTCGACCCGGCGGTCCCGGATGGCGGCCTGCTTGACCTTGCATTTCCCCTTCACCGCGTCCACCACGTTGAACACGATGCGGTTTTCCAGCCCCATGACCACGTCCAGGTTTCGCAACCCGATGTCCATATCCATGACCGCGACCCGTTTGCCTTCCATGGCCAGGGCCGCGCCGAGCGCGGCGGTGGCGGTGGTTTTGCCCACGCCCCCCTTGCCCGACGTGACGACGATGATTCTACCGTCCAATTTGACCTCGTTTGAAATGGGTTTCGCCTCGGGGGTCCGCTACCGGACCCGAGGCCAGGGAAGTCGTCCGAACGGATTGACTTCCAGATAGTTTTCCACGACGATCTGGCCGCCCTCCACATGGGCGAACTCCGGCGTTCTTCCCGGAGAGGCCGGCAGTCCGGCGGCCACGTAGCCTCCGATCTGCACCTGGGTGGGCCGGAAGTCCAGCGCCAGCACGATGCTGTCGTCCCGGTCGGCCTGCCCGGCGATGGCGGTGCCCAGCAGACCGCCGAAAACGATGACGTCGCCCCCGGCCATGACTTCCGCCCCGGGATTGACGTCGCCCAGGATGACCAGATGGTGGGGGGCCGAGATTCGTTGGCCGCTGCGAACCCGTCCGGTCAGCAGCCGGACCTCGCCGGGCTGGCTTTGAAGCTGCCGTTCCAGGTCTCGAAGCGCGCGATTGTCGGTGGACGGTCCCGGCTCCTCGGCCGGATTCGGCGCCGGCCTCGCGGGCATCCCGGTGACCGATTCGATGCCGAAGCCGGTCTGGATGAAGTCGGCCAGCGAGGCCACCACTTCCTCCGCGCCCTCGGCGTCTCCGGCGTCGATGAGAACGGGCGTGGCGGGAGACAGGTTTTTGATGCGCGACAACCGGCGGCGCAGGGCCTCCCGCAGGCTTTCCAGCGGTTCGGTGGGGTCGATGCGGACGCGAAGGCTGTTGCCCATGCCGGTGAGGCGGACGGTGGATTTGCTGGGGATCAGTGCGTTCATAAGGTTTCCGATGGACGGGGAGCCGGCGCTCGTGCGCCCGCCCCGGCGTCCGGTATTGTCGTCTCCTATAGAGGATTCGCGCCGGAATTGTCAATCATTGGATCATTGGATGGCCTTTCTCGGCGGAGGGAAGGGGCGCGGCGGCCCGACCTGGCCGTTGCCAAGGCGGGGCGGGATGTCTATTGTGCCCAAAGTGAACTTCGCCGGTCGTCCTTCGGCCGGCCGCATCCCTGATTTCAGCCCGATCGAGGTGAACCATGCTTGACGACAATGCCGATTCCTACGCGGCCATCCAATTTCAACTGGACTGGGAGAGCCCCTGGGGGCTTCACTCGGATCGGTTTTTCAGCGATAAAGTCAATTTTTGGCGCGATCTGTTTCCGCCCGGCTTCCGGGAACCGTTGCTGACCGCCCGGGAAGGAGACCGGATCGACCGGACCTTCCGGCCCGGCGACGCCATTCCCGACCACCAGGCCAACCAGACCTTCGAGCTGCCGGCCCAAAAATTCGCCCCGCCGCGGCCGGAACGCCGGCCCCGGATCGGCCGGTTTTATCCCCGGGGACTTCTGCGGGACGTGCCCAACGTCTTCCGCGCCAACGTGGCCCCGTTTCGCTGCGTCGGGGCGGGGGAGGATCGGCTGCGGGTCGATTTCAATCCGCCGCTGGCCGGGCGCGAGCTGAAGGTTTCCGCCGAAGTTTCCCGCATCTGGGAGAAGTTTTCAGACACCGGCGGCAATCTGACCCATTGGATGGAGGCGGCGGCGGCGGACGGTCCCGGAATGCAGGTCCGGTGGGACGGGACGCCCACCGATTTTTTTTCGGATCGGCCCTTCGAGCGGGAGGACGAACGGCCCGACGCCGATTTTTACGCCGAGCCCCGGTTCGTGCGGCACATCGACGCCGTCGCCATCGACGGGATCTCCCGGGTTTACGAAGATTGGCTTCCGCCCGGCGGCCGGATTCTGGATCTGATGAGTTCCTGGGTTTCCCATCTGCCGGAATCTCTGGACCCCCGCGGCGTGGCGGGCCTCGGCCTCAACGAGGCCGAACTGGCGGCCAATCCGGCGCTTACGGAGCGGCGGGTTCAAGACCTGAATCAAGAGCCCCGGCTGCCCTTCGAAACCGCCGGTTTCGACGGGGCGGTCTGCACGGTCTCGGTGGAATATCTCACCGATCCCTTTGCGGTCTTCCGGGAGGTGGCCCGGGTGCTGCGGCCCGGCGGCGTGTTCGTCGTCGCCTTTTCCAACCGCTGGTTTCCGCCCAAGGCCATTCGAATCTGGAAGGAAATTCATGAATTCGAGCGGATGGGGCTGGTGATGGAGTATTTTCTGGAGTCGGGCGCCTTTCGGGATCTGGCGACGCGATCCGTCCGCGGCCTGCCCCGTCCCGAGGACGACCGCCACTATCCCGACCTGTTTCTCTCCGACCCGGTTTTCGCGGTGCGGGGCGTTCGAGGCGCGGATCCGGCGGTTTCGATCTGACCGCGAATTCATGACCGTTCCATTCGATGGGCGGGGGCGCGTCGCATACGCCCCCGGCCGTTTTGATTCCATCGTCCGTTCATTCCAACGCCCCAATGGCACGGTGTTTCAACGAAACTTGAACCCGGGCGCGTCTTCCATTCCGGAAGAACGCCCCGCAAAGGCAATGCCGTTCATTTTGGCGAAGATTTGTAGGAGCGAATCGCATTCGCCCTTTGGAAATCCCAAAGTGAACGGCGTCGCCCCCAAAGGAGGCCGTCGATGAGCCTGAGCAGCTATTTTGAAAACACCCGCGGCACCGGCGTTCTTTCCACCGCCGACGGCGAGGGACGGGTGGATTCGGCCGTTTATTCCCGCCCCCACGTCATGGACGACGGCTCGGTGGCGGTGATCATGCGCGACCGGTTGAGCCACGCCAACCTGCAAGCCAATCCCCACGCGGCCTACATGTTTATCGAAGAGGGGTCCGGATACAAGGGAAAACGACTCTTTTTGACCAAGCTCCGGGAAGAGAAAGAGACCGACCTGCTGTACCAGCTCAAGCGCAAGGAGCGAACCGAGGCGGAGGAGGAGGGGCGAGGCCCCAAGTTTCTGGTCTTTTTCCAAATCGACAAGGAACTGCCGCTGATCGGGACGGGGGAGGACTGATTGGATTCGACGGGCGCGGCGCTGGGTTCCCGACCGGCCGCCGCGCCCGACGGACGCGCCGGAAACCGTTTCCGGCGCAAGGGAATGGGATCGGTCCCGGCCGGTCCCATTCCCGCCGGCCTACCGGTCGTCCGCGTAGGGATGCCAGTCGACGGCGCGCAGCCGGTCCACCTTCATGACCGCCACCTCGTTCACCCCGGTGTTGAAGATCACCTTTCGCCCCTTGACCCCCCCCACGTCCTCCGAGACGATCCGAATTCCCTTCCGGCCCAGCACCCGGCGGGCCACCTCCACGTTGGCGCGGCCGACGTCCGACTCCGAGACGTCCCGGTTGAACGCGCCGCCGATGATCTGGGCCTCCAGGGCGCGGATGGCGCAGCCGTTTTCCTCCATCATCCGCACCAGGGCCAGCGTGGCGGCGTTGCCGTAGCGGGCCGTGGCCTTTTGCCGGTCCCGGATTTCGGGGAGCTGGAACTGGTTCATTCCCCCCAGCTTTCGCTTCCGGTCGTACAGACACACGGAGACGGCGGAGCCCAGGACGCTGGAGATGACCGCGGGCCGGGTGGCCACGAAGATGTAGCCGGGCGCCAGGAAATAGGTGATCGCCGCCGGGCTGGAACCGTTTTCCGTCAAACCGCCGTCTCCCCCGCGCGGCCTTCCGGAAGGGCTTCCACGATATGCCGCGCCAGATCGGCCAGCGGGGCCACCCGCTCCACCGCCCCCAGGCGAATGGCCTCCTTGGGCATTCCGAACACGATGCAGCTCTCCTCGTCCTGGGCCAGGGTGCGCGCGCCGCTTTCCCGCATGGCCAAAAGTCCCCGGGCGCCGTCCGCGCCCATGCCGGTGAGGATGACGCCCACGGCGTTTTTCCCGGCGTGTTTGGCCACCGAGTGGAACAGCACGTCCACGCTGGGTCGCTGATAGTAGACCGGCACGCCGTCGCGGATGTGGACGGAGTAGTGGCCGCCGCCCCGGCGCAGCAGCATGTGGCGGTTTCCGGGCGCGATGAGGGCCAGGCCCGGAAGCGCCCGGTCGCCGTCCCGGGCCTCCCGCACTTCGATGTCGCAGAGTTCGTCGAGCCGGCGGGCGAAGGCGGTGGTGAAGTGTTCCGGCATGTGCTGCACGATGATGATGCCCGGCGCGGTTCGGGGCATGGCCCGGAGGATCGACTCGATGGCCCGGGTGCCCCCGGTGGAGGCCCCGATGGCGATCACCTTGTGGGTGGTCACGTTGAGGCGCGCCTGGCTCCGGGAGACGGGGCGGATTTCCGGCCCGGTCCCGCGCCCCGGGGCCGGCATTTTGGCGGCCGCGGCGGCCCGGATGGCGTTGGCCAGATTTCGGGAGACGTCTCCGGTGGAATAGGCGGTCCCGGGCTTGCAAAGCACCTCCACCGCCCCGAACTCCAGCGCCTTCATGGCGGTTTCGCTGTTTTTGGGCGTCAGGGAACTCAGCACCACCACGGGCAGCGGGTAGTGCTTCATCAGCCGGGCCAGAAAGGAGAGGCCGTCCATCCGGGGCATTTCCAGGTCCAGCGTCAGGACGTCGGGCTTCAGGGAGACGATCTTGTCCCGGGCCACGTAGGGGTCCATGGCGGTCCCCACGATGTCGATGTCCCGGTAGCGGGACAGCTCCTGGGACAGGATTTTTCGGACCACGGCGGAGTCGTCCACGATGAGCACCCGAATTTGCCTACCAGCCATCCGGTTCCTCTTCGAATTCGGCGTCCAGGTCGGGTCGGAGGGCCTCGGGCGGCAGGGGGCCCGAAACCCGGAGCCGGATGTCGCATTCCCCTTCTTCCAACGAGAGCCGGGCCTCGGCCAGGGGCGGGTCGTCGGGCTCGGATTCCGCCGGACCCAGGATGACGGGGGGCTCCACGTTGAACACGGCCCGTTTTCCGGCGATGGCCGGCAACAGATTGCCGCAGACGACGTTGATCAGCTCGCGGACGGCGTCGTCCCGCTGCTCCGGCGTCGTCTCCTCGGCGTCCACGCCCAACATGTTTCCGGCCAGCTCCGGGCCGATGTCGCGGCCGATCCGCAGATGCAGCGAGCCGGAAAAGGGGCCGGCGAAGGCGACCCGCGCCCCGAGGGCGTCGGGGCCGTCCAGGGGCGCCCGGTCCTCCTCGGGAAAGGAGAAGATGAAGGCCAACTGTTCCAGCACCGATTCGGCGACCCGGTACAAGGTCCGCTGGATGGCGTCATTCATGAAAGTCTCCCACGTTCAGCATTCGGAGGACCGTGTCCCGGATGGTTTCGGGCGAGAAGGGTTTGTGGATGAAGACGGCCCCTTTGCCCTGGAGCCGTTCAATTCGCGTGTCGCTGCCCTCGGTGGAAATCACGACGATGGCCAGACGGTCCCATTCCGGGTTTTTCCGGACCCGGTTGATCATCTCCTCCCCGTTCATGACGGGCATGTTGATGTCGGCGACGAGCAGGTCCACCGGGTGTTCCTTCAGGACCGAAAGTCCCTCCCGGCCGTCCGCGGCCTGGTGAATCGTCCCCAGGGGCAGATCGGTCATGCGCATGGTCTTGAGGATCATGGCCCGCATGACGCTGCTGTCATCCACGACCAGGACGCTGATAGCCATAGTGCTCCTTCTGGATGATGGGCGGTGCGCCCCCGCCGGCCGGGCCGGACGGAGGACCGTTAAAATTCTTCGAAATCGGAATCCCGGGCGGAAATCGAAAGCGGCTTCCGGGCGCTTTTCCGGTCGGGAAGGGCCCGCGCCTCCGAGCGGCGGGGGGCCTGGATCGACTTCCGTCGCGGGGAATCGGCCCCCGCGGCGGGCCGGCCGTTGCGCCCCCCGGCCAGGGCGGCCAGTTTTCGCACCATCCCCCCCAGATGTTCGATCAGCCCCTCGATCTCGTTGATGGCGGCCGCGGTTTCCTCGGCCCCGGCCGCGTTTTCCTGGGTCACCTTGTCGATGTCGGTCATGGCCCGGCTCACCTGCTGGATGCCCTCGGACTGCTCCCGGGAGGCGGCGGTCACCTCCTCCAGCAGGTCCCCCACCTTTCGCGCGCCCTCGGAGACCCGGCCGAAGGCGTCGTTGGCGTTGTCCACCAGGTTCGCGCCGGACCGGATGCCCCGAACCGAGCCTTCGATGAGTTCCGCGGTGTTTCGGGCGGCCTGGCTGGAGCGCATGGCCAGGTTTCGAACCTCCTCGGCCACCACGGCGAACCCCGCGCCCGTCTCGCCGGCCCGGGCCGCCTCCACGGCGGCGTTGAGCGCCAGGAGGTTGGTCTGAAAGGCGATTTCCTCGATGGTGCTCACCACCTTCCGGGTTTTCTCCCCCTCGGCGGTGATCCGGTTCATGGATTCGATCAGCTCGGTCATGGCCCGGGCGGCCTCCCGCACCACGTCGGCGGTCTCGTTCATCAGGGCGTTGGCCCGGCTCACGTTTTCGGCGTTCTGCCGGATCATGGAGGCGATCTCCTCCAGGGAGGCGGAGGTCTCCTCCACGGCGGACGCCTGACTGGCGGTGCCCCGGGTCAGCTCTTCCCCGGTGACCGAGACGCGGTGGCTGGCGGTTTCAATCCCGTCGCCCACTTCGGTCAGACCCGCCGCCACCTGGGCGATCGGATTGACCAGGAAGAGTTTCAGCACTCCCATGAGCGCCACGACCAGACAAGCGCTCATCACCAGCACCTGGACGACCATCGAAGCGGCCAGCCGGTTCAGGGCTTCCTCCATGAACCGCGGGGTGAAGTGAATTCGAACCGAACCGATCGCCTTGTCCTCGTATTGGATCGGCTCGCTCCGGAGGATGAAATCTCCCCGGATGGCCTCCGTCGTCGACACGATTTCCCAGTCGGCGTCGCGCCGGAGCGCCGCGTGGATTTTCTCCCCGTCGGCCTCCACCACCTCGATGCCGTAGATTTTCCGGTTCATCATCTCCAGGCGCATCAGGTTCCGGATTTCTTCGGTGTCCAGGAACCAGAGCGGCTTGCCCAGGCCGTTGGCCAGCCGAATCGGGATCGGCGCCATCATCTCTTCGAAATCGGTGGCCAGCCGCGCCTTGGACTGGAGATAGTCGTAGAGGCTGAAGGCGGCGGCGATGGCGACCGAGGCCGCGATGAGGATCAGGGTGATTTTGCCGAGCTTCCGCCGGACGTTCTCGTTTTTCATGCGTCGGTTCGCTTCTCCGTCCGCTTCGGGACGGGGTTCGGATTTTCAAAGGTCCCATTTCAAGTTGTTGCCGCTGATGACCACCCGTCCGTCGGACAATTCGAAATGCACCGTGCGGCTGGCGGTGCCGCCGACGTCCTCGGCGTCGATCAGGACGCTGTTTTTCCAAAGAATTTTTCGGAGGACGATGTGGTTGCGCTCGCCGATCTTGAACATTTCGTTGTTGCTGAGCGGCCGGCCGCAGCCGGCGGCCTTGACCCGCAGACGCTCTTTGCGCCCCCCGATTTCGTACAGGGCCCGGAAGAGGCGCGGCACCCCGGTGTCCACGAACATGAACGGATTGAACCGGGCCTTTTCCGGATTGATCTTGGAGAGGGGCAGCATGGCGTGGAGAAGTCCGCCCACCCGGGCCTCGGGGTCGTAGACCATCAGGCCCAGGCAGGAGCCCAGGGCATGGGTCACCAGCAGGTCTTCGGCGACGCCGACCTTCATGTCCCCCACGGAAACGACATGTCTCATCCGGCGTTCCCTTCCGAAGGGCGGCTATTTCTGGTAGACGGCGGGACGGACATACCGGAACCGGTGGGAAACGGCCGACAGGCCTTCCGAATGGCCGACGAACAGATGTCCGCCCGGTTCCAGAAGTTCCCAGAAGCGCTGGATGAGCCGCTGCTGGGTGGGCCGGTCGAAATAGATCATCACGTTGCGGCAGAAGATCACGGCGAAGGGCCCCCGCATGGGCCAGGGGTCCATCAGGTTGAGCCATCCCAGTCGGACCATCTCCCGCGCCGGCGCCTTGATCCGGTAGACCGGGAAACCGTTTTCCCGGAATTTTTCGAAGTATTTCTGGAGATATTTGGGCGGCACGCCCCGGACCAGCTCCTCGGGGTAGACGGCCCGGCGCGCCTTCTCCAGCATTTTGGTCGAAATGTCGGTGGCCAGGATTTTGACGTCCCGTCCCGCCAGATCGGCCAGATGTTCCCGGAGCACCACGGCCAGGGAGTAGGGCTCCTCCCCCGACGAGCAGGCGGCGGTCCAGAAGCGAAGCCGCCGGCCCGACAGTTCGGGCAGGATTCGCTCGCACAGATAGTTGAAATGCTCGGGCTCCCGGAAAAAGCTGGTCTTGTTGGTGGTCATGACGTCCACCATCAGGCCCAGCTCCTCCGCGCCGCCGTCGCTTTCGATCAGCCGGATGTATTGGCCGAAGTCGGACATTTTCAGCGCCCGAAGCCGCTTCATGAGGCGGGCGCGCACCAGGGCCTGCTTGCCGTCCTTGAGGTGGATGCCGCAAAGCCGGTGGACGATCTGGCTGATTTTTTGGAACTGTCCCTCGGACAGCTCGGCCGACATCAGGTTCATGGCGGTTTCCTGGCGCGGGGTTCGGCGCCGGTCAGTCGCGGTTGGCCAGTCGGACCAGACCGCCCACGTCGAGGATCAGGCCCACCCGGCCGTCGGGCATGATGGCGCTTCCGGAGATCCCCGGGATGTTCCCCAGGGTCTCGCCCATGGTTTTGATCACGATCTGCTGGCTGCCGATCAGTTCGTCCACCAGCAGGCCGGCCTGGGAGGCGTCGTTTTCCACCACGACCGCGATGGCGCGCCCCGGTTCGGAATCGCCGTTTTCCAACGACAAGAGGTCGGCCAGCCGGAACAGGGGGATCAGTCGGCCCTGGAGGTTGAGCATCCGGCCCTTCCGCATGACCGAGGTCACCCGCTCCGGATCGGGCTGGACCGATCGGACGATGGAGATGGTCGGGATGACGTATTTCTCCGTCCCCACCCGCACCACCATGCCGTCGATGATGGCCAGGGTCAGCGGCAGACTCATGCGGAAGATGCTGCCCCGTCCGGGCTCGGCGTCGATCTCCACGTGTCCCCGGATGGCCTCGATGTTGCGCTTGACCACGTCCATTCCCACGCCGCGGCCCGATACGTCCGATACGATTTGGGCCGTGGAGAATCCGGCTTCGAAAATCAGGCCGTAGGCCTCCCGCTCGCCCAGGCTGGTCCCGGGGGAGACGAGGCCCCGCTCCACCGCCTTGGCCAGGATGCGGTCCCGGTCCAGGCCCCGGCCGTCGTCCCGGATTTCCACCACCACGTTTCCGGCGGAATGGAAGGCGGAGAGGTGGACGGTTCCGTGCCGGGATTTTCCGGCCCGCTCCCGCTCTTCCGGCGGCTCGATGCCGTGGTCGATGGCGTTGCGGACCATGTGGACCAGGGGGTCGTTGATGATGTCCACCATGTTCCGGTCGATTTCGGTCTCCTCGCCCTCGGCCACGAAACGGACGTCCTTGCCGACCTTCCGGGAGAGGTCCCGCACCAGCCGGGCCATTTTTCGGAAGGTGGTCTTGAGGGGGATCATCCGCATGGACATGCTCATGCTCTGGAGTTCGCGGACGATTTTGCCGGTCTGCCCGACCTTTTTGATCAGTTCGTGATGCTCTCCGGAGGCGACCATGGGGTCTTGGGCCACCATGGAATGGGCCACCACCAGCTCGCCGACCATGTCGATGAACCGGTCCAGCCGCTGAATGGGCACCCGGACGGAGCTTTCCATGGAAACGCCCCGGTTGCCCATGAGCCCCCGGCGCGGCGCGGCCGGTTCGCCGTTGTCCCCCTCCTCCGCCGGGACGCACGCGGGCCGATGGCCCGGGGGGCAGGCCTCGAGTTCGATCTCGTCGGCGAAATCCGGCTTCGGCGTCCGGGCGACCCCGGAGGCGCCGGCCCCCGGCGCGTCGCCGATGCCGAAACCGGCGGGGTCCGAGAGCTGCTGGATCAGAGAGTCGTAGCCGGCGGGCTTCTGGAAGGGTCCGCCCCCCAGGGCGGCTTCAAGGCCCCGGAAAAGGGTCTTGAGCATGTCCACGGATCGCAGCGCCAGGTCCGGATAGCCGCCGGCGTATCGGATCTTGCCGTCCCGGACGCAGCTCAGAATCGATTCCGCGTGGTGGGACAGTTCGGTCATCAGGTCCAGATCGAAGAAGGCCGACGTGCCTTTGATGTTGTGGAAGGCACGGAACACGTTGCTGACCGCCTCGGGGTCCTCGGGGTCGCTTTCCAGGTCCAGCAGGGCCTCCTCCGCCCCGGTGATCAGGTCGCCGCTTTCGGCGATGAAGGCGGCGATCAGGTCCAGGTCGGCGTCGCCCGGCATGTGGTCGGCCTCGCCGCCCCCCCCGGTCGCCGGGGTCTGGCGGGCGTCGGTTTCCAGCGCCTCCAGGGCGGCGGTGATGGCCGCGCCGACCCTCTCGACCCAGCGGCCGTCCGCCGCCGCTTCTCCGGATCGAACCGCATCGGCGGTCCCCGCGGCCGGGGCGAGGGCCTCTCGGCAGGCGGAGGGGCAATCGGGATGTTCGGCGATCCGGGCCAGCCGTTCCAGAATGCGATTTGCTTCCGCCGGCGCGTCCGGCTCCACCTGGAGCAGACGGGCCGCCGCGTCGTTGAGCGCCGCCACCGGGTCGGCGGGCGGTTCCGCGGCGGGCGGCGTTCCCATGGCCAGCGCGTTTTCCAGCAGAATTTCGGCGTCCCGCAGCCGGTCGGCCGCGCCGGGGGCGCCCCGCAGTTCGTCCAGGATCGCCCGAAGGGCTTCCTCGGCGGCGGTCGCGGCGGCGATGGGCTCGCCGGCCTCGTCTTCGGCCAGGGCGCGAACCGCGTCCGCGCATCGCCGAACCATGCGGTCGATGTCGGGGCGGGGCGCCGTCGGGGCCAGTTCGGCCAACGATTCGGCCGCGGAGGCCAGCAGGGCGGGCCGGTCCAGCCCGTGGGCGTCCACCGCGTCGGCCGCTTCGGCCAGGGCGGCGGCGAATGATTCGTGAGATGGGGCCATGAAACGCTTTCGTCTTTCCCGCGTCGACGGTTTCGCGCGGACCTTCCGGTCGCGGCGGACGCGGACGGGGGCTGGAATCAGATCCCGAGCATGAGGTGCAGTTTTTCGGCCATGTCCTCGGCCTTGAACGGCTTGGCGATGAAATTGGTCAGGTGTTCCTGGCCGGGTTCCACCACCGATTTTCCCTTGCCCTCGGCGGTCACCATGAGAAACGGAAGCGCCGAGAGGTTTTCGGTGGCCCGGACCTTTTCCAGCAGCTCCTTGCCGGTCATCTCGGGCATGTTCCAGTCGCAGATGACCAGATCGACTTTTTGGGCGTTCAGGATTTCCCATGCCTGGATTCCGTTTTCGGCCTCCACCACGTTGGCGAGGTCCAGACCCTTGAGAATTTTTTTGATGATCCGGCGCATGGTGGAAAAATCGTCCGACACCAGAATGCAAGGTTGATCCGACATAAAAAGCTCCTTTGGGCGCGGCCGGTACGCCGGCATCCGGCGGCGAAGAATCCGCGTCGATCCGTGGTTTCCGGCCATGGTTTCGGGCCGGGGGTTCCGTCGGAAGAGTCCCCCGGCGAGTCGCCGGTTTCGTTCCGGTTGAGTGGGGAGGTGGCGCGGGATGCGGCCGCCGGCGCGAAATCGGTTCGATTGGATTCGGTTGCGTCCGGTTTCGCGCGGGCGCGGCGAACCGAATCGATCCGGCCCCGCCGCGAAGATCCGTCGGCCGCCGGGGCGTCCCGTTATCCCCTACAATCAACCCCGGTCGTTGTCAATCGACGAGTCGGCCCTCCGGGCGGCCCTCGGCGGGTTTTGAGAAACCGGCTTGACACCCGGGCGCCTTTCCTTCATATTGGCCCGTTGCGCGCACCGGGCGCGCCCGTTGTCACCTGTTTACAATTCAAAGGTTGGTTTGACAAGGAGGATTGCGTATGCGGCTCATTCTTTTGGGAGGACCGGGGGCAGGCAAAGGAACGCAGGCGAACTACATAAAGGAGCGGTACGACATCCCCCAGATTTCCACGGGCGACATGCTCCGCGCCGCCGTGAAGGCCGGAACGGACCTCGGCAAAAAGGCCAAGGAATACATGGATTCCGGCGGGCTGGTTCCCGACGAGGTCATCATCGGCCTGGTGAAGGAGCGGATCCAGGAGCCGGACTGCGAAAAAGGCTTTCTCTTCGACGGATTTCCCCGAACCATCCCCCAGGCGGACGCCATGAAGGACGCGGGCGTGCCCATCGACGCCGTGGTGGAAATCTCCGTTCCCGACGAGGAGATCATCAAGCGGATGAGCGGTCGCCGCGCCCACCTTCCCAGCGGCCGGACCTATCACGTGGTCTTCAATCCGCCCAAGGTGGAGGGCAAGGACGACGTGACCGGCGAGCCGTTGATTCAGCGGGACGACGACAAGGAGGAGACGGTTCGGAAACGGCTGGAGGTCTACCACGATCAGACCGAGCCGCTGGTGGATTACTACAAGAAGTGGGAAGCCTCCGGGGCCGACGACGCCCCGAAATACATTCAGGTGGAAGGCGTGGGCAAGGTGGATGAAATTCGGGACAAAATTTTTCGGGAGCTGGACGCCCTGAAGTAGTCCCGCCCCGCGACGGATCGGATTCCGGATCGGCCGCCCGCGCGGCGGTCGATCCGGAATCCATCGAATTCAGGATGGGGAATCGGGAAACGGGCGATGCAGGATTGACCGGATTCGATCCAGGGCCTGGTCCCGGGTGCGGAGGCGGCCCGCGAGGCGTTCGATTTCCACCGTTTCCAACAGTTCACCGATTCGGGGCGAAGGCGGCAGGCCCAGTTCCGACGTCAGGTCGCGGCCGTCGAGCAGCGGGCCCGCCCGCCGTCTGGGGGAAAGGACGCGCCGCTCGAATCCCAGCAGCCGCTCCGCCGCCGCTTCGCTCGGGCCCGGTTCTTGCTCCGGACCCAGCGCCCGGAGCAGCAGAAGCGGGGAGGCCGGGGAGGGGCCGAGGGAGCGGAACCATCGGGCGGCCTCCGGGGAGATCGTCTCCGGGGCCGAATTCCGCGGCCATTCCGCCGGGATGATCGTCTCGGCGTTCCGGATTCCTTCCAGCAGGCGGCGCACCCGGTCGGTTTCCCGGCGGGACCATCGAAGCCTTTCGGACAGCGTTTCCAGCCGTTTTCGGGCCGATTCCGCCCCCCAGCCTCGGAGGAGGGCCGCGTATCGGAGCGCCAGTCGGTCGGTCGGGCCGGTGTTCCGGAGGGCCCGCGCGGTTTCCGGCGGTCGGGTCGCCGGGCGTCGGAGATCGGCGTCCAGCTTCGCCAGGATCGAAAGGTCCGGCGGACCCGCGTTCGGCAACAGGGCCGACAGCAGGCCGGTTTCCGCCATGGTCGCCAGGAAAGGCCCCGCCCGGCCGGTTTCCATCAGCTTGTGAAGCTCCTCCCGAATCCGTTCCCCCGGGGCGGCGGCCAGATCCGGGGCCCGGCTTGCCAGGGCGGCGCGGGTTTCCCGGGTCAAACGAAACCCCAGCGCCGCGGCGAAGCGAAGCGCCCGAACCATTCGCACCGGGTCCCGGGCGAAGGCCTCCGGCCCGGTCGTCCGGATTCGGCCCCGATTCAGGTCTTCTCTTCCGCCGGCGGGATCGATCAGCCGTTTTTCGCCGACGTCCCAGGCCATGGCGTTGATGGTGAAATCCCGCCGTCGGAGATCTCCGAAAATGTCCTTTCCCCAAAGCGCCACGATGTCCACCGTCGGTCCCCGGGGCCGGACGATCCGGTGCAGGGTTTCCGCCCCCCGGCCCAGCGCCACCAGCCGCCCGCCCAGCGCATGGGCCAGGGCCCGGGCCGCGGCCGCCGGGTCTCCGGCCACCGCGACGTCGAGGTCCCGCGGCGGCCGACCCAGGAGCGCGTCCCGGACGCAGCCTCCCGCCAAATAGGCCCTTTCCGGCAGGGGCGACAATTGGTTTGCGATTTTTTCAAAAGGACTTATCATTCTTGGTTCGAATTCCTTCGTCCGGCGGATTTGAAAAACGAAACGGGCGCGCGGGTTCGATTCAAGTGGTTTGAATCCGTCCCTATTTTGGCGCCTTTCGGGCTCCGGAAGCGCTCGGCGCGGGTTCCATTGATAACCCATGGCATGTCGGTTGGAGTATCCATCCAGAATTTAAGGCGGTTTTGAAGGAATTTCGCGGTTAATTTTCTTGACACGGGGGGGCGAACCGGATAAGTCCGGATTATCTATCCCCGGTTTTCCCTCCTCCCTGGAGGGAATGCGCCCTGCGATTCTCACAACCCGGTTTGCTAACGTCCCACATTCCTCCAAAAAAAACAATGGGTCCAGCCTGCACGCTCCGACCGTTTTTTCCATTTTGTCCGCCGCGCGCGCAAGGGCGGTTCGCGCCTCGGGCGTTTGCCGAACGCTCGTCAACGGGGTTTGACTCGTTTCTCCATATATCATCCGTCCGCTCCCGGGAGAGGAGTGCTGCCGGCGCCTTCCGCGCGCATCCCGCGCGGTTCGCCGCCAACGAGAAAGTGAATGGGGTATTTTTTGAATGAACATCCTGGAACTTAAGCGAAAAAAAATCAACGAGCTGAACCAGCTGGCCAAGACCTACAATATCGAGGGGGCCGCTGGGATGCGCAAGCAGGAGCTGATTTTTTCCCTGCTGCAGGCGCACATGGAAAAAAGCGGGTACATCTACGGGGAGGGGACGCTCGAAATTCTCCCGGACGGATTCGGCTTTCTCCGGGCGCCGACCTACAACTACCTGCCCGGACCCGACGACATTTACGTGTCCCCCTCCCAGATTCGCCGCTTCAATCTTCGCACCGGGGACACGGTTTCCGGGCAGATTCGGCAGCCCAAGGAGTCGGAGCGGTATTTCGCCCTGCTCAAGGTGGAGGCGATCAACTACGAAGACCCCGAGGTCGCCCGGGAAAAAATCCTGTTCGACAACCTCACGCCGCTGTATCCGGAGGAGAAGATCAACCTGGAGCATGATCCGGAAAATTATTCCACCCGGATCATGGACCTGCTGACGCCCATCGGCTTCGGCCAGCGGGGGCTCATCGTTTCTCCTCCCCGCTCCGGAAAGACCATGCTGCTTCAGTTCATCGCCAACAGCATCACCGCCAACCACAAGGACATCGAGCTGTTCGTGCTGCTCATCGACGAGCGGCCCGAGGAGGTGACCGACATGGAGCGGTCGGTGAACGGCGAGGTGATCAGCTCCACCTTCGACGAGCCGGCCGAGCGCCACGTCCAGGTGGCGGAGATGGTCAGCGACAAGGCCAAGCGGCTGGTGGAGCACAAGCGCAACGTGGTGATCCTGCTGGACAGCATCACCCGTCTGGCCCGGGCCTACAACTCGGTGGTGCCGCCCAGCGGCAAGATCCTCTCCGGCGGCGTCGATTCCAACGCGCTGCAGCGGCCGAAGCGGTTCTTCGGGGCG
>CAYFVR010000081.1:10940-17949 GCA_964346545.1 uncultured Desulfobacterales bacterium | reverse complement strand
ATATCGTGCTGTACAGCGGCGGCCACAAGGGCGCCGAGGCGGAATTCGGCCGCCACGCGGAATGCTGGGGCCTGGGCGAGGTGACCTATTCCTTCGAGGGCCGCACCAGCTTGGAGCGGGACCGGGGCCTCCAGGTCCTCACCGACGAAGAGTTGAAAAAGGGCGACATCAGCATGGAGATCGTCTCCAAGCGGATGGGCCGCACCTACGCCCGGCTGGACAAAATCCGAAAGGTCATCCAGTCCATCTTCCACATGGTCAACAACGGCTACCAGGTCTTCGCCATCGGATGGATTCAGCCGGACGACACCGTCAAGGGCGGCACCGGATGGGGCGTGGAGCTGGCCCGGCTGTTCAACCGGCCGGTGAACGTCTACGACCAGGACCGCAAGGGCTGGTTCACCTGGAAGGAAAACGAGTGGGTGGCCGACGAGCCGAAAATCGAGGGCAAATCCTTCGCGGGCACCGGCACCCGAAACCTGACCGAGGACGGCAAGGAAGCGATCCATCAGCTTTTCATCCGATCCTTCGGACCGGCCGACGGCTGAACCCGCTGGAATCGGCCGGGCGCTTTCCAAGGCCGAAGACTTCCCCCTCCATTCCCCCGCCGCCCCGGGAGAATGTCGCCATTCCGGAGGCTTGACGCTCCGGAAAAAGCTGGATAGGGTACGAACGGCGGCGGGTCGCCCGCCCCGTTCGGTCCGCCCCGCCGCGTCCCCTTTCCCCCGATTTCGGAGGCGCCCCATGTCGGAAGAAACCATCTTCACCAAAATCATCAACGGCGACATTCCGTCGGACATCGTGTACCAGGACGACACCGTCACCGCGTTCCGCGACATCAGTCCCCAGGCCCCCACCCACGTCCTCATCGTTCCCAACAAGGTCATCCCCACCGTCAACGACATCCAGCCCGAGGACGAACAACTCGTGGGCCACCTGTTCACCGTCGCCGCCAAAATCGCGGCGGACGAGGGCGTCGCCGAAAACGGCTACCGGCTCATCGTCAACTGCAACAAACACGGCGGCCAGGAGGTCTTCCACCTCCACATGCACCTGATGGGCGGCCGGCCCATGGGCCCCATGGTCGTGCGAAAATAAGCCGGGCGCTCCCATGAATCTCCCGTTTCACTCCATCTACCGGCACGGTTTTCTGCGGGCCGCGGTGGCCATTCCCTTCGTCCGGGTGGCCGATCCGGAATACAACCTCGGACGAACCCTCGAACTGGCACGGCGCGCTCACGCGAAAAAAGCCGGGATCGTCCTCTTCCCGGAAATGGGATTGTCGGCCTACGCCAACGACGATCTGTTCCATCAGGACGCGCTGCTGGAGGCGACCCGGGAGGCATTGAAAGAAGTGGTTTCCGCCAGCCGGGAACTGCTGCCGGTGCTGCTGGTGGGCGCGCCGTTGCGCTTCGAGGGGCGGCTGTTCAACTGCGGCGTGGTGATTCACCGGGGCCGGGTGCTGGGCCTGATTCCAAAATCCTATCTGCCCAATTACCGAGAGTTCTACGAAAAACGCCAGTTCGCCGCGGCGCGGGAGGCGGTGGCCGACCGCGTCCAGCTGTTCGAGCAGGAAGTCCCCTTCGGCGACGATCTGGTCTTCGAAACCGACGGGTTTCCGGATTTCCGGCTGCACGTGGAGGTCTGCGAGGACGTTTGGACCCCAGTTCCGCCCAGCACCTGGGGCGCCATGGCCGGGGCCACCGTGCTGGCCAACCTCTCCGCCAGCAACATCACCGTGGGCAAGGCGGACGTTCGGCGGCAGCTCTGCGCCGTCCAGTCCGCCCGCTGCCTCTCGGCCTACCTGTTTTCCGCCGCCGGCCCGGGCGAATCCACCACCGATTTGGCCTGGGACGGCCACGCCATGATCTATGAAAACGGCGATCTGCTGGCCGAGTCGGAGCGATTCGCCCGGGAAGAGCAGCTCATCGTCACCGATCTGGACCTGGAACGGCTGGTGGCGGAACGAACCCGCGCCACCAGTTTCACCGACGCCGTGGGCGACCATCGGGACCGGCTGCGGACGCTTCGTAGGATTCCCTTCGCCTTTTCGCCCCCGGCGGACGCCGTGCCCATGATCCGAACCGTGGCGCGCTTCCCCTACGCGCCGGACGACCGGCGGGTGCGGGACGAGCGCTGCTTCGAGGCCTACAACATCCAGGTTCACGGCCTGATGAAGCGGCTGACGGCGGCGGGCATTCATAAGCTGGTGATCGGCGTCTCCGGCGGGCTGGATTCCACCCAGGCGCTCATCGTGGCGGCCCGCACCATGGACCGGCTGGGGCTGCCCCGGGAGAACATCCTGGCCTACTCCATGCCCGGCTTCGCCACCAGCGACCGCACCCGGGAGAACGCCAACCGGCTGATGGAATCCCTGGGCGTGACCGCCGGGGAGATCGACATCCGCCCCTCCAGCCGACAAATGCTCAAGGACATCGGCCATCCCTTCGCCGCCGGGGAGCCGGTCTACGACGTGACGTTCGAAAACGTCCAGGCGGGCGACCGGACCTCCCACCTGTTCCGGCTGGCCAATTACCGGGACGCCATGGTGTTGGGCACCGGCGATTTGTCCGAGCTGGCGCTGGGATGGGCCACCTACGGCGTGGGCGACCAGATGTCCCATTACAACGTCAACGCCTCGGTGCCCAAGACGCTGATTCAGCACCTGATTCGCTGGATCGTGGAAACCCGCCAGTTTGAACGGGACACCAGCGAAACCCTGATTTCCATTCTGGACACGGAAATTTCCCCGGAGCTGGTCCCCGGCAACGAGGCCGAGGGGCCGGCCCAGCATACCGAGGAGATCATCGGCCCCTACGAATTGCAGGATTTCCACCTCTACTACATCACCCGGTACGGCTTCCGGCCCAGCAAGGTCGCCTTTCTGGCACTGAACGCCTGGGGGGACGCGGAACGGGGGACCTGGTCCGAGCTGGTGCCGCCGGATCGGCGAAATTCATACGATCTGCCGACCATCCGGAGGTGGCTGGGAGTTTTCCTGCACCGGTTCTTCCAAATCAGCCAGTTCAAGCGCTCCGCCATGCCCAACGGCCCCAAAGTCGGCTCCGGCGGCTCCCTCTCCCCCCGGGGCGACTGGCGGGCGCCCAGCGACAGCGAAGCCGCGCCGTGGTTGGCGGAGTTGGAGAGGAACGTGCCGGGGGAGGGGGAAGAAGGCTGAGGTTTACAGAGGGGTACCCCCCCGTGGTTACCCCGTCCGTGTTTGCCCCGGCCTGCCTTTTTACAAATTACAAAAAAACATCGAGCCGTTGTCCGAACGGTGATTTTTGTGATTCGAGTGATTTTTTATGATTATTCCCGGAGGCAATTGCGGTCAATCGCAAAAACCACAGTTCCAAAAACGGGCCGCGACAACCGCCGGGGCCCGTTCCCGCTTTCCTGGCGGGCTGGGCGAGCCGAAACCCGTTGTTGTTCCGGTTGGACGGGTTGATAGAGCACCGTCCCGTGATGGACGCAAGCGTAAGCTATGGGATTTTGTCAAACCCACTTGGCCGCTCCTTCTCTTCAAACTCAACCCATTGGTAGATATCGGATAACGGCACCTCACAGGCAATGGATTCGATTTTGACGACCTGCCCCATGTCTTCGTAGTAAAGCATGCTCCACATCCGCCCTTCTTTTCTGACGAACTGCTCAATTCGACATTTATTTTGGGACACGAGAATATATTCCAGAAGCGTGGGGATTGCCCGATAATAGGCAAACTTGTCACCCCGGTCGTACGCTTCGGTAGATTCGGAAAGAATTTCAATAATTACAATCGGGCTGTTCAGGATGTCGAGTTCATCGTCTTCAAATTCAAGGTTGCCGCATGCAATGGCAATATCGGGGTATGCGAATCCGCTTTTATTTCCTATTTTGACTCGCATGTCGCTTGAAAAAACTCTGCATGTGGAACCGTCGGCTCTGAATTTTGCGACCAAATCCGCAGTAAGATTGGCATTGATGAGATTATGATTTTTCTTCGCCCCGGTCATGGCTATAATTTTACCATCAAAATACTCGTATTTAATTTCTGAAGTTCGATCAAAATTAAGATACTCTTCCGGCGTCATGTAATTTTTTTCTTTTGGCAGGGCATCCATGATGATTCCTCCATCTGGTTTTCTTTCAGTCAGACAAGGGGCGCTACTTTTTGTGCCCACCCTGCGCGCTGAACCCGACCTGCGAATCAGAGCCGCAATGGCGCGATTGCTGTTTAAAAAGTATACGCCATCAACCGGTTAAATTCAAACGCGATCGAATGAAGACAAAAAACGGGCCGCAACAACCGTCACGGCCCGTTGGTGAATACGGAAAATGTAGGGTGGACGAAATAAATGCCCGCGCGGTTGGCGTATGAGCACGGAGCGCTCCGGCATTTTGCCCCCATGCCCGCCCAAGCGCGTCATTTCGTTGGCAGACGGCCTAAATGGCCTTCAGCCGAACCGCGGCCGATCCGGAAACTCGAACACCGTTTTGTATTTCCCCGATTCGTCCTTTTCCAGCCGCAGCTTGGCGGAAAAGGCGTTGCCCTTGCGGGAGATGAAGCCGAACAGCTCGTCGGTGACGCCCCGTTCCAGCAACTGCTTGGCCACCTCCTCGGTCAGCTCCTTCTGGGCCACGCTCTTCCAGATCACGAAGCGGCAACCGCCGTCCTCCTCGCGCCAATTGGCGCAGCCGTAGCTTTTGGGCTTGGTCACCACGTCCCCGCCGCAGGCCGGACATTTGCCCAGCGGCTCCCCGTCGGCGTCGGGAAAGACGAAGCTGGCCTTCCACTTGCCCTCTTCGTCCTGCTCCAGCTTCAGCTTGGCGGAAAAGGCGTTGCCCTTCTTGGAGGTGAATCCCTCCAGCGGCCCGATTTCTCCCTTCTCCAGCAGTTCGGTCATCTCCGCCGGAGCCAAATCCCGCCCGGCGATGGATTTCCAGACCACGAAGCGGCAGGCGCCGTCGGCCTCTTTCCAGTTGGCGCAGCCGAAGCCGCGCTTGCCTTCGATGATGGTTCCGTCACAGGCCGGGCAGGTCCCCAGCGGCGTGTAGTTCGGCTTCCCGGCCTTGGCTTCCGGGGGCGATCCGTCGGGCGAGGCCGATGTGGGCGTTCCGTTCTTGAAGTCGGTCACAATTCCCTCCACGAGATGTCGGATGGCGTTCAGAAATTCGGTTTCGGAGCCCCGGCCCCGGGCGATCCGGTCGAGCTGGCCCTCCCAGCGGGCGGTCTCCTCGGGCGAGGCCAGCACCCGGGCGTTTTGGAACCGGCGCAGGGTTTCGATGAGGCGGCAGCCCTTGTCGGTGGCGAGGAGATGTTTTTTTTGCCGCCGGACGTATTTCCGGGTCAGCAGCGTTTCGATGATCTGGGCCCGGGTCGCTTGTGTGCCCAGCCCCACTTCGCCCCGAAAAATCCGCTTCAGCTCCGCCTCGGCGACGTAGCGGGCGGGATTGGTCATCTCCTTGAGCAGCAGCGCCTCGGTGTATTCCGGCGGGGGTTGCGTCTGCTTTTTCTTCAGATCGGTTTCCCGAACCTCGGCGGGATCTTCTTTCTCCAGCGGCGGAAGGTTTTCAGAATCCTCTTCGTCGGAATCGCCCTTTTTTGCCACCGGTTCGTCGGCGTAAACCGATTTCCAGCCAGGGACGAGAATTCGCTTGCCCACCGTCCGGAAGGTTTCCCCGGACACGGCGGTGATCACCTCCGTGCGCTCGTATTCGCAATCGGGATGGAAAGCCGCCGCGAACCGCCGCAAGACCAGATCGTAGATTTTCCGGTCCTCGGCCGAAGCCCGATCCGGCAGCGGCGCCATGGGGATCAGGGCGTGGTGATCGGTGAGTTTGGCGTCGTTGAAGACGCGCCGGTTTTTCGGAGAAATCAATCCCCGCTCGACCCCGGCGAAGGTCTCGGGGTATTCGCCGGAGAGACGCTCCACCAGCTTTCGGGCCATCTCCACGCCTTCGCCGCCCAGCACGGTGGAATCGGTTCGGGGATAGGAGAGGCATTTCAGCCTTTCGTACAGCCGCTGGGCGATGTTCAAGGTCGCCTTGGCGGAAAAGCCGTACCGCCGGTTGGCCTCCCGCTGAAGCAGGGTCAGGGAAAACAGCGGCGGCGGAGGCTGCTTCTTTTCCTCTTTCCGGATCGACTGAACCGTCCCCGCCGATCCAACGGGGACAAGCCCGGCCACTTTTCGCCCCTCGGCCTCGGACGGAAACCGCCCCTGTTCGCCCCGGAACCAGCTTCCCCACCATTCGCCCTTGGGATTCCGGAAATGGACCCGCAGCACCCAGAACGGTTCGGGCGTGAATTTTTCCCGTTCTCGCCGCCGATCCACGATCAACGCCAGCGCCGCCGTCTGGACGCGGCCCACGCTGAACAGATCGCCCATGCGCCGGGTGGCGGCCCGGGTGCCGTTCATGCCCACCAGCCAGTCGGCGTACTGGCGCGCCTGCCCCGCCCGCCACAGCCGGTCGAATTCTCCGGCGGGGCGCAGGGCGGCCATGCCCTTCCGGATCACCTCCGGCGTCAGGGCTTGGCTGGTCCAAAACCGGTGCAATCGCTCCGGAGCGGAGGCCTTGGCGTGGTCCAGCACCGTCCGGGCGATCAGTTCGCCTTCCCGGCCGGCGTCGGTGGCGATGACGATCCGCTCCGGCCGCCGGTCCCGCAGCAGGTCGCGGACGATCCGGAGCTGCTTCCGGGTTTTGGGGATCGGCCGATAGCGGAACCGATCCGGCAGAATCGGCAGGCTCTCCAGGCTCCAGCGCTTCCAGCGGGGATCGTAGGCGGCCGGCTCCAGCAGCTCCAGCAGGTGGCCCACGGTCCAGGTCACCACCAGGCCGTCGCCTTCCAGGTAGCCGTCGCCCTTGGTCCGCGCGCCCAGGGCCTTGGCGAAATCCCGGCCCACGGAGGGCTTTTCGGTGAGAATCAGGGTGGTCATGGGGATTGATCCTTCCGCCTACCGCCCTATCAAAATTCGGCGGGATGGGCCATGGTTTTCCGGGCAGGAGGACCTGGAGACGCGGGGAAGGG
>CAYFVR010000081.1:2154-10840 GCA_964346545.1 uncultured Desulfobacterales bacterium | reverse complement strand
CGCCGAGACGCGGAGGGGGAGAGACGGGAAAGGAAAGCGGATTCCGCCCCGCGTCCCCCCTTCGCGGGGTCCCCGCGTCACCCCATCAACGTAGCCGTCGCTTTCCGCAAATGATCCAGCCAGATGTCCCGGAAGCCCGGGTGTTCCAGCGTTCCCGTGAGGCGGGTTTCCACGGTAAAGCCGGCGGCGATCATGCGGCTTTTCCAGGAGCGGGGGTGGTCGCCGTAGATGTCCACCCGGACGTGGTGCCCGGCCACGCTCATGAACGGCAGCAGCCAGACCCGTTCCGCCCCCGCCGCCTGGAGGAATTCCAGAATCTCGCCGCACCCCGGCTTTCCCATCAGTGCGCCGACAAACACCTGGGGATCGGTATGGCGAACGCATTCCTGAAAGTCCAGATACCGCTGGTGGCCCGCGTGATAGGTGCCGTGCCCCACCAGCACCACCGCCTCCTCGGGCTTGCGCTCCGCCGGGATGTAATCGGCCAGGGCGGCGCGGGCGCGTTCGAGATCGTCTTCGGATTCCATCAGCGGCCCGCCCATCTGAACTTCCAAAAATCCCTTTCGCGGATGGCGATACACCTCGGCCTGATCCCGCGTCCAGTGATACTCCACGCCGGGCACGGTGTGGAGCGACTGCACCGCCAGATGGGTCACGCCCTCGTCGTGCATTCGGGACAGCGCCTCGGCCACGGAATCGGCATGGAATCCTCGCCCTTTCATCTTCCGGCGGACCTTGTGGGCGGTAAAGGCCCATTCCACCACGCAGCCGGGATACCGCTCCCGGACCGCCTCTTCCACGGCGCAAAGCCCGCTCCGGGCTTCCGGAATCGCCACGCCGAACGCCGCCAGCAGAATTCCCGGCTTTTTCGGCTTCGGCCGGCCGTGGGAGTGCCCATGCCCATGCTCGTGATCATGATGGTGGCCATGGCCATGATGGTCCCCGTGGTCATGGTCGTGATGATGGGCATGGTCATGATGGTGCTCGTGGTCATGGTGGCGCCCATGGCCGTGATCATGAGGGGACTCATGACCGTGGTGGCGCCCCTCGTCGTGATCATGATGATGGCCATGGTCCTGATCCGGTGGGTCCCCGGAATCATGGGAGTGCTGGTGGTCTTCTTCATGCGGAGAGTTCGTTTCAAGAGGCGGATCGCAAATGGAATGGCCCTCGTGGCCGCCGTGGTGGGCGAAGTATCCGATTTCCGGGGCGGGATCGCCGAATTTCTGGGAGTGGGACATGAAACCTGCCATTTTCCACCGGTTCGAGTGAATCCTTTGGGCGGCGCGAACCGGCCGGAATCGCCGCCCAAGGAGGGGAAGCCCGCCGCTTATGTGGCGCGGGCCAGCAAGGTCGAAAAGTCAATCCGATCCTGAAACGCGCCTTGGCGGGAGCGCCGCGTGTCCAAAACCTCCCGGGCCGTTTCGCCCGGGCCGGCGAGGGATTCGGCCCATCGCTCATGGCCTTCCGGAGGAATCCAGACCCCGCCGCCGGTTCCGCCGCAGACCGCCACGGCGATTTTCTCCGTGGTGCGGACGCCCCCCATGGGACGATCGGCCGGGGAAAATTCGATCTCGGAGGCCGCGGCCAGATCGCAACCGCGCTTGGCCAGGGCCACGGCGATTTCCGGATGGGCCAGCGCCGCGAAGGGGACGGAGGCGATTCGGGCCGCCCCTAC
The DNA here is from genome assembly GCA_964346545.1 of uncultured Desulfobacterales bacterium. Taxonomy (GTDB): domain Bacteria; phylum Desulfobacterota; class Desulfobacteria; order Desulfobacterales; family Desulfococcaceae; genus CAYFVR01. Next base: position 9,162 of record CAYFVR010000081.1, on the reverse strand, counting down.
GTCGAATTCGGGAAACCGGCCTTCCTCGCCGTGGGGCCACCGGGTCAGCTCCCAGACGCGAACCTCCCCGTGATGAAACAGGAAGTGGCGCTCGCCTTCGCCCTCGGGGCTTCGGACCAGAATCCCGAACCGGCCCCGGCGGGCGCGGCCGGCCAGTTCGTTTGAAGCGGCGTCGGAAAGCGCGACGGCCGGCAGGACGAAAAACACTTCCCCCTCGGCCCGCTCGTGGGCGGCCCGGCGGGAAAGGGCCGCGACCGGATGTTCCCCCGCCTTGGGAACCACGCACCGCACCGAAAGCGGCCCCGGCGCCGGCAGCCCGAAATAGGACGTCCGGTCCTGGATGGGGGCGAGGTTGCGGTAGCATTCTCGGAAATAGCCGGTCCGCCGGTCGGCCATTCGGGCGCGGCGACTCCGGTCGTCCAGGCGGCCGTTTTCGTTCAACGGGATCGAAACCCGGAAAACGCGGGAATCGGCGTCCCGGCCTTCTCCAAGCAACCGGCCTTGGGGATCGGTCACCAGGGAGACCGAATCCCGGCAGTCCATGGTCCGGTCCCGGCCGGTCCGGTTGCAGGCGGCGAAAACGACCCCGTTTTCCCGGGCCCGAACGCGCCACAGCTCCCGGGGATCCAGGCCCAGCGGCGGCCATGTGGCCGGGGAAAGCAGCAAATCCGCGCCGCGCAGGGCCGAAATCCGGGGCATGAGGCCATAGTAGGCGTCGGAGCAGATCAAAACGCCAATCCGGCCCCAGGGCGTTTCAAAGGTGTTGTCCTCCATGGGATCGCCGGGGCAGGCCCAGCGGCTTTCCGCGCTGATTTTCCGATACCGGAGCACCCGGCGGCCGTCGGGGTCCAAAACGAAGGCGCTGTTGTACAAAATATCGGTGTGGGGATCAATTTCCGCCAGGCCCACGCAGGCGAACACGCCAGCCTCCCGGGCCAACGCCGCGACGGCGGTCACCGTCGGCCCGTCCTCCGGCTCGGCGAAGGGCGCGAGGTCCGCCGGCCCGTCGAAGGAATAGCCGGAGATGGACATTTCCGGTCCCAAAACCAAGTCCGCGCCCTCCCGGGCGGCCCGGCGGAAAAGCCCCAGCAACGCCGCCCGATTTCGTTCCGGTTCCCGGTATCGCACCGCCACATGCGCCAGCGCCAGTTCCAGCGACCGTTTCATTTCCACTCCGTTTTTTCATGTTTGGTGTCGTCCGGGGCCAAGGCGATAAGAGGGAGACGGGGAGAAGGGGTGGGGGGCGATGGATACGCCATTTCACCGCGTCTCCGCGTCTTCCTCTCCCCGCGTCCCCTGTCACCGTTCCGCCAACGCCCGATACATCACGCAATGCAACCCTCTCCCGCCGTCGTTGTAAAACAACCGGCTGGGGCATTCCCCGGGACAGCGGCCGGCCAGCGGGCAATCTCCGCAATCCGGGGCGGAACCCGGCGAAGCGGCAAGGGGATCATCCGAGGGGATCGAAGGCGGACGCGGCGGAAACGCGTCCAGCCGTTCCAACTCCGGCCGGAACACCGTTCCGGCGGCAAAGCGGGAATCGCCCAGGGTCTGTCCGCAGGGGAAGATGCGGCCGTCCGGATGGACCGCGAGACTTTCGCCCCGGGCGGCGTGGCAGAAGGTTTCGGGACGCGTTCTTCCACTCTCCAAAGCGCGCCGGACCCAATCCCGCTCCCGAAACCGGATCGGCGAATCCCGCCGGGCGTTCACCGCGTCCAGGGTTTCGGCCAGGGCGCGGACGCCATCCCGCAAAACCTCGGGCGATACGGGAGCAACGGCGGTTCCGTTTTTAGCGGCCCGGCCTTTCCGGACCAGAAGGTCCAGGCCGATTCCCCGGGCCTGGCGGAATCCGGCGAGGAGCAGGGCCAGGGATTTCAGGTGGGCCGCCGATTCCCGCGTCACCACCGCCGTCACGCGGAAGGGAACGCCGCCGGCTTCCAAGACCTGAAGTCCCCGCAGGGTTTCTCCGGCCCGTCCCCGCAGGCGATCCTGCACCGCCGGGGGGCCGTCCAGGCTGACGCCGACCTGAACCCCGTTTTCCCGCAACAAGGAAGCCATCGCCGGAGTCAGCCGGGCGGCGTTGGTCTGGATTCCCAGGGTGACGGGACGCGCCAATGCTCGCGTTTTCCGAATCGCCCGTTCGATCAAACGAGGAACCAGCGTCGGCTCCCCGCCGGTAAGCTGGATGTGGAGCGGTCCACCGCCGGAACCATCTCCCCATTCCGCGGGAGAAACCGCCCGCCGGGCGAGGTTGAAGGCGGCGTCCATCGCCTCCGGCCCCATGTCCGTTCCCAATCCGCCGCCGCCGATGTAGCAGTAGGCGCAGGAAAGGTTGCAACGGGTGGTCAGGGCGAGGATGAGGTAGCGGAGAATCATTCCGCCGTCATGATTCCGTTCAGAATGCGTTCCAGAAGATGGAGCGCGCCGGTGGGGCCGAGCTGACATTTCGGGAGAATGTCGATGATTCCGCTTCCCGGCAGGGCGATGTCGATTCCGACCACGGGCGGCTCCCGAGCCCGAAATTGGCCGATGAAATCCTCCCCGCCCAGAACCAGATCGGGCGTGACCTTGCCGGGATCGGCGTTCCAGGCCGCGGCGCCGTCGATGGCGTTCAAAAATTCCCGGATTCCACTCCGCTGCCCGGCGGTGGCTTCCCCGGCGGAGACGGCGACCGGGACCATGCCCAGATACTCGTGGAGCCAGCGCGTCAGGGGCAGGGCGAGAGAACCGTCGGCGTGGAGGGCGAAGGTCGCGCCCTTGGGCAGTCCGGTGAGGGAGTTGAACCGGCTAAGGGCGTCGTAGGCCCGGGTGCGGGCGGCGCGGATGTCGGCCAGGGCCGGGGCGGGATCGGCCCCGACGGCCCCGCAGGCGGCGGTGATCCACTGTTCCGACGCCGCAAACCCCGCCGGCGCGCCGGCCGTTGGAACGGTCGTCGGCCGTCCGGTGCGGTATTCCAGCGGCGGCCCGAGCAAATCGGCGTATTCTGGATGGACCGTCAGATGGGCCATCGCGCCGCCGAGGTTTTCCATCTCCGCCACGGAACAGCCGGCGGAAAGGACGGCGTTGACGCGAATTCCACAAAGGCCCAGCAGCCGCCGCAGTTCCGCCGCGTCGCCTTCCCAATGGCGGTGAAAAATCGACAGGCCGACCAGATTGACCCGGCGGGCTTCGGCCGGCATGGGGAACGGAGCGATCCGCTCCAGCACCCGGATCACGCTCTCTTGGAATCCAATGGCGAATCCGGCGGAAAAGCCGGTGCTTTCCAACGCCACGCAAGGCACGGGCAGCCCGGCCCCGGCGATGAACCGCTCCAGATCGTCCCCGATGAGCGCCGCGCCCGGCGAGTTGACCACCGCGACGAGCCGGTGGTTCTTCTCCGCCACCTTGGGCAGAATTTTCTCCAGCTTGGCCGTCGCGCCGAAGACGTAGTCCCGGTCGTCCAGATAGGTGGCGGGCACCCGGGGCTGCCCAAAGTAGAACTCGTCGGAAAATTGCAGCGGGTCCATGGAGCTTTCCCGGGGGAACTGCCCGTCGGAGATGGCCCCGTGGTAAAATTTGCAGCCGGTGGGCCCGTTCAGCAGCACCGCCGCGTCCCGAATGCCCTCCACGGCCATTATCGCGCCGGTGAATCCGTCGGGAGACAGATCGTTCATTCCGCCGATCCTTTCCATTGGGTTCCGTTTTTTCCAAGACGCGGGGAAGGGAAGGTGGATATTCCGTATCCCCGCTTCACCCATCATCCCGCCACCCCTCTCGGATCGGCGATTTCAGCAGCGTGGCCCAGCGCCGGGCCAGGGCCAGGCCGCCGTAAAAGCCAACGTCGGGGCAGAGGGGCAGGGTGTCCGCGTGAACCGCGATGGGCAGGGTTTTGGGAACGTAGTTGCACAGCAGCAGGTCCGGGCGAATCCGTTCCAGGTCGGCGTCCCGCTTCTCGGCGTCGTAATCGGTTTCCACCGGGAACCGGTCCCGGAATCGGGTCCGGAATTGATGATCCTGGATGTAGTTCAGCACCCCGACCTTTTCCACGACCATCCCCAGATCGAAGGCGATTTCCAGAATCCAGTCCACGTCGTGGAGGAAGCTGACGATCATCAACCGCCTGCCGGCCATATCCGGCCGGAGACTTTCCAGCACCGCCCGGTATCCTTCCCGGTGTGCGGCCATCAACGCTTCCGCCGGTTCCGTTTTTCCAAAAAAGCCGCCAATCTCCTCCAGCCAGCGGCGGGTCTCGAAAAAGCCGACCGGGAAGGGGTTTTCGGCGAAGACCGCCCCGGTTTTTTCTTTCAAGGCCGACCGCAACAGCCGACCCAGGTGATCTTCGTGCGCCAGGAGGTTGAGCCGCGCCTTGCCGAAATTCCGGAGCGCTTCCACGGAGGTGTCCCGGACGAAGCGGCAATTGACGGCGATTCCCAGGGCGTCCAGCATTTCGGAAATCGCCTCGTAATTGGACTCGGCGTTGTTGGCGATGTTCTTTTCCGCCAGAATGTTGACCCGGTCCCCCTCCGGCCGGACCCCGGGATCCACGAGCGCGGCCCCGCCTTCCAGGCAGGCGTTGATGACACCCTGCATGTAGTCGCCCCGGATGTTGCCGTCGGAGGCGATGGGAAGGATGGGAATTCCGGGGAAATCCGATTGCACGGAACGGATGGCGGCCTCGGGATCGTCGCCGATGATCCCGGACGGGCAGGCCGTGACCACGAAGACCGCCTCCGGCCCCCGGGCCAACGTCTTTCGCAAGGTCTCCGCCAGCCGGTCGTTTCCGCCGTGGATGACCCCGTCCTCGTCCATGTCGGTGCCGACCACGGCGGGGGCCAGTTGCCGGGGAAGCCGCCGCCCCTGCCGCCGCCGAACGCGAATTCCGGAAGAAAGCACCGTCCGTCCGGCCAGATGGGAACAGCTTCGCGGCCCGTGGGCCACCACCACCGCCGCCCGAATTTGCGTCAAGATCCCGATGGCTCCGGTGAACGCGCAACCGTGGAGGGGTTCGCGGAACAACATGCTTTTGGAGAGCGGGGAGGGAGAGACGGGGAGATTGGGACCGAGTCGAGCCGGGGACGCGCCGCTTGCCGCGCCCGTTGCTTGCCGCGCCCCCGCACCCCCCGAAACTCGGGGCGCAGAACGCGGCGCCGCCACATCGCAATTCTCGCCTTCCCTTCTCCGCGTCCCGAATACCGAGGCTTCCAGATCCGAATCGCCCAGCGGGCGGGCCGGAAAGCGGCGTTCGTCGGCGCGCACCCGGCGGGCCAGGTCGCGGAAGAGGGCGGTTTCGGGGGAATCGGGGAAGGTTTGCACCACGGTTCGGTTTCGCTCCTCGGCCCGGCGGAAGCGGTCGCTGCGGGGAATGCGGGCGACCACGGGCAGGCCCACGGCCGCGGCGAACCGGTCCACCCGGCCGGGGTCTTCGTCCGCGCCCCGGCTGTTGAGGATCAGGCCGGCGGTTCGGTGCTCCGCCGCCCCGCCGTCTTTTTCGAAATTCCGGACGCCCCGGAGGATGTTGTTGGCGGCGTACAGGGCCATGAACTCTTCCGAGGCGACGATGTAGACCACGTCGGCGAAGCCCTTGCGCAGGGGCACGGCGAACCCGCCGCAGACCACGTCGCCCAGCACGTCGTAGAGGACCACGTCGTAGTCGTCCTCCCGCAGCCCCAGCCGGTCGAACAGGTCGAAGGCGCTGAGGATTCCCCGGCCGGCGCAGCCCACCCCCGGCTCGGGACCGCCGGCCTCGGCGCAGGTCACCCCGGCATAGCCCACGTGGAGCAGGTCTTCCAGCCGTCGCTCGGCGGGCAGGATGTCCCGCAGGCAGTCCAGCACCGTGGGCGGGTTCCGGCCGTCCAGCAGCAGCCGGGTGGAATCGTGCTTGGGATCGCAGCCGATCTGCAAGACCCGACGGCCTCCTTCCGCCAACGCGGCGGAAAGGTTGGCCGTCACCGTCGATTTGCCGATCCCGCCTTTTCCGTAAATGGCGATTTTCATGGCTCTCCCGACAGGCCGATCAGTTCCGGCGGATTCCCGCGGCCGCCGCGGCGTTCCATCCCTCCGCCAGGGCCAAACCGCGCATGTTTTTCCGGACCCAGCTTCTCAGGGACCGAATCAGCGAGGGATCGTGGAACCAAATGCAATCGCCGAGACAGTTGAGGTCCTGCTGAATGCGCCAGTACAAATGCATGCGTGCCTCCTTGAAAGGTCAGTTGGCGAAGGTTTTTTGCAGATTCCGCCGCCGAAGGATAAACCAGACGATTACGGGCGCGCCGATCAGCGCCGTGACGGCGTTGAGGGGCAGCACCGCGTCGCTGCCGGGAAATTGGGCGATGAGGTCCGCCGCCAGGGCGGTCATGCTCCCGAGCAGGACCACCGCCGGCAGCAGCCGCCGATGGTCGGAGCTGTTCATGACCACCCGGGCGAGATGGGGGACCGCCACGCCGATGAAGGCCACGGGGCCGCAGAAGGCGGTGACCGTGCCGGTGAGCAGGGCCGTCAGCCCGATGACCGCGATTCGAAGGGGGAAAATCCCCAGCCCCATGCTCCGGGCGTAATCCTCGCCCAGCAAAAGGCCGTTGAGGGGCTTCCGGAGGCTTTGCCCCGCCAGCACCCCGGCGGCCATGATGGGGACGAAGAGCCGCAGATCGCTCCAGGCCGCGGCCCCGAAACTGCCGAAGGTCCAGGCGACGTAGGCCTGGATGAGTTCCGCGACGCTGAAATGAATGAGGACGCTGACGGCGGCGTTGATGGCGAATCCGGCCAGCAGCCCCACAATGAGCAGCGTCATGACGTGCTCCACCCGGCGGGCCAGCAGCAGGATGATCGCCATGACGCCGGCCGCGCCCAGGCCCGAGGTCAACACCAGCCCCATTTGGCCGTAGAGTCCGAGCCCCTCGATGAACCGGGAGGCCGCGCCGCCGCCCGCCCCGGCCAGCACCACCACCGCCACGCCGAAGCTGGCCCCCGCCGTGATTCCCAGCACCGACGGCCCGGCCAGGGGATTCCGGAACAGGGTCTGCATGAACAGCC
>CAYFVR010000081.1:0-2054 GCA_964346545.1 uncultured Desulfobacterales bacterium | reverse complement strand
CTCGCCGCCCGCCAGAATCCGGATCACCTCCACCGGCCCGATGGCCACCGAGCCGGTGACGAGGTTGAGCAGGAAAAGGGCGACGAGCCCGGCGAGCAGGGCGGCGTAGAGGCCGAAAGCGGACGGATCCCGATTCGTCACGGCATGGCCCCCTCCAGCCGGCGGTAGTAGAACAGCTCGTGATCCGGCGCCAACGCGGGCTGAAAGATTTTCATCAAATCCGCCAGAATCACGTCCGGACGAAGAACGCCGGATTCCCAGTAGTCGTTGCCGCCCCATGGGTTGAGCCGCTTGTTGTTGTTGAACATCCGGCCGGTTTTCAGGGGGCGGACTTCGGCGAAGCGCGGATCGGCGGAGAGAGCGTCTTCCAGGGAGGTCCACAGGCCGGTGTTGATCCAGACGTCCGCCGTCAACGCCCGGTCGTACACCGCCTCGATGTCCATGGGTTCGCTGCCCACCCCTTGGGTTTGGGCCCAGAGATAATCCCCCCCGGCGTCCCGGATGAGGCGGGCCACGTAGCTTTCGCCCCGGGGCACCCACCACTGGCCCTGGAAGGGCGTGTTGATGAGCACGGCCGGCCGGTCTTCGGCCGCCCGCCCCTTCCCGGCCAGGGCGAGGTAGCGGCCTTCGATTTCCCGGAAAAGCGCCGCGGCGTGATCCCCGGCGCCGAAAAACAAGGCCAGAAACTTGATCCATTCGCACCGGGCCAGGGGATCGGCTTCCAGATGATCCACCACCAGGGCCGTGGGCAGGCCGGCCTCGATGAGCTTGGGATGGATGTCGAAACCGGTGCCCGAGGCCGGGGTGAGAATCAGCTCCGGGGCCAGTTCCATGACCCGTTCCACCCGGAGTTTGGAGAAGTTGCCGACCTCGCGAAGCGCCCCGTCCTCGATCATTCGGCGCACCGAAGGCGTGTTGACGTGCTTGAAATCGGAAAGCGCCACGATCCGGTCCACCAGCCCGGCCGCGTCCATGTAGGCCAGATAGGTGGTGGACAGCACCGCGGCCCGGCGCACGGGAACCGGAACGACCTGGGCCGGCGGCGCGTCCGGCGGCGGGGATTGGCCCCGGGGAACGAGCAGATACCGGAAGGTGGCCGGCCCCTGCCGCCATTCCGGCGTGACGGTGACCAGCGTCGCGTTTCCCATGGATTCCACCCGGAAACCCTCGGCATATTGAAGATCCACTTCCGCCGCAGTTTCCCCCCCATTTTTGGAGGGGGGGATTTCTTCTCCGGAGGCGGTCCAGGGGAGCAGGAGGGCCGCCGCGAGGAAGAGAAAAACGCGGAGCCGGTGGATGGAAGAAATGGTTTTCATGGGATTTCTCCGCCTCGATTCCACAGCGTCCCGGCCAGGGCCGTTTTTTGGGCGGCGATTTTCGCCTCCCATTCGGCCATGTTCCGGAAGGTGAATTCGAACACCACGTTTTGGGGCGCGATTTTTTCCACCACCGCGCCGACGTGGGATTCCTCGAAGGCCATGTGTTGGTCGATCCGGCCCACATGGCGCCGGGCCACGTCCAGTTTTTCCCAAAAGGTGCGGGCTTCGCCCCAGGGATCGGCCCAGGCGCGGCTTTCCCGGACGTAATCGCCGGAAAGGCTTTTGGTCAGGTGGACCGTCCGGATTTCCCGGGCCACCTCGCCCAGGTTGTCCACGCAGTCGGAGAGATAGTCCGCCGCCTGGCGTTCGTCGGTCAGGTCCGGGTTTTTGTTGAGCAGATGGCCGGTGTCCAGGGCGATTCCGCAGTTGGGATGGTCCACTCGGGAGACCAGGGCGTCGTATTCCCGGGGATCGTCCAACCGGAAGCTGCCCGGCCACCAGAGGTTTTCGAAGAGAATGTATCCGGAAAACCGGCTCCGGCGCGTCGCCGCGTTCACCACCTCGGCGGAAAGGGCCAGGGTGTCTTCCACCCGCCAGGGAAAGCGCCAGTTGAAAACGGGGTCCAACTCGCAGTGAACCGGATGAAATACCACGTATTCGCAGCCCAGATGATCGGCCAGATCGAGTTGGCGTGCGTAGAAAGCCGCGATCCATTCCGCGTCCCGGCCGCCGTAA
>CAYFVR010000080.1:12484-18013 GCA_964346545.1 uncultured Desulfobacterales bacterium | reverse complement strand
TCCTCGATCTCCTCCACCGTCACCGGCGCCCCTTCCATCAAATCCACGGGATCGCCCTCCGTGACGAGGATGTCGGTCTCGATGCGGACGCCGACGCCTTCCTCGCGGATGTAGACGCCCGGTTCGCAGGTCAGCACCATGCCCGCCTCCAGCGGCCGGTATCGATTGCCGTAATCGTGAACGTCCAGCCCCATGTGATGGGACGCGCCATGCATGAAGTACTTGCGATACAGCGGCTTTTCGGGATCCTGGTCCCGAACTTCCTCCGCCTTTAACAGACCGAGATCGATCAGCTCCCCCTCCACCAGCCCCCCGACCGCCTTTTGACAAGCGGGAAGCCGCGTTCCGGGGCGAAGCATGTCGATGGCCTGGCGCTGCACCCGCAGGACCGCCTCGTAAACCGCCCGCTGTCGAGACGTGAAACGGCCGTTCACGGGAACCGTTCGGGTCAGGTCCGAGGCGTATCCGCCATATTCCGCGCCGAAATCCATCAGAACCAGATCTCCGTCCCGGCATATCTGGTCGTTCTTGATGGAATGCAGCACGCAAGCTTCCTCGCCGGAAGCGACGATGGGCGCGTAGGCCGGTCCCCGGGAGCCGTTTCGGACAAACTCGTGCCAGATTTCCGCCTCGATCTCATATTCCCGAACCCCGGGCCGGATAAACCGGAGCAGCCTTTCGAAGGCCCCCGCGGTGATGTCGCAGGCCCGCCGAATCGCCCCCAGCTCCTCCGGATCCTTGACCGCGCGGAGTTCGTTCAGAATCGGCGCCGAACGGCCGTATTCATGGAGCGGGAACCGCCGGCGGCACCAGCGGATGAACCGATCCTCACGGGTTTCCACCGACCGGTCGGCGCGAAGATGTTCGTTGGCGTTCAGGTAGACGACGTCGGCCTCCACGACCAGCGCGGAAAGGACCGATTCCAGCTCGGAGGTCCAACGAACCGTTCCGATTCCGGAAATCTCCCCGGCGGCCTCCCGGGTATGTTTGCGCCCCTCCCAGACGGCGATATTTTCGCTGGTTTCCCGGACGAAAAGAAGCTCCCGAAATTTTTCCTCGGGCGCGTCGGGAAACAGGACGAGAACCGTCTCTTCCTGATCGATGCCGGACAGATAGTACAAATCGGTCTGCTGAACAAAGGGGTGAACGCCGTCGGCGCTGGTGGGCATGACGTCGTTGGCGTTGAATACGGCGATGGACCGGGGCTTCATCCGTTCGCGAAACCGTGCGCGATGACGGATGAAAACGTCGGGGTTCAACGGGGCGTATCGCATGGAGAACACCAGATTTCGGTTTGCGGGCGCCGATTCGGAAGCAAAGACGATCGTTCAACGAACGACGAAAAACCGGACCCATGAAAAGACGATCGGGACGGCGTCCCTATTTTCCGCTTTGGCAAGTTGCTCGGGCGGCGGCTTTCTCTCCCCTTTTGCAAAGGGGGCCGGGGAAATTTTTTTTGGACCGGAAGACTCCGTCTCCACTTCCCAAGGCGCCAACCTGCCGAAGCGGAACTATAAAATGGAATCCTGAATCCGATCGTCGAACACCCGCCGACTTTTCCGCTCCGAACGCGGAAGGGCGCCGTAGGGAACCATTTCCACGGCGGGCGTCACCAATATCCGCTTTTTGATTTTCCGGGCGACCTCGTCCGCCAAGGCTTCGGCCCGGTCGGGGGAAACGTCCTCCGCCAACTCCACCACGAGCCGCATGAGTCCTCGTTCCGATTCGTCCCGGGAAAGATGAATCTGGTATTCGGAGCCGATGCCTCCGATTTCCGAAAGGGCGGAATCGATGCTGGAAGGATAGATGTTGACCGCCCGAAATTTGAACATGTCGTCGGTTCGGCCCATGATCCGCGAATGGCGAGGCATGACGCTGCCGCAGGTGCAAGGGCCGGGAATGATCCGGGTGACGTCGCGGGTCCGGTAGCGAATCAGCGGCGACGCCTCCTTGCGAAGGGTCGTCACCACCATTTCCCCCCACTCTCCGTCGGGGACGGGCTCCAGGGTTTCGGGATCGACGATCTCCAGGATAAAATAATCGCCCCAGTAGTGAATGCAATCATGGTCCGGACATTCGATGCCCGTTCCCGGACCGTACAGCTCCGTCAACCCGGTGACATCAAACAGCTCCGCGCCGCCCAGCAGTTCCGAAATTTTCCGTCGCATGGAGGCCGAGGACCGTTCCGACCCGTAGATCACCTTCTTCAGGGCGATCCGGCCGCCCAGCCCCCGCCGACGCACCTCCTCCGCCATGAGCAGGCCCATGGAGGCGGTGCAGCACAGGACCGTCGCGCCCAGATCCTCCAAAAACTGGCACTGGAGATCCACGTTGCCGGGTCCCGCCGGCAGGGCCATGGCCCCCACCGACTCGCAGGCGGCCTGAAACCCGGCGCCGGCGGTCCACACCCCGTAGCCGACGGCGATCTGCACCCGATCCTCCGGGACGACGCCCGCCATGCGAAAGGCCCGGGCGAAAAACCGGGTCCAATCGTCCACGTCCTTGCGGGTGTAGCAAAGATTCTTTCGCTTCCCGGTGGTTCCGCTGCTGGAATGAATCCGCACGATCCGCTCGAAGGGCGCCGACCGCAGCGGAAACGGATAGCCGGCCCGCAGATCCTCCGCCGCGGTGAACGGCAGGCGGCGCAAATCCTCCAGAGACCGGATGTCCTCCGGCGAAATCCCGGCCGCCCGAAATTTGGCGCGATAGGCGGGTGACCCCGAAACCGCGTGGGCCGCCGTCCAGCGCAACCCCTCCAGCTGAAGGGCGGCCAGGGCTTCGGCGGTTTTCGGTTCGGGCGGATCGAAGGGTTGAAAAGAAAATTCCGTCATGGTCGTCGATCGTTTCCAGGGTCGGCGGACGACCCGTTCAGATTCCAAAAAATGGGACGCGGGGGCCCGGGCTCCGGCCGCGACGTCCCGAAGTTCAGCCGTTCCCGCCCGCAACCCGAACCACGCTTTGGTGGAGCCATCCCGGCTCCCCGTCGGGGGTGCGAACCTTGAACCATTCGCCGGTGGCGTCCACCACCGGAACCCGAACCCCGGCCTCCTCCGTGTAGCGCACCTTGAAATGGAGGCCCGCGCCGAAGCGGACGTTGGCCCGGGTGGTGGTCACCACCGCCATGGGGGCGGGGCCGGAAGCGCCGACGTCGGCCGTTTCCCGTTCCGGGGTCACCGGCCGAACGTAGCGGGTCGGAATCCAGCCGGCCGAGCCGTCGTTCATCTCAATTTTCAGCCAGCCCTTGGGCGACCAGCCCAGCAACGGATACCGCTCCCCGATGAGCCCCTGGCCGACGACCGGCGCCGAGGGCGCGGGCGCCCGGCGAATGGAAACCACGTCCCGAAAGACGGAAATCTCCCGGGCCCCCGTTCTCCCGCCTTCCCGGGCCGAACGCTCCATTCCCCGCTCCCGCTCGGGCGGCGCGGCCTCGGGCCGGCCAAGGGGAGGAAAGACGGGCTCCTGGACCGGGGGCGGGAAGGTCCGGGGCGCGGGTCCCGCGTCCGCCGGGCGCCCGGAAAGGGCCTCCCCCGCCGGATCGCGCCCGGTTTCGGCCGCGGAAAAGGGGCGAACGCGATCCGGGCCGTATGCGGCCAGCGCGGAGGCCAGCGTTTCGCCCCGGCGGTCCATGGACCGCTCCAGGACCCGGGCCAGTTCCGGGATTTGCATGGTCTCCGGCCGGGCGGGGAGCGGGTCCGCCCCGGCGGAATTGTAGACCCGCGCCAAGGCGTTTTGAAATTCGCCGAAGGCCAAATATCGGGCCACCCGGGCCAATTGCCCGTCGATGGCGCGTCCGGCCGCCTCCGGCGATCCGTCGGACGCCGAAGTCCGATCGACCACCGATTCCGCCCGCGTCGCGGCGTCCCGGTAGGCCCGCTCCGCCCGCCGATAACGCGCCAGCGCCAGCTCCACCTGCGCCACGACGCCCATGTCGAGCATGCGGCCCCGGTTTTCCGCGTCCGCCGCGGGACCGAAAAGATGAACGGCCAGCTGGGCGGCCGCCCGCCGCCAGTCCCGCCCATCCCCGCCGGCCGAACCGTCGGCGCCCATCCGGGCCAGCCCGGCGCGGGCGTCCCGCGCCCGCCGCTCCGGGTGGAGACGGTCGGCCACCTCTCCGCGAAGCCGCAAGGCCACCGCGTCCAGGCCGGCCCCGTCGGACCGCACCGAGGGAAGCTCGGGCCGCTCCCATCGCGGCAATTCCAAGGTGTAGGCCACGTCGGGCGGCAGGTTCATCAGCAGGCCCAGCTCGGCTCGGGCCGGGGCCAGCTCCCGGGTGGCCCGCTGGAGCAGACGCATCCGTTCGTAAAGGGCGCGTTGGGCCGCCGGATCGGCGTTTCCGTCCCGGCTTTCCCGAATCGCCCCGTCGGCCCGGCGCAGGGCGGCCTCCGCATCCCGGGTCAGGGCCTGGGCCGCGGCGGCCCGGTAGAACGCGTATCGAACGTCCGCCAGCAGCGTTTGAAGCGACTTTTCCCGAACGCGATCCGCCGGGGGCGTCCGGTCGCGGCCGCCAAACGCCGCGCGGCCCAGGCCCAGATCCAGCACCTCCCACAACTCCGCCAGCTCCGCGGATCGATCGACCGCGTCGTCCGGTTCGAAGGCGCGGCCGCGAAATTCGCCGTATCCGGCTTCCCGGGCGATCTCCGGCAGCCGTTCGTAGCGGACCCCGCCCAGGGGCGGATCGGACAAAACCCGGGCCATCCGGGCCTCGCGGATGGAAAGGCGGCGGCGAACCGCCCGGGCCATGGCCTCCGAAAGACGAATCGGCCCCCGGGGAGGCTCTGAAACCCGGCTCGACGGGGCCGACGAACCGTTCCGAGTCGAGCCCACGGCCGAAACGGGTCGCTCCGGCTCGGCGGGCGCCGGCGCGGAGGGGGGACGGAAGAAGCAGCCGGTCAGCAACAGCACCGTCAGAAGCGGGAAAAAGCCACGGAAATTCACCTGAACGGCCTCCGGAGTGGGGGTTCAAACCTGCACCCCCTGGAAAAACCAAGGATGGGGGTTTTTGTCAAGCGGATTGTGGCCCGCCGCCGCGGCGGGGAGATGAAAAACGGCTTGACACGAAGATTTTCGCGGTGGTAGTTAGACGGGTTTTTGAATGCCGCGCAATGCGCGAATCCTTGCTCCGCGCCGCCGTCGCGGGGCTTTACAGCCAAAAGGAGGTGGCATGAGACGCTACGAAACCCTGGTGATCCTGGAACCCGATCTCCCCGAGGAACGGCGCAAGCCGGTCCTGGAGCGGCTGGAGGACACCATCCAAAAAGACGAGGGATTCCTGATCGAACTCGACGATTGGGGAAACCGGAAAATGGCCTACGAGATCAAGCGCAAGGGGCGGGGCCACTACATCCGGATCGACTACTGCGGCGTCGGCGGCACCGTCCGGGAAATGGAGCGGTTTTTCCGCATCGACGACCGCGTCATGCGCTTCCTGACCGTGCTGCTGGAGGAAGAGCCGGACGTGGCGGCCATCCGGGAGACCATGAAGGCCGAAAGCGAGCGCCAGGCGGAGGAGGCCGAGGCGGCCGTGGCGGC
>CAYFVR010000080.1:0-12384 GCA_964346545.1 uncultured Desulfobacterales bacterium | reverse complement strand
CGACCAGCCCGAAACCGACCAGTAGGAGGACCCAATCCATGGCCATGAATCCCAAGAGAAGAAAAAAACGTCGTCGCGTATTTCATCGACGGAAAGTCTGCCGTTTCTGCGCGGACACCAGCCTCAACATCGATTACAAGGAGCCCAAGACGCTCAAGCATTTCATCACGGAACGGGGCAAAATCATCCCCCGCCGAATCACCGGCACCTGCGCCAAATGCCAGCGGAAGCTCACGGTGGCCATCAAGCGCTCCCGCGCGGTGGCGCTGCTGCCCTACGTGGGTTCCGCGGACGTCTGAGCCCTCGGCGATTCCGCCCGTCGCGGGCGAAGCCGAGGGCCCGGGAGCCCCTGAACCGTGATGCCGCCCGCCGCCGGGGAAATCCGACGAGATGCGCTGCGAGGAGTGGCCTTCGTCCTCTTCGCCTTTTTCGTCTCCGTCCTCCTTCCGGTGATCGGCGTTTTTTTCGCGCTGTTCATCCCGCTTCCCGTCCTCTTCTACCGGGTCAAGCGAGGGCGGATAATCGGCGGGATCGTCGCCGGCGCGTCGGCGGGATGCATGCCGCTCCTGCTGGGCGGGGTCGGGCTGGGAAACGCCCTTTTTTTCGGCGGGCTCCTCCTTCTCGGCTTTCTGCTGGGCGACGGGATGGCCCGGGGCGAGCCGGTGGAGCGCATTCTGCTCGTCGCCTGCGGATGGGTTTTGGGGAGCGGGACGATTCTGATTCTGTTCCACGTCGGCCTGTCGGGGGTCGATCTGACCGGGTTCATCTCCGAGGGAATTCGCCGCAATCTGGAACTTTCTCTTCAATTGTACCGGGAAATGGGGGTGCCGCCGGAACAGATCGAGACGCTCCGAGGGGCGCTGGACCTTCTTCGGCGCACCCTGCTTCGCGTTCTGCCCGCCATGGTCGCCTCCGCCACCCTGTTCGTGGCCTGGGCCTCCATGCTGATGGGCTTTTCGATTCTCCGGCTGCGAAAAATTCCGGCGCCCGACCCCGGGCCCCTGAACCGGTGGCGGGCGCCGGATCACCTCGTCTGGGGCGTCATCGTCTGCGGCGGTCTGCTCCTGGTTCCCGACGAGGGTTTCCGGGTGGCGGGGCTCAACGGGCTGTTCGTGCTGCTGACGATCTATTTTTTCGCCGGCGTCGCCGTGGTTTCCTTCTTCTTCGAGAAGCGGCGGATCCCCGTGCCCCTGCGCTTCCTGTTCTACGCCCTGATCGCCCTGCAGCAACTGCTGCTCCTGCTGGTGGTGGCCCTGGGGCTCTTCGACATGTGGTTCAATTTTCGTAAACTGGACGTCCATCCGGGGGAGAAATAACGCCCCCGGCCCGGAGGAAATATGCAAACGAAAGTCATTTTGACCCAAACCATCGAGTCGCTCGGCATCATCGGTTCCGAGGTCGACGTCGCCAAGGGGTACGCCAGAAACTTCCTGCTGCCCCAGCAAAAGGCCGTGCCGGCCACCGACGCCAATCGGAAACGGCTGGAGCAGGAACGGGCGAAGTTTGAACAACAGATCGCCAGGGAGAAGGCCATGGCCCAGGAAATGGCCGCCCGCCTGGATGGGGTTTCCTGCACCATTTCCGCCCGCGTGGCGGACGAGGACCGCCTCTACGGCTCGGTTAAAATCCGCGACATCGTGGACGCCCTGGCCGATCAGGGCATCGTGGTGGACAAGCGGAAGGTGCTGCTGGCCGAACCGATCAAAACCCTGGGGACCTACACCGTCCCGGTTCGCGTCTACACCGACGTGGAGCCGGAAATCACGGTGGAAGTGGTGCCCGAGGAAAAGGAAAAATAATTCCCCAAACGGCGGCGGCCCGGCCTCGGGCCGCCGCCCGGCTGGAGCCCATGGCCAAATCCCCCCGATCTCGCGAACGCCGCGCGGAATTCCCCGCCACGCACCGAATTCCGCCCCAAAGCGTCGACGCCGAAGAATCCCTGCTCAGCGCCGTCATGCTGGACAATTCCACCCTGCTGGACGTGGTGGAAATCGTGTCCCCCGACCATTTTTATCACCGCGCCCATCAGCGCATCTTCGAAGCCGTCGTCGATCTGTTCACCCGCAACCAGCCGGTGGATCTGGTCACCCTGGCCGACGCCCTCGGCTCCCGCGGGGAGATCGACGAGGTCGGCAACGACGAATACCGCGGACAAACCTATCTTTCCTGGCTGGTGGACGCCGCGCCGGTGGCCATCAACGCCGCCCACTACGCCCGCATCATCCGCGACAAGGCCTGCCTGCGGCGGCTCATCGCCAAGGCCGCCGAAATCACCCAACAATGCTATGAAAACCAGGGCGAGGTGGAGGAGGTCATCAACTTCGCCGAGCAGGCGGTCTTCGAGATTTCCGAGGACAAGATCGCGCCGGCCTTTCAGCCCATCGCGTCGCTCATCGAAACCAACATCGACACCCTCGAAGAGCGGCAGGGCCAGAAAAGCCTCATCACGGGCGTCCCCACCGGCTTCACCCACCTGGACAACCTGACCTCCGGCTTTCAGGGCTCGGACCTGATCATTCTCGCGGCCCGGCCCAGCATGGGGAAAACCGCCTTCGCCCTCAACATCTCCCGGAACGCGGCGGTGGACGGCGGCGTGGGCGTCGGGATTTTTTCTCTGGAAATGTCCAAGGAGCAGCTCTCCATGCGGATGCTCTGCGCCGAGGCCCGGGTCGACTCTTCCCGGCTGCGGAGCGGCTTTTTCAGCCGGGACGACTGGGACGCCCTCACCGAGGCGGCCGGGGTGCTCTCGGAAGCGCCGCTCTTCATCGACGATTCCCCCGACCTGGGCACGGTGGAAATTCGGGCCAAGGCCCGTCGCCTGAAAATGGACCAGAACATCGGGATGATCATCATCGACTACCTTCAGCTCATGCGGGGGCGGGCCGGCACCGAACGGCGGGATCTGGAAATTTCGGAAATCTCCCGGGCGCTCAAGGGGCTGGCCAAAGAGTTGAACGTGCCGGTCCTGGCGCTCTCGCAGCTCAACCGGAAGCTGGAGGAGCGGGCGGACAAACGGCCCATGCTCTCGGATCTCCGAGAATCCGGGGCGCTGGAGCAGGACGCCGACGTGGTGGCCTTCATCTACCGGGACGAGGTCTACAACAAGGACGAGAACAACCCCTATCGGGGCCGGGCCGAAATCATCCTGGGCAAACAGCGAAACGGCCCCGTCGGAACCGCCCACCTCACCTTTCTCGACCAGTACACCCGGTTCGAGAACATGGCCCCCGACGGCATGGGCGGCGGAGAACCCGCATGACCGGCCTTTCCGGCGATCTCTCGGGCCTCCGAAGCGGACAGGTCCGCCGATTGGAAAACCTCACCCGTCGGCGGGTGCCGCCCGGCTTTCTCGTCGCGCCGGACATGGCCCGGGACATGGCCCGGATCTCCGACGAAATCGGCCGGCAGGTGGGCGTACTGGTGGACCGCGCCGGAAAAATCCCCTACGTCATCGTCGGCGACGCCGAGCAAATCGTCATTCCGGACACGCCCGATTACCGGACTCTCCCCGGCCGCCTCAAGGGGTTGCGATGCGTCCACACCCATCTCAAAAACGAGCCGCTCACCCCCGACGACCTGAACGACCTGGCCCTTCTGCGGCTCGACCTGATGGCCGCCATGACCCTGACCCCGGACGCCGGCGTCCACCAGGTCCATATCGGCCACATCCTGCCCGACGGACCGGCCGACGCCCCCTATCGGCTCCTGGAGCCACGAACGCCCGACCGGCTGGACATCCAGTGCGACGAGCGGATCAAGGCGCTGGAGAACGAACTGGCCGAACTGCGGGCGCTGTACGCCAGCAAAACGGGCCAGGAGCGGGCCATCCTGGTCGGCGTCACCACCCGGCCCCGAAGAATGGCGCTCGATTCCCTGGACGAACTGCGGGAACTGGCCCGTTCCAACGGCGTCCACGTGGCGGACACCGTCCTCCAGCTCCGGAAAAAGGCCGACCCCCGGTTTCTCATGGGCTCGGGAAAGCTGGAGGAGCTGACCCTGCTGGCCCTCCAGCGGGGAGCGTCCCTGATCATCTTCGACCAGGAGTTGAACCCGTCCCAGATTCGATCCATCACCGACCGGATGGAACTCAAAGTCGTCGACCGGACCCAGCTCATCCTGGACATCTTCGCCCGGCGGGCCCAGACCCGGGAGGGCAAGCTCCAGGTGGAGCTGGCCCAGCTCAAATATCTGCTGCCGCGGCTGGTCGCAAAAAACACCGCCATGAGCCGCTTGACGGGCGGCATCGGCGGCCGGGGGCCGGGGGAAACCAAACTGGAAATCAACCGGCGGCGGGTGCGGGACCGGATCAACCGGCTGGAGAAGGCGCTCAAGGGCGTGGTCAAGCAACGGGCTCAGCAAAAGGCGCGGCGGGAACGGCGGGGGCTGCCGGTCATTTCCATCATCGGCTACACCAACGCCGGCAAATCGACCCTGCTCAACACCCTCACCCAGAGCGAGGTGATGGCCGAAAACCGGCTCTTCGCCACCCTGGACCCGTCCAGCCGGCGGCTGCGTTTTCCCCGGGACGTCGAGGTGATCATCACCGACACGGTGGGGTTCATCCGCGACCTGCCCAAGGACCTGATGGTGGCCTTCCGGGCGACCCTGGAGGAGCTGCGCGGCGCCGACCTGCTGCTCCACGTGGTGGACGTCGCCAATCCCCGCCATCCGGAACAGATTCGGTCGGTGGAGCGAATCCTGGAAGAACTGGGCATTTCCGACACGCCGGAGATCCGGGTCCTCAACAAGGCGGATCGGGTGGCCGCCGAGGATCTGCCGGGACTGGCCCGAAGCCTGGACGGCCTTCCGGTGTCGGCCCTGAAGCGGGAAACGCTGCTGCCGCTGATCGAAAAAATGAGCGCCCATGTGGAAAACACGCAAACCATCTCTTGACAAGCCCCGAAAAATCGATCAGTTTATCGCCATGGACCTGAACGCCATTCGTCGGGTCGCCGTCGGCGCCGCCCACCGCGGCGGCCGGGTGCTGCGGGAACATTTCGGGAATCTGCGCTCGGTCGCCAAGAAAGGCCCCATCGACCTGGTCACCGAAGCGGACACCGCCTCCGAAGCCGCCGTCCTCTCGGCCATCCGGGCGAACTTTCCCGCCCATTCCATCCTCGCGGAAGAAAGCGGCCGCCGATCCGGCGATCCGGATCGTCTGTGGATCGTCGATCCGCTGGACGGCACCACCAACTACGCCCACCAAGTGCCCGTCTTTTCCGTCTCCATCGCCTTTTCCCACGCGGGTCGGATCGTCGTCGGAGTCGTGCTGAATCCGGTGTCCGGAGAGCTGTTCGCGGCCACCGACGGCGGCGGCGCGTTTTTGAACGGCGCCCCAATTCGGGTCTCCGACACCGCCGCCGCGGGCGACGCCCTTCTGGCGACCGGTTTTCCCTACAATTTCAAGGAAAATTGGGACCGGATCGGGCCGCGCTTCGCCCGCTGCCTCCACGCGGCCCAAGGGGTTCGACGATACGGGTCGGCGGCCCTGGATCTCTGCTTCGTGGCCTGCGGCCGTCTCGACGGGTACTGGGAGGAAAATCTCCAGCCGTGGGACACGGCCGCGGGCGCCCTCGTCGTCCGCGAGGCCGGCGGTCGGACGACCGATTTTTCCGGCGCCCCCCATGTCCCGGACGCGGCGGAAATTCTGGCCACCAACGGCGCCGTTCACCCCGAAATGATCACTTTACTGGAACCAAAGGACCGTCCATGAAAGAAAGTTCGAGCCGAAATCGCCTGTTGAACGAACTCCTGGGATGCTTCGGGGAATTCAACCGGGAAAACGACATCTGCCGCCGCGGCTGCGCCCTCGGCCTTCGCTGCTGCATCGAACGGGAGCAAAGCGAGCAGATGGAGCTTCTCGAAGACATGATCACCTCGGAAACCATGTACTTCAACGTGCAATAAAACGTCGCGGGGCCGGCGGTTTCCGCCGGCCCCTTTTTTTGCGCCCTTCCCCACGCCGGTTTTTTCCGGCCCTCTTCGATCCACCCGCCCCGTTTCGCCCCCCGGCGACTTTGATCCAGATTTAAACCTTCCGCGTCAATCCCCACGCCCAACCCGGGATCGGCATGGATATTTCCACAAATCGCCGAAGCATTTTTGGCCTCAGGCGTCTCCCGATTCCAATTGTCCGCATAGATGGTGAAGCTGTTCCTTCATGGCGGCGTCGGCCTTGACGCCTTTCTCCACCGCGCCGATGGAGTGGATGGCGGTGGCGTGGTACCGGTTGAAGCTGCGTCCAATGGCCTGCAAAGACTGGTCGGTGTACTTCCGGGCCAGATAGATGGCCATCTGCCGGGGCCGCACGATCCGCTTCTTCCGGGACCGGGACTCCAACTCCTCCGCGGAAACGCCGTAATGGCGGCAAACCAGCTCCTTGATGGAATCCAGGGTGATGGAGCGGGTTCGGGAGGTGATGCCGCGCACCACCTCCTGGGCCAACCGCATGTCCACCCGCTCCCCGGCCAGGGACACCCGGGCCGAAATTCCGATGAGCCCGCTTTCCAGCTGCCGGACGTTGTCGGACAGCTCCGAGGCCAGGTACTCAACCAGGTTCCGGGGAAGCTGGACGCCGTGATCCACCATTTTTCGCCGCAAAATTTGAACCCGGGTGGCGAAATCGGGCCGCTCGATATTGCTGATCAGCCCGCCGGACAGCCGGGACCGGAGCTGATCGTTGAGCCGGGGAATGTTGGCCGGCAGGCAGGCGCTGGTGAAGATCAGCTTCTTGTCGGCGTTGAGCAGGTCGTCCAGGGCCAGGGCCAGCTCGATCTGGGTCCGCTCCTTCCCGGTGAGAAAATGGACGTCCTCCAGAAGCAGCACGTCGCACTTGCGCCGGTACTTTTCCTTGAACTGATCGATTCCGCCGCTGCGAAAGGCCTGCACCATCTCGCTGGTGAAGTCCTCGGCGGTGATGTAGAAGACGTTTTCCGCGGGAAAATGGCTCAGAATGTGGTGGCCGATGGCCTGGGAGAGGTGGCTCTTTCCCAGCCCGGTCTCCGACGAGAGAAACAGGGAGTGATGATTTCGGGTCGGCTCCGAAGCCAGCCCGAGGGCGGCGGAATAGGCGAACCGATTGTTCTGGCCCACCACGAACCGGTCGAAGGTGTAGTTTTTCCGCATGATCCGGCCGAAGGAGGACGGGGGCGGCCCGCCGGGCAATTGAAGCTGGGTCGCGGCGGAGGGCCACCGGGCCCGGAGCGGTTGATCCGCCAGAGGCGGTTCGGGCGGCTTTTTTTCCGCGGGCCGCCGGGCGTTTCCGCCGCCCCGGGGCGCGCCGGTCCCCTCCGCCCCCTTGCCGGACTTTTTGCCATTTCCGGCCGGCCTTGGGCCGATTTCCACCACCAGGGGGCAGGGCCCGTCGGCGGCGGATCGCAGCTCTTCCCGGAGCAGGGCGCCGTAGTGGTCCAGAACCCGCTTTCGGGAAAAGAAATTGGGACAACACACCACGACCGCCTCCCCCTCCTGGCGGACGAAGGCCACCGGTTCGATCCACATGCGGTAGCTGTGGGCCGGAATTTTGCGTTTGATCGCGGATTTGGCCTGTTTCCAGATCGATTCCATGAATGTCCGTTGAATTGCCGCTGCGCGAAAAGACCGCCGTTCCCGGTGGAGGATGGAGGGAGGGCCATATGGGCAGGTCGTACATTTTATTGGAAATACAGGCCGCTTATCTACGGGATTCGGCGACCGCCGTCAAACCGGAAGAGAGCGGCTCGCCCCGGTTGGGACCCGACCTTGGGCGAATTTTACATCCACCTGTTTTTTCATGAAAAATCGACTTGAACCCCCGCCAAAAGCCCGAAAAGCCCGGCGATTCGTCGGCGACTTCGTATGTCCACGGATTTTAAGGATATCGGCCGGTCCCGGCGACGGCGACGCCAAACGCGATCTAACGCAATCTTAACATTTCGCCGATTATCGAGGTTTTTCATCTTTGGGGTTCCCGGTTTGCCAGCCGGGCAAGAGCGCTTATCATAAGGGCGCCTGAAACCCGCGCGCCATTTTCGGCGCGCCCCTGACTCTTTCAACGGAAACGGGATTTATGCCATCGGAATCCATCGTGGTGCGCGGCGCCCGACAGCACAACCTGAAAAATATCGACGTGACCCTGCCCCGCAACGCCCTCATCGTCGTCACCGGCCTGTCGGGCTCGGGCAAATCCACCCTGGCCTTCGACACCCTCTACGCCGAGGGCCAGCGGCGATACGTGGAATCCCTCAGCGCCTACGCCCGGCAGTTTCTGGAGCGGATGGACAAGCCCGACGTGGACCTCATCGAGGGGCTGTCCCCGGCCATCGCCATCGAGCAGAAAACGGCCGGCCACAATCCCCGCTCCACCGTGGGCACCGTCACCGAAATCTACGACTACCTCCGCCTTCTCTACGCCCGGGTGGGCGTTCCCCACTGCCATTCCTGCGGCCGCCCCATCACCTCCCAGTCTCTGGACCAGATCGTGGACCAGGTCATGGCCCTGCCGGAAAAAAGCCGGATTTTGGTTCTGGCCCCGCTGATCGCGGGCCAGAAAGGGACCCACGAGGGGCTGTTCAAGCGATTGCGGAAGGAGGGATTCTCCCGGGTGGAGGTGAACGGGGAAATCCATCTCCTGGAGTCGGTCAAGCCGGCGGCCAAAAACCGGAAACACACCATCTCGGTGGTGGTGGACCGGCTGGTCCTGAAGCCCGAGATCCGGAACCGGCTGGCCGATTCGGTGGAACTGGCCCTGGCCCAGTCCGAAGGACGGGTCACCATCCGGCCGACGGACGGCGAACCGGTGCTGTTCAGCGAACGGGCCGCCTGCGTCCAATGCGGCATCAGCTATCCGGAATTCACCCCGGCCAGCTTTTCCTTCAATTCGCCCCAGGGGGCCTGTCCGGCCTGCGACGGCCTGGGAGCCACCATCGACTTCTCCCCGGACCTGATCGTGCCCAATCCGGAGCTTTCCCTGCGCGAGGGGGCCATTCTGCCCTGGGCCAACCGGAACTCGGTCCACTTCACCGAATTCCTGGAAGCCCTCGCCCGCCATTTCGGGGCCGACATCCACACGCCGTTCCAAAAGCTGCCCAAGCGGTTCCGGGAAGCCCTTATGCGGGGGAGCGGCGGCGAGGAGGTGGAATTCTACTTCGAACGCAAGGGGCGGCGAGTCACCTACCGGAAAGCCTTCGAGGGCGTCGTTCCCAAACTCCAACGCCGCTACGTGGAAACCAGCTCCCAGGCGGCCCGGGAAGAGATCGAGCGGTTCATGACCTTCCGTCCCTGCGACGCCTGCGGCGGCCAGCGGCTCAATCCCGCCTCCCGCTCGGTTCGGGTGGGGGGGCGAACCATCGGCGAGGCGACCGCCCTTTCGATTTCCGCCGCCCATGGGTTCGTCCAAGCCCTGGGACCGCGGCTGTCCCGAAAGGAACGGTTCATCGCCGAGCGCATTCTCAAAGAGATCGGAGACCGACTCCATTTTCTGGAGAGCGTGGGGCTCACCTACCTCACCCTGAATCGAACCGCCAACACCCTCTCGGGCGGCGAAAGCCAGCGCATCCGGCTGGCCACCCAAATCGGCTCCAAGCTCACCGGCGTGCTCTACGTGCTGGACGAGCCCAGCATCGGCCTGCACCAGCGGGACAACCGGAAATTGCTGGACACCCTCGTCCGCATGCGGGATCTGGGCAACACCGTCCTGGTGGTGGAACACGACGAGGAGACCATTCGAACCGCCGATCACGTGGTGGACATGGGGCCGGGGGCCGGACGGCACGGGGGCCGCGTGGTCTATTCCGGATCGCCGGACCAGATCGCCTCCGCGCCGGAATCCCTGACCGGCCAGTATCTTTCCGGGGCCAAGGCCATCGAAATCCCGGAAACCCGGCGCCCGGGCAACGGAAAATGTCTCCAGGTCCGAGGGGCCTCCGCCAACAACCTGGACGGAATCGACGTTCGGTTTCCCCTGGGCTGCTTCATCTGCGTCACCGGCGTTTCCGGTTCCGGCAAATCGACCCTGGTGCTGGAAACCCTCCACCGGACCCTGGCGGCCCGCCTCCACCAGACCCGGATGCCGCCGGGGGCGTCGAAGGGGGTCAAGGGAATCGAACGGGTGGACAAGGTCGTCCATATCGACCAGTCCCCCATCGGCCGAACCCCCCGTTCCAACCCCGGCACCTACACCGGCGTCTTCACCCACGTCCGGGAGCTGTTCGCCCAAACGCCCGACGCCCGGGCCCGGGGCTACAAGCCGGGCCGGTTCAGCTTCAACGTCAAGGGCGGCCGCTGCGAAGCCTGCCAGGGCGACGGCATCATCAAGATCGAAATGCACTTTCTGCCCGACGTCTACGTGGCCTGCGACGTTTGCCGGGGTCTCCGCTACAACCGGGAGACGCTGGAAATCCGCTACAAGGGACGAACCATCGCCGAAGTCCTGGACATGACCGTCAACCAGGCCCTGGAGTTCTTCGAAAACATCGGCGTCATCCGGACCAAGCTGGAAACGCTCTCGGAGGTGGGGCTGGGCTACATTCGGCTGGGCCAGGCGGCCACCACCCTCTCCGGCGGCGAGGCCCAGCGGGTCAAGCTGGCCCGGGAGCTGAGCAAACGGGCCACGGGGCGGACCGTCTACATCCTGGACGAGCCCACCACCGGCCTGCACATCGACGACATCCAGAAACTCCTCCACGTGCTCAACGCCCTGGTGGATCGGGGCAACACCGTCATCGTCATCGAGCACAACATGGACGTCATCAAATCGGCCGACCATCTCGTCGATCTGGGGCCGGAAGGCGGCGACGGCGGGGGCCGCGTGGTGGCCGAAGGCCCGCCGGAACGGGTGGCGGAAATCCCCGAATCCCACACCGGCCGATTCCTGCGCGACATCCTCCCCGACCGGTCGGCGGCCATGAAAAAAACCGGATGAAATTCATCCGGCGCCGCCTTCCTTCGGGTGGAGCGAATTCGGGGACGAGCCGAGGCGTTGTTTTTTAGGCGATTTGCGACAATATCCATGCCGCTCCCGGCAAGGACGAGCCGCGCTCGTCGCCGGCTTGCGGCCGCCCCCGATTCGAGGACCGCGACTCGTCGATCCCGGGTCCGTTCACGCAAACTTCCGCCCCAAAACGCAAAACGGGCGGGGTCGAAAGACCCCGCCCGTTTTATTTGCGTTCGGCCTATGTCTTAGTGGCCGCCAAGGAGCTTGGCGATGTCGCCGGCCTGGGGATGCGCGTAGATCAGGATCAGGGCGATAACGAGCGCGTAAATACACAGCGACTCGATCATGGCCAGACCGATCAACATGGTCACGGTGACCTTGCCGGAGGACTCGGGGTTGCGGGCGACGCCTTCCACCGCGGCCTTGAGGCCGAGGCCCTGGCCGATGCCGCAACCGAACGCCGCCACCGCGATGCCAAAACCGGCCGCCGTCACACACGCGATAAAGAATTGCAATGCTTCCACTAGACTACCTCCTTTGAGTTAAATGAAAAACCGCGCTTCTTCCAAAAATCCCATCTTCCATCGTATGCGCAATGGGGGTGCCCCCCCGTGTTGCCGAATCGATTTTTTTTAGTGGGCGTGCTCCATGGCGCCGGTGAAGTACATGACCGACAGCAGAAAGAACACGAAGGCCTGCACCAGGGCCACGAAGATGCCCAGGGCCATGATGGGCAGCGGCGCGAAAAAGGCGCCCGCCAGGCCGAACAGGATGGCCAGCACCAGCTCGTGGCCCATCATGTTGCCGAACAAACGGAAAGAGAGGGAAAGAATTCGGGCCACGTGGCCGATCAGTTCGATGGGGAAGATGATCGGCGTCATCCACCAGACCGGCCCGAGGAAATGTTTGATGTAGCCGACGCCGTGATACTTCACCCCGATGACGTGGGTGAAGACGACCACCACCAGAGCGCAGGAGAGAGTGGTGTTCAGGTTGGCGGTGGGCGGAAAAAAGCCCGGCACCAGCCCGATCAGGTTGCCGATGAAAATGTAGATGAAGATGGTGGCCGCCAGGGGAAAGAGCCAACGCCCCTCTTCGCCGGTGACGGTCACCATGAACTCTTCGATGCCCGAAATCAGAACCTCGAAGAAGTTCTGCCCCTTGGAGGGAATCATGGACACGCCCTTGGCGGCCAGCGCGCCGAGTCCGATCAGCAGCAGCATGACCACCCAAGAATAAACGACGTGCGGGTTCGCGTGGGCAAAGTGGCCCAAGCCCACCAGCTCGAACAATTTCACGAAGAATAGATAGGGATGTTCCACCTTACACGGCCTCCTTAAAAAAAAGGTTTCGGAATTCCAGTATCGTCGCCAGCATGATGCTGACCACCACCACCGACAGCCCGACGAACAGCCCCAGCGGATGAACCCAATGCCGGGAGATGAGGACGTATATGACCAGGCCGCTGATGA
>CAYFVR010000079.1:0-18105 GCA_964346545.1 uncultured Desulfobacterales bacterium | reverse complement strand
TCGTCTTCCGCCGAGTATATTGTTCGGATTCGAGATATGGATTGGTCCGGACTCCGGAATCTTTGGAACGGAATCCTCTCGGGCGAAACGCCCGGATGGCCTCCCGGAAAAGCGCTGGAACACTTGGTTCTGCGGGCGTTCGAACTCGACGGCGCGGAAATCACCTGGCCCTTCGAAACGAAAATCGCGGGCGAAAGGGTCGAACAGATTGATGGCGTGGTCTATCTTGGCGGCATAACCTGCTTGCTGGAATGCAAAGACACGGCGGAGGCCGTGACCGTGGAGCCGATCGCCAAGCTTCGAAATCAGCTCATGCGGAGGCCGGCCGGGATTTTAGGCTCGGTAATCAGCAAAAGTGGATTTTCCCGTTCCGCCCGTTTAATTTCCAAATACATGGCGCCCCAAGCGATTCTCCTTTGGGAAGGCAATGAAATCGGCATGGCGTTGGAAAAACGGTCAATTATCGCTGCACTGCGAAAAAAATATCACTACTATATTGAACAAGGGGAGCCAGATTATTTCACCATTGAAATGGAGGAAAACCCATGAAGGGCATTATCGTCGTTGAGGGAGGACTGGACGCGGCCCTCATCCACCGGCTGCTTCCATATCCATTATTTGATGAAGTGCGCATCGCCAATGCAAATGGAAAATCTTCCGCCGTGGCGCTCTGCCGCTCGCTGTTAATGGAACGTCAACGGCCCACTGTATTGCTCACCGATTCCGACACAACCGAAACGGCGAAAATCCGCGAGGACAAAGCCATTTTGGATGAACTCATCGGCTCCGCAGCCCGAAGCGCACCCTACCACGTGGCATTGGCCATTCCCGAAGTGGAGGTGATTTTTTTTTCGGAAATCGCCGGTTTGGAAGAAGCTTTGGGCGTCCGGCCCGACCCTGCGGAACTGGTCAAGGCGGAATACCGGCCCAGCGAGGTGCTACGCAAACTGATCCAACGAAGCGATACGATTAGCGACGAACTCGAACTGATCTCTCATCTGCCCCGGGCGTCGTTTGACCGAATGGCGGCTCATCCGCTGATCCAGGAAATCGTCGGATTTCTGCGCACCCACATCCCTTCCTTTGAGGAAGAGCCGGTTCCGCGAACCGGGACCTGATCCGATCGCTTCTCCCTTTTCCGAAAACACCTTCTCCTCGCGTCGGCCGTTCTTCCCCCGGCCAAGGCAAGGGGAACCCGAACGGGTTTTCCCTCCCTTCCAACTTCCCCCGCCGCTTCCAATTTCACTCCGGCCCCGGCCCCGGCCCGCCGAAGTGATCCCCCGCGATGACCTGGGCCAGGTACATGGAACTGGTGAAGGCCGGGGAGATGGGGTTGAGCACGTGGACCGCGTCGCCGTCGGCGGTGACCAGAAAGTCCATCACCAGCTCCTTGCTCTCCCAGTCCACCAATTGCGCCCGAATGCCCGACTTGTCCGACGGCACGACGTCTTCGGGTTCCAGCCGCTTCACCAGCGCGGCGGCGTCCTTGTAGAAAAAAGACTTGAGATATTTTCGCGGCTCGGTGAGCGCCACCTGCCGAAACTTGGGGTTGGCGAAAAAAAGCGCCGCGTCGGTCAGCAGGATTTCCAGCCCCTCCGCGTCGATTCCATCCAAAATCCCGTAATTTTCCCGCCCGAAGGCCGGAATGGCGGTGGGCCCCAAATAGATCGGCCCGTGGACGTTCCGGGTGAAGTGGACCCCCAAAAAGGGATTCCGGATGTCGGGCACCGGGTAGATGTTCCCGTTCACGGTCCAGGGCAGCCCCTCCCGCAGCTTGAAATAAATGCCCTTGAACGGAACCATCCGATATTTCTCGCCCACGCCGAAGCGACGGGCCACCCGGTCGCAGTGGGCCCCCGCCGCGTTCACGAACCGGTCGAACCGGATCGTTCCCCGCGACGTCACGGCGGTCCGGGAGCCGCGCAGGCCGGTCAGCTCGCAATCGAACACCATCCGAACGGCGCCGGAATCCTCCAGGTCCCGCCGCAGAGCGCGGAGCACTTGCTTGGGGTCCACCATCGCCGTGTCGTGGACGTGCATCGCCCGGCCGGCGGTGCGGGCGTTGGGCTCGATTTCGGCCAAGCGGGCCTCGTCGATCATCTCCACCCTTGCGCCGTTGGCCCGGGCCCGCCGGAAGAGCGTGTCCAGGGTCGGCAACTCCGCCTCGGACCGGGCCACCACCACCTTGCCCGCCTCCAGCACCGTCAGCCCCTTCTCCCGACAATAGGCCTTCATCCGCCGGTTGCCCCCCAGGCAAGAGCGGGCCTTCATGCTCTCTTCGGCGTAGTAGACACCGGCGTGGAGCACGCCGCTGTTCCTCCCGGAGGCGTGGTGGCCGGGGACCGGCTCCTTTTCCAGAATCACGATCCGCTCGTAGCCCAGCCCGGCCAGCTCCCGCGCCAGGGTCAGCCCGATAATCCCTCCGCCCACGATCAGCACGTCGGCCCGTTCCGGCAATTCCATCCTTTACGTCCTTTTCGGCGGCGGATTCCAGGGAAACGACGAAGATTCGGGGCCGCCGCCGGTTTCCCCGAAAGCGACCGTCATATCAGGCTTTCCGGTTCGGAACAATCCGCTTGACAGGGCGCGGGGCCGGGCGTAGAGGCGGGAGCGGCGTTTCTCCGCCGCAAAAGGGGAGCGGGAACGCCGCGGCCATTTATACTTTCGGCGGCTATAAATCCATGTTTTCGAACGGTAGGGGCAATTTTTCGTTCTTCGAAAGCGCAATTTATGCCGCCTCCAAGTTTACCTCGTCACGGAAAGGGAAACGGCATGACATCTTCAGCCTCCGCCCTGGACGGGATTCGCGTGCTGGATCTCTCCCGGGTCTTGGCCGGGCCTTACTGTTCCATGGTCTTGGGCGACCTGGGCGCCGACGTGATCAAGGTGGAACGGCCCGGCGTCGGCGACGACACCCGCCGCTGGTCCCCGCCGGAAACCGGCGGCGAGGCGGCCTACTACTTGTGCCTGAACCGGAACAAACGGTCCATCACCGTCGATCTCAAATCCGGCGACGGCCGGCGGATCATCCGCGATCTGGCCCGGCATAGCGACGTGGTCGTCGAAAACTACAAGACCGGAACGTTGGATCGCCTCGGGCTGGGCTACGCCGATTTGAAGGCGGAAAACCCGGGGTTGATCTACTGCTCCATCACCGGTTTCGGACAGACCGGCCCCTATCGGGAACGGGCCGGGTACGATTTCATGATCCAGGCCATGGGGGGCATCATGAGCGTCACCGGCGAGCCGGACGGCCCGCCCATGAAGGTGGGCGTGCCCATCGTGGACGTGACCGCCGGGCTGTACGCGGCCACCGCCATCCTCTCCGCCCTGCGCCACCGGGACCGCACCGGAGAGGGACAGCAGGTGGACATGGCGCTTTTGGACGCCATGGTGTCCTGGCTGGTCAACCTGGGCAGCAACTACCTGGTATCCGGAAAGACGCCGGAACGGGTGGGAAACGCCAGCCCCAACATCGTGCCCTATCAGGCGTTCGAGGCGGCGGGCGAGGAATATATCGCGCTGGCGGTGGGCAACGACGGACAATGGCGGCGCTTCTGCGAAATCGCCGGGTTGGACGGCTTCGCCGACGATCCCCGCTACGCCACCAACCCGGCGCGGGTCCAAAACCGGGCGGCGCTGGTCCCCCAAATCGCGGCGGCCATCCGCGAGCGCACCGCCGAGGACTGGCTTCAGGCGCTGGAAACCGCCAAAATCCCCTGCGGACCCGTCAACACGCTGGACCAGGTGTTCGCCGACCCCCAAGTTCTGGCCCGGAACATGCGGGTGGAAGTTCCCCATCCCACCGCCGGAACGGTGCCGCTTGCGGGCAGTCCCATCAAGCTCTCGGAAACCCCGACCACCCTTCGCCGTCACCCGCCGTTGCTGGGCGAGCACACCGAAGAGGTATTGCGGGAGTTGCTGGGCATGGGCGCCTCCGAAATCGCGGCCCTGCGGAAATCGGGCGCGGTGTAGCCGCCATCCGCACTTCCAAATTTTTCCGAAAACCGATATACGTCCGAAACGACAACCAAACCCCACCGAAAGGATCATCCATGGAACGGATACTGGTCGGTTACGACGGCAGCAACGCGGGCAAGGAGGCGCTTTCGGTCGCGACGCGGCAGGCGAACGCCTTCGACGCCCATCTATACATCATTCGCTCGTTGTCGGGGTCCAGCGAAAAAAAAGTGGAAAAAATCAAGAACGCGGAGGGAGACCTGGCCTGGGCGGAGTCCTACGCCAAGGAAAAGGGCGGTTCGTGCGAAACCCATCTGCTGGTGCGGGGCCTGCGGCCGGGGGAGGATTTGGTGCAGTTCGCCGAGGAAAACCGGATCGACCTGATGGTGGTGGGCATCCGCCGGCGCTCCAACGTGGGAAAAATGGTCTTCGGCTCCAACGCCCGGTACATCGTCATGGAAGCCCCCTGCCCGGTGCTGACGGTGAAGTAAAACCCAATATCGTTCCATTTGGCGAAAAAATGGTAGGGGCGTATCACATACGCCCCGGGTCAATCGGGCTCTTAGGCGATTTGCAATAATGAATTTACCGTTCTTGGCACCGGGGATAAAGCCCCAGGGCGCCCGCAAGGGGCGCCCCTACGAAGTCCGGACGGTATTTTAATTCTCGCAAAACGCCTCAGTGCTTCAACACGTCGATCCGCACCGGCGCCACGCCCCGCTTCACCAAGCCCAGCTCCCGGGCGGCGGCGTAGGAAAGGTCGATCTCCCGGCTGTGGACGTATGGCCCCCGGTCGTTGACGGTGACCTGAACCGTTTGCTGATTCAGCAGGTTGGTCACCCGAACTTGGGTGCCGAATCGCAGCTTCCGGTGAGCGGCGGTGAACTCGTTCCGATCGTAAATTGCGCCGCTGGCCGTTTTTCGACCGTGGAGAATGTTGGCGTAAAAGGAGGCGGTTCCCTCACGGGATGACACCACATCCTCCGCCGTCGCCGCCGAAACCGCCGCGAACGCGAATAACAGCACAAACAAGACGATCGCCCTGTGAATGGACATGACGCACCTCTGCATCGCATCGGAAAAATGGCCGACGATGCGGGTTTGAGAAACTTTTTGTTTTTGGAAGGGGGGTGCGCCCCGAAGGACGCGGAAAAGTGTTCGGTCTAATATTGGAACCGTTGCCCAAACGTCAAGTGATTTTTTCACCAAATTCGCGGGAAGGCAATCGCGGGGATCGCGGCGAGCGGATCAAAAAGGGGATGGGGCGGGATTCCCGATCGAGAATCCTTGGCCCCTCCGGCGGCGGCGGGAGCGGAATTTCCGGCGGAAGGGCGCGTCGTCTATCCGCCGGCATTCCGTGCGGGCAGAGAAAAGGTCGCCGAGCGTTCGCCTGCGTGGACGGTATAATCCCCCGGCGGCAATTCTCCGGTATCCATCGAAATCTCCTTGGAAAACGGCGTGAGCGCCATGGTGCAGATCGTCTCCTTGGGCCGTTCGGTCCAGACGGCGAGGTCAAAGCGACGATCCTTCTGGGCCACGTTGAGGCCCCGCACCGAGGTGCAACCGTCCGGCAGCGTCCCCCGCACGCCGAAGGTGACCCGACCCGGGCCCACTTCGGCGGAAACCTCGGAAATTCGGGCGGTTTGGCCCACCTCGAAATCGGCTTGGGAGGGCGCGGGACGGCGAAGCGCTCTCCCCTCCGATGGGGACGCTTTTTTTCCCGTGGGCGACTCGACGGAGGCCGGAGACTCGGCGGTTTGCGGTTCCGACGCGCAGCCGCTCAACAGGACGATCAGGACCATCGGCAACAAGCCGAACAGCGGAAACCGCCACTTCGACCGAATCATAAACGCCCCCCTTCCCGGAAAACCGACGAACCCATCGTCTCCACGGGAACGACCCCTCCGCGGGACAGGCTTTGATGGACCGCCTCGGTGAAGGCCATGTAGCGCACGCCGTCTTCGAAGGTGGTCAGCCGGACGGGGGCCTCGCCACGCACGGCGGCGATGAAATCGGCCTCCACCCGCCATTCGTCCGCCTCTTCCGGGCGCGCCGGAATCGGTTTTAGGGAATCGTCGTCCCGGCGGCCGCCGATCAGGCGTCCATCCCCGAAGCGAAGGGTCCCCTCGGTTCCGAAAAGGGTGATGGATTTTTCCGGCAACAGGCCGAAAACGGTGGAAAAATGAAACCGGGCCCGGGCGCCGCACCGCATTCGGACCAACACCTCCAGGTGATCGGGAACCTCGGGATATCGCGGCCGGCCGGTTTCCGGGTCGGTTCGGGAACGAATTGCCCGTCCGCCCATGGCGGCCACCGTCTCCGCGGGGCCGATCCAGCGCATCAGCGCTTCGTAGAAAATCCCCAGCCCCATGATGTTCACCCCGCTCCGTTCCTCGTCCTCCCGCCAGTGCAGCGGAGCCGCCGGGTCGGGAAAATCGCCGGAGCGAACCGTCACGTCGGCCGCCACAAGTTCGCCCAAAAAGCCTTCGGAGAGCAACCGGATCACCGCCGCGTCCACGCCGAGAGTGAAGGGAGAAGGAACCAGCTGGGCCACCAGCTCCGGTCGATCCAGGGCGGCGGCCCGCATGGCCCGGGCTTCGGCCAGGTTCATGGCCATGCGCGCCTCGCAAAGCACATGTTTTCCGGCGGAAAGGGCCGCCAAGGTCGCCGGGGCGTGCAAGCAAGGCCAGGTTCCGATCAGCACGGCGTCGATCTCCGGCGAGGCCACCAGCTCCCGCCAGCTTTCATACACTTCGGGGATGTCGAATTCCCGAGACACGGCCTCCGACGAGGCCCGGGACCGGTTGCAGACCGATACGATCCGGACGCCGTCCACGGCCCGGAACCCCGGAATATGTTTGGCGCGGGTGTTTCCCCCCGCCCCGACGATCCCGACGCGAATTTCCCTGGTGGTCATGCCTGCTCCTTTCCCCGCGGACGCGATCCGGGAGTCGGGTGGCCGCCCCCCTCGTTCGCCAAAGGCGTGGGTTTCGGTTTTTGGCCGCGCGGTTCATGGGTGAAAACAAGGGGATGAAGCGGCCCGGCGCGGTCTTTCGCCTCCCTATCGGCCGGTTCCGGATTGGAGGGAAGCGACCTCCCGGACCCGTCGAACGCAAAGGGCCACCCAGCCGTCCTCTTCCTGCATGTCCACCAGCCGGAAGCCGATGGATTCGGCCTTTTCCACCACGCGCACCCGGTTCTCGGCGGTGATTCCGGAAAAAACCGCCATTCCGCCGGGCGCGAGGACGCGATCCAGGTCGTCCAGCAGGACCAAAACCACGTCGGTCAGGATGTTGGCGACGACGAAATCGTGGCGGCCCGAAACATGGGCGGCCAGATGGCCGGAGGTCACCTGGAATTCCCCCGGATTCGCGCCATTCAGGCGAAGGTTCTGGATGGCGATTTCCACCGCCACCGGGTCCATGTCCACGCCCCGCAGTCGTTTTGCGCCGAACCGGGCGGCCGCGGCCAACAGAATCCCGGAGCCCGTGCCCACGTCCAGCACCGTCATGCCCGGACGAAGATACACCTCGATCATCCGGATGCAAAGCGCGGTGGTGGGATGGGTTCCCGTCCCGAACGCCATGCCGGGATCGATTTCGATGATCACCTCTTCGGGCGACGCGGGGACGTATTCCCGCCAGGTCGGCTTGACCACCACCCGATTCCCCACCCGTTCCGGCCAGAAAAAGGTCTTCCAGGCCTCGGCCCAGTCTTCTTCGTCCACCGTTCGCAGTCCCATCCAGATTTCCAGCCCCGCCTCCCGGCGCAGCCGATCCAACGCCACTTCCAGTTCGGATATCCGTTCGTAAAAGGCCGCGTTCTCGGGAAAATAGGCGACGACCGCGTCCTCGTTGGGGATTTCCGCCGGCGCTTCGGCCCAATCCGCGGCGGGGTCCGGTTCCGGGTCGTGGATCTCCAGCCCCGTCACCCCCATGTCGTAAAAAACGGCCGAAATCAGCTCCGCGGCCCGATCCCGATCCGTCGCCCGAAAGGCCACCTTAACCTGTCGCCACTCCATTGCCGATCTCCTCGGCCCAGGATTCCCGGGGCGGGTTGAAATAGCCGTGTCGCAATGCGGGAAAGGCGTTCCGAATCCGCTCCATGAGCCGATCCATGCCCATGGGGCGGCTCTGGACGGCCGCCTCGTTCATGGTTCGCCAGTAGTAAACCGGATCAAAATTCAGATTGCGCCACTGGATCATGTGGATGGGATGCGCCGAAAGGAACGCTTCCAACGCATCGGCTTCTTCCGGCGTGTCGGTAAAACCGGGGCAGTTGAGATAGTTGATGGAGACGAATTTCCCCCGGGAGAGGGCAAGATCGGCGCTTTGGAGCACGTCGTCGAATTTGTAGCCGGACGGTCGGAAATAGGCTTGATAGCAGGCCGCCCGAAGGCTGTTGAGGCTGATGCGGACGCTGTCGAGCCCCGCGTCGAAGAGGCGTTCCAGCACCCGGGGAAGGCTCCCGTTGGTGTTGAGGTTGATGGTTCCCTCGTCGGTCGCGGAACGGATCTGCCGGATGGCCGGTTCGACGACGTCCGCGGCCAGAAGCGGATCGCCTTCGCACCCCTGCCCGAAGCTGACCACGCTTCGGCGCACCCGGCCGATGTGGGCCAAGGCGACCGCGGCGATCTCCGACGGGGACGGGGTGAAGGCGATGCGATCCTGGCTGCACGGAATCAGCGCGTCCTCCTGGAGAGAGAGGCAGCCCAGGCAATGCGCGTTGCAGGCCCGGGACGTGGGCAGCGGGGCTTCATATCGGCCCAGGAAGAAATTTTTCCCGGCCGGACAGCCGTACTCCAGGGCGCACCGCTCCAAATGTCGGGCCAGGCGATTGTGGGGCAGAATGCGGCGCATGTGGTTGACGCCGGTGCGGACCCGTTCCACGGGCATCTGGCGCAGATCCTGCCGAGGTTCGGCGTCCACCTGAATGACCGACGTCCGGAAGCCGCCCTCGGCCCATCCCACGGCCCCATAGGAAAACAGCGGCAGAACATCTTCGGGATCCATGTCGATAAAAGCGGACAGGTAGCGCTGCACGTATCCGGGCGAATTAAAGGCCGCGACGGGAAACAGCGGTTCTCCCGGCGCGAAAGGATTCTCGGTCAACACCTCCAGGGTGTCGGTTCGGGAATTGTAAAGAAGGGGGTGCCGATTGGGCAGATACATCAATTCCCCGCCATGGGGCATGGGAATCGTGTTGGCGGTGGAAAGAGGAGTCCGCTCCCCTCCCGCCATGCCGACGGCCACATAGCCGTCCAGTTCGAAAATTTCGCCGCTCGCGTTGGCCACCAGGGCGGTTGCCCATCGGTCTTTTCGGCGATTGGCGTGGGCGCCTCGCTGCATGTTCACTCTCCCCCGGCCGCGTTAAAACACGGAATACTATACCCGATTGCCCTTTCGCGCAAGAAATCCCTTTGGGAATCTCACGGGGAAACCGGCGGGGGCCAATCTCCAACGCCTTTTGGAAAAACCGGATCGTCATCGTCGATCTCCGATTCCGCCAAAACAAAACGGGATGCGTCGCGCCGCATCCCGTCCGAAAATTCAAAAGCCGAAACCGTCGCCGGTCGGCTACAACCGGCCCATGCGAAAACGTCCCACGATCATTCCCGCGAACCCGACGGCCATCCAGGTAAACGTCGCGGGTCTTCGCGCCCCCGATCCCGCGGACGGGTTGGCGCATGCCATGCCCACCTCCGCGCCCATGACGCTCCCCATAAGCGGCTTTTCCGACAAATTGGTTGAAAAAATGGTTTTGTTCGGCCGGTCGGAACCGTCCCCCCGGACAACGGAGAGATCCGCGTCCGAATCCGAAACCGAGGCCGTCCGAGCGATGGCCGGCAAAACGGGAGGGGACCGCAAAAACGGCCGATCGGGAATGACGAACGACGGAAACCCGACGAATTCGCCCGCCGCCCGAATCGGGATTTCCAAGTGTTCCATCGCGGAAAAAGGAACCGCCGCGACCATTTTCGGCAAGAAAAGCCAGATAAATCCGCCCAAAAGGGCGATTGCCGTCTTATTTCGTCGAAACATGGATCGACTCTCCTCTTCCGTCCAAACATAAGGGCATGGAACTATCGGCGGCAAACCCATCCCCAAAAAAATCCCGGACGCGGGAAACCGACCTTTTATTTTTTGTCGTCCCGGTTCTTGTCGTCCAGATTCTCTTTTTCCATCCGCCCCCGCAACAGGGAGCCGGTGGCGATCAGGCTGACGCCCAGAACGATCAGATGCGCGGAATCCGAAACGATGGCCGAACCGGAAGCCCAGGAAGCGGAAGCGACGGAAGCGGCCATTACCAGATAGGAAATCATCAGAGCTGCGATTTTCAGTGTTTTCTTCATGGGGGGGATTCCTTCTTGTTGGGGGTGGAACCAACTTGTTGGGGGTGGAACCAAAATTCGCTTGCCGAGATTCTATGCACCCGCCGTGCCAAAACTCGAACAAAATATTTTTTAAATTTAAATTCAGCAACTTGATCACGGAACCTCTGCGGCCGTTATTGTTTCCAACAAAACTTGTAGGCCATCAAAAACGTTTTAAACCTCGATTTTTGCAGATACATTCTCCTCCCCTTGGACTTCCGCGGCCATTCCGCGGAAAGGACCGTTTCTCCGAACACGCCGCCGATTCGAACAAGTATTTTCAATTACTTGAAAGAAAAGCTAACCATCAATTTTTGAAGTTCAACAATTTAGGCCGGCCGAAACACCAATAATCCAAGACCGCCTTGCGGGGTGGACGGGACAAACGGACCTCTTCCCCCGAAGGCGGAAAAATCCCCGGCCCAAGATCGGTCTTCCCCAAAGCAAGGAATAAAAACGGACTCGCCGTCTCGTCGATGGCGAAATGGTCGGAATTTCGGTTGAATCGGCGCGCGTTCCGATGGTATAAGCAGAATTTACTCAATAAACACCTCGATTCTAACGGAATAATGGGACTTATCGAAAAACGTCAACATCTCCTGCGCCGACTTCCGGGCGTGGACCGGGTTTTGGAATGGACCGTCGAGAATCCGGCGCTGGCCGATGCCCCGAAGGCGGTCTTGGTTCGGTGCATTCGGAAGGCGCTGGCGGATCTCCGAACCGCGATTCTCTCCGACGGGCAAGAACCGGCCGAGGAAACGTTGGACCGGGAGCGGATTCTCCGACGGATCGGCGCGGACGTTTCCCGGGCCATGACGCCCAATCTGCGCCGGGTGATCAACGCGGCGGGCATCATCGTTCACACCAATCTGGGCCGGTCCATTCTGGCCCCCGAGGCGCTGGACGCGGTGATGGAAATCGCCGGGAACTATTCCAATCTGGAATTTGACCTGGATCGGGGCCGCCGGGGCATTCGCTACGCCGCCATCGAGGAGATTCTGTGCGAAGCGAGCGGGGCCGAAGCGGCCATGGCGGTCAACAACAACGCCGGGGCGGTGCTGCTTTGCCTGGAAACCCTGGCCCGGGACCGGGAAGTCATCGTCTCCCGGGGAGAGCTGGTGGAAATCGGCGGCTCCTTCCGGATTCCCGACGTGATGGCCAAAGGCGGCGCCATCCTCCGGGAAGTGGGGACCACCAACCGCACCCACCCTCGGGATTACGAGCGGGCCATCGGGCCCGATACGGCGCTGCTGCTCAAGGTCCACCAGAGCAACTACAGCATCGTCGGCTTCACCAAGGAGGTCGACGGATCGGAGCTGTCCCGGATCGGCCGAAAACACGGCGTTCCGGTGATGAACGACCTGGGCAGCGGTTCTTTTATCGACCTGAGCCGCCACGGCCTGATTCGGGAACCCACGGTTCAGGAGTCGGTGGCGGCCGGGGCCGACGTGGTGACCTTCAGCGGAGACAAACTCCTGGGCGGCCCCCAGGCCGGGCTCATCGTCGGCAAAAAGGAAATGATCGACCGGATTCGCAAAAACCCCCTGACCCGGGCCCTGCGGGTGGACAAGATGACTTTGGCCGCGCTGGAAGCGACCCTGCGCCTCTACCGGGACCCGAAACGGGCGATGGAGACGATCCCGACGCTCCAAATGATGACCGAACCGCTCGCCGCCGCGAGCGCCCGCGCGGAGAGATTTCGCCAATCGGCGTTTTCCCTTTCCCGCCCCGGTCTCCGCTGCGACCTTGTGGACGGCGTCACCCGGATCGGGGGCGGCGCCCTGCCGTTGCAGGAGCTGCCCACCCGCTGCGCCGCGCTGACGCTGGACGATTGGAGCGCGAACCGGCTGGAAACCGCCTTCCGTTCCGCCGCGCCGCCCATCGTCGGCCGCATCGAAGACGGCCGGCTGCTGCTGGATTTCCGCACCGTCCGGGAGCCCGAAGTGGAGATCATGATCGACGCGCTCGCCGACATCCTGAACGAGGCGTCCCCATGAGCTTCGGCGGAAAGCCGCCCCGCGCGGCCCGTCACGCCACCCGCTCCTTCCTGGTTTATCGAACGGAGAACGACCGGGCGATTCCCGCCCCGGAACCCGACCCCGCGCCGGTGGGGCTCCGCCGGCTCGCCAACCGGTTCCCCGGACTGCGAATGGGCCGAAATCTCATGGAAACGGCCCGGGGAGGACTTCAATCCGAATCGCGGTTCGCCGTCGCCCTGCTCCGCCTTTCCCGTTTTTCGGAAAAACGACGCCGGGATCGGGACGGGGCGGAGGCGTTGCTGCTTTCGGCCGGGGACGCGGTGAACACGGCGGCCCGGAAACGGAACGGCCTTTGGGGGCTGATCGAGCAGGACCTGTTCGGCCTGTTTTTGCCGGGGGCCGACGCGGAGTCGGCCCTTGGGACCGTCAAGACGGCCCGGGACGCCTTTCCCGAGGCCGAAGAACATCCCCTCGCGGTGGGGCTGGCCGTTCATCCGACGACCGGCTTCCGCCGTCCCCGGGTGTTCGGCAACGCCCGCAAGGCGCTGGATCACGCGGAACTGATCGGGCCGGGCGGCACCGCCGTCTTCGACGCCGCAAGCCTTCACATCAGCGGCGACCGCCGGTATCAGATAGGAGACGTTCGCGGGGCCATCGCCGAATTCAAGCAGGCCCTGTCGCTGTCGCCGGAAGATCCCAATCTGCTCAACAGCCTGGGCGTCTGCTACGGCGTGCGGGGCGCGCTGGACGCGGCCCTGAACGCCTTCGAGGAATCGGCCCGCCTGGCCCCCCGGGAAATGATGCCGGTCTACAACGCCGGCGTCGCGCATCGGCTCCGCTCCGAGCCGGAGCGGGCCATGGAAAAATTCGAGGCCGCCATCGCCATCGGGGGAATCGTCTTCGAGGCGGTCTTTCAGGCCGGGCGCCTGCTGCTGGAGACCGGGGACCCGGCCGGGGCGGCCGAACGATTCCAAACCGCCGGGGAACTCCGGCCCCGGTCGGGAATCGCCCGGCGATTTTTGGCCGAAGCCCTGCTGGCGCTGAACCGCCCGGACGAAGCCATGGTCGCCCTTCGGGACGCCGTGCGCCGGAACCCCCGAGACGCGGCGGCCCTCTCCGCCCTGGGGGAACTGATGGAACTGCGGGAGAAAGACCCCGAGATCGCCCTGCTTTACTGCCGGCACGGCGTGGAGCTGGCCCCGAAAAACGGAACCTGCCGCCTTCGGCTGGGGGACGCCCTGGCCCGGCGGGGATTTTCGGACGAGGCGCTGGCCGCCTACGAAATCGCCGCCCGGCTGGGAATCGACTGCGCGGATCGGATCGCGCGGCTGCGCGCCCCGAGAAGATCCGTCGTTTCCTGAACCCCAACGGAATGGAAGTTCTTTTTTGAAATCCCTGATCACCGACATGCTGGCCGAAAGCGTGGCCGTGAAGGAGCGAACCATCCGCGAGCGGACGGATCGCCTGATCTCCGCCGCGGACGCCCTGGCCGAAGCCCTGACCGCCGGCAAGAAACTGCTCCTCTTCGGCAACGGCGGCAGCGCCGCCGACGCCCAGCACATCGCCGCCGAATTCGTCAACCGCTTCCGCATGGAACGGCCGCCCCTGGCCGCCCTGGCCCTGACCACGGACACCTCCGCCCTCACCGCCATCGGCAACGACTACGCCTTCGCCGAAGTCTTCTCCAAGCAGGTGCGGGCCCTGGGCCGCCCCGGCGACGTGGCCCTGGGCATCAGCACCAGCGGAAACTCCGAAAACGTGGTGGTCGGCCTCCGGGCGGCGCGGGACGCGGGCCTGCGGACCCTCGGGATGACCGGCCGCGACGGGGGAAAGCTCCGGGACCTCTGCGACATCCTGCTGGACGTGGACTCCCAGGTCACCGCCCGCATCCAGGAAACCCACATCCTCATGGCCCACATCCTGTGCGAACTGGTGGACCGGATTCTGTTCGCGGACCCCATCGACCCCGATGCCGCGACGGCCTCCGGCGATGACGCTTCCCGGATTTCCCAGGACAACCGCCCCGACCGGGAGGCGCCATGAACCGCCGATTTGAACCGCTGAACCTGAACGGCGTGCGGACCTACGCACTGGCCGATCGGGAGAGCAAGGTCTCGACCCACGATTTCGCCGAACCCTGGACGCCGGGGGGAGGCCTGAACCGATTTCTGGACGGCCTGCCCGACATCCTGGCGGTTCAGGATCTTCGGGCCGTCGTCGAAGCGGTGGCCGCGGCGGCGTCCGACAATCGAACCGTGGCCCTGGGCATGGGCGCCCACGTCATCAAGGTGGGCCTCAATCCAGTGCTCATCGATCTTATGGAACGGGGAATCCTCTCCGCCGTCGCCGTCAACGGCGCCGGAATCATCCATGACTTCGAGCTGGCCGCCACCGGCGGCACCTCCGAGGACGTGGCGGCGAGCCTGGGCGCGGGGGATTTCGGGATGGCCCGGGAAACCTGCGGCTTCCTGGGCGGGGCCATCGACCGGGCGGGCCGGGAAAACCTGGGGCTGGGCGAGGCGGTGGGGCGGGCCATCCTGGACGCGGAATTGCCCCACGCCCACCAGAGCCTGCTGGCCGCCGGCGCGCGGCTGGGGATTCCCGTCACCGTTCACGTGGCGGTGGGCACCGACGTCATCCACATGCATCCGCAATTCGACCCCGCCGCCGCCGGCGCGGCCACCCACCGGGATTTCCGGACCTTCGCGTCCGCGGTGGCCACCCTGGAAAAGGGCGTCTATCTCAACCTGGGCTCGGCGGTGATTTTGCCCGAGGTCTTTCTCAAGGCTCTCACCCTGGTCCGGAATCTGGGACACAAGGTGGAAACGCTCACCACCGTCAACATGGATTTCATCCGCCACTACCGCCCCATGACCAACGTGGTCCACCGTCCCACCTTGACCGGCGGGCGGGGATACAATCTGGTGGGGCATCACGAAATCATGGTGCCGCTGCTGGCCGCCGGAATTCTGGAGCGGCTGGCGGCTTGATTCCGTCGGGGGATGATTTATCTTTGGCGGTTTGGATTGCAAACGAACAGTCATCAAAGGAACCCATCATGCCGATCTACGAATTTCATTGCGACGAATGCAATAAAGACTTTGAATGCCTGGTGCTGGGCAGCGCCGACCAGCCGGAGTGCCCCAAGTGCCGGGGCAAGCACATCCAGCGGATGATGTCCGCATGCGGCTTCGTAAGCAAGGGCGGCGGCGGAGAAACCGTCGGCCGATCCGCCGGCGCCTCGTCCTGCTCCGGCTGCGCCGCCACCAGTTGCGGCAGCTGCGGCCACTGATGGCGGCGAACCATCTTCGCATCGCCACCCGGGGCAGCAAGCTGGCCCTGTGGCAGGCCAACTGGGTAAAAGACGCCTTAATCCAGCGCTTTCCCGGACTGACCGTGGAGCTGGTGGTGCTCAAAACCAAAGGGGACAAGATATTGGACGTTCCCCTGGCCAAGGTCGGCGGCAAGGGCCTTTTCGTCAAGGAGATCGAAGAGGCCATGCTGGACGGCCGGGCCGATCTGGCGGTGCACAGCATGAAGGACATGCCGGCGGAAATTCCCGAAGGGCTCTACATTTCCGCGATTCCGGATCGGGCCCACCCCGGCGACGCCCTGGTCAGCCGCGACGGCCGGGGGCTGGCCGCTCTGCCCCAAGGCGGCCGGGTGGGCACCAGCAGCCTTCGCCGGGCCTGCCAACTTCGCGCCGCGCGGCCGGACCTCCGGATCGAAAATCTCCGGGGGAACCTGGAAACCCGGCTCGGAAAACT
Source organism: uncultured Desulfobacterales bacterium (assembly GCA_964346545.1). Taxonomy (GTDB): domain Bacteria; phylum Desulfobacterota; class Desulfobacteria; order Desulfobacterales; family Desulfococcaceae; genus CAYFVR01. The sequence goes on along the minus strand of CAYFVR010000079.1, from coordinate 2,026 downwards.
GGAATCCGAGGGATTGGACGCCATCGTCCTCGCCGTGGCCGGTCTGGAGCGCATGGGCTACGGGGATCGGATCGCCGAAGTCCTCGATCCGGCGGTCATGCTTCCGGCGGTGGGCCAGGGAGCGCTCTGCGTGGAATCCCGCATCGGCGACGCGGAAGTGGACCCGCTGGTCGCCGCCCTGGACCATCCCGAAACCCGCACCGTGGTGATGGGCGAACGGGCCTTTCTGCACCGGCTGGAGGGCGGCTGTCAGGTGCCCATCGGCGGACACGGCCGCCTGGAAAACGGAAACTTTTCCCTGGACGGCCTGGTGGCCTCTCCCGACGGCGAGACGGTTTTCCGGGACGTTCATTCCGGCCCGGCATCCGACGCGAAGACGGTGGGCCGGGAACTGGCGGATCGGCTGCTGGACAAAGGCGCCGCGCCCATTCTGGAACGGCTGAAGGAGGACCATGAAAACGACGTCGGGTAAGGTCTTTCTGATCGGGGCGGGACCGGGCGATCCGGGGCTGATCACCGTGCGCGGCCGGGATTGCATCGCCGCCGCGGACGTGGTGGTCTACGACTACCTGGCCGCTCCCGCCCTGCTGCGCCACGCGCGTCCCGGGGCGGAAATGATCTACGTGGGCAAGAAGGGCGGCGACCACACCCTGTCCCAGGAGGGCATCAACGCGCTGCTGGTGGAGAAGGCCGGGGCGGGCCATTCCGTGGCCCGGCTCAAGGGCGGCGACCCCTACATCTTCGGCCGGGGCGGCGAGGAGGCGGAAGCGCTGGTGGACGCCGGCATCGCCTTCGAGGTGGTCCCGGGCGTCACCTCCGGCGTGGCGGCCGCCGCCTACGCCGGCATTCCGCTCACCCACCGGGACCACACCACGGCGGTCGCCTTCGTCACCGGCCACGAAGACCCGAACAAGGCCGAATCCACCATCCACTGGCCGTCCCTGGCCCGGGGCGTCGGCACGCTGGTCTTCTTCATGGGCGTGGGCAATCTGCCCAAAATCGTGGAAAAGCTGGTGGAAAACGGCCGCGACCCCGCCACCCCGGTGGCCCTGGTGCGCTGGGGGACCACCCCCAAACAGGTCACGGTCTCCGGCACGCTGGCCGACATCGCGGAAAAGGTTCGGGCCGCCGGCCTCAAGGCGCCGGCCATCACCGTGGTGGGCGGCGTGGCGGGGCTGCGAGATCGACTGGGCTGGTTCGAAAAACGGCCGCTGCTGGGTCGCCGCGTCGTGGTGACCCGGGCCCGGCGCCAGGCCAGCGAGCTGGTGGAGCGGCTCGCGGACCTGGGCGCGGACACCCTGGAATGCCCCACCATCCAAGTGGTCCCGCCGTCGGACTGGACCCCGCTGGATCAGGCGCTGGCCGCCCTGGCCGCCTACGACTGGATCATTTTCACCAGCGTCAACGGCGTCCGGTTTTTCTTCGAACGATTGTTTGAAACCGGTCGGGACGTTCGGGCGTTGGGTCGGGCGCGGACGGCGGCCATCGGCCCGGCCACCGCGGAACGGCTAAAGGACTTCGGCCTCAACACCGACATCCTTCCGGAAAGCTATCGCGCCGAATCGGTGGTGGACGCCTTCGAGGGCGTGGACCTGAAAAACCGGCGGGTGCTGATTCCCCGCGCCGCCGAGGCCCGCCCGATTCTTCCCGCGGAGCTGATCCGCCGGGGCGCGGTGGTGGACGAGATCCCCGTTTATCACACCATTCAGGCCCGCGAGGGGGTGGACGACCTCCATGCCGGACTGGCGGAAGGGAGCGTGGACATGGTCACCTTCACCAGCTCCTCCACCGTCCGGAACTTCCGCGCCCTTTTTCCCCCGGACGCCGATCCCAAGACATTTCTGAAAGGCGCCACCGTGGCCAGCATCGGCCCCATCACCTCGGAGACGGCTCGGGAGCTGGGCTTTTCCGTGGACGTGGAGGCCGAATCCTACACGATTCCGGGGCTGGTGTCGGCCATCGCGGCCCACTTCGGCCCGCGCTGACCCCCCGTGCGACGCCGCCTCCGGGCGGCGCCGTTCTCCCC